>CAMFVG010000079.1 GCA_945992055.1 uncultured Clostridia bacterium | reverse complement strand
CAATAATTCTCTGAATTTCAGAATCTTCTTCCGATTGTGTCAAATTCCGTACTTGTTCCGTATCGATCATGCCCGTTTTCTGACGCTCATTAATTGTCTTAACCGTTTTTTCCGGAATTGCCACGGAAACTTTCGGAACTGCTTTCACGTAATAGTAATACTCGTCATCTTCGAATTGCAAATGTTCTGTTCTTGTATAGTCAACAGAGAACACAAACACTTTCACAATCAAAGCCGCAAGAATGGATACCAAGCTCCCTACAATCAAGGATACATAAGCAATTTGGATGTCCATAATAATGTATCCATATGCCACTACATTTATGTTCCCTAAAATGCCTGCAACAATTGCAATTTCCCAAGAATGATCCACCGCCATTCTTCGAACCACATATACCAACAAAAACGTAACCACAAATGCAATAACCATACACCACATGGTCGGATTCATCAAAAACTGCTGCGTATATGTAATCACTTGTTGCACCATATTGGATTCCCCGGCTGATTGCAACAATTTTGAATTTGTCTGTACATATTCAATCATATAATGCAAAATGGTACCTGCCGAAATAGGTATAAGATAAATCGGTCCTCCGACTAATGCAAATACAATTGGCACTGCAATTGGAATATGTAGCATAAATGCTATTGGCACCACAATCATTAAAACAGCTTTTCCTGTCGCATAACGAAAATAAAATGCATACAGAATCAGAATTAATGCCAACGCAACGATTGCCATGCCAAGTGATACGGTTAGTGTCTGAAACAAAATAACCAATGTCGCAACAACTACAATCAGTGTTAGCGGCAACAACATACAAATCACGGATAAAATCACCGTCATAATCGGATTGGATACAACTTGAGAAAATCCAATCTGCTGATTAATGTATGTAAATGTCAAAAAGGCCAACAGGAATTTCAACACTTTGTCTACGTAAACAGAATACTTTGCATAATACTTAATAAGATAACCCTTCCATTCAAACACCTTACTCATGTGGAATTTCCTCCTCGTACATTTTTTCTAATTCTGCCAAATCCGTTTTAAACTTTTTTACATGGCGTTGTGCACGGATATACTTTTTCTTATAATGAAATCTCGCTCTTATAATCCAGAATACGAACAATGCAAAATATGCGATTCCAACAAAAACAAGAAATAGCATGCCTTGTTTTCTCGAAATAGTAGTTAGTACTGCACTTAAAACCCCTTTGTACAAGAAAGCCACCACCACCGCATAAGCTACAGTCATCCACAGAATAGAGATTAAAGTATTTCCGTTAATGTACATTCCCTTGCGACGGGAATTTATCTTAATCTCTTCTTCTCCGCCTTTCGATTCATAAAAGGCAAGTTTTACCATATGTTTTACTCGTTCTTCATTCAACATAAGCACTACCTCTGTACATACTTTTCCTAATATAACATTATTAGATATTATACCACATTTTCAGGATCCTTGTCCAATACTTATAGTCAAAAAGAACACTTTGTTTACTCCACTGTTTTGTATCGCTTTTGCCATTTCATTGATTGTGTTCCCTGTCGTATAAATATCGTCAACAATCAAGACATTTTTTGTTCCTTCCGGAAGTTTTCGTACATAAAAAGCGTCTTTCACATTTGCTATTCTTTGCTTATGATTCAACGCTTTCTGTGGCTTGGTATTTTTACATCGGACTACCAAACGTGTGGCTACCGGTATTTGCACCTTCTTTCCTAAATATTCAGCTACGATTGCCGCCTGATTGTATCCCCTTTTACGTGCCCTTGCATGGTGCAGGGGAACAGGCACAATTAAATCAATTCCCCATCTTTTTATCTGGTTCCCGTATAACCTACACATTTCTTTTGCGTAAAATTCCCCATAACATCTTCGATTGTGATATTTGAATTGATAAACGGACCATCGCACCGGTCCTTTATGTATCCAAACACTTCGCCCTTGTTCATAGCAAAAAGTCTGCTTTGCACAGTCATCGCAAAACTCTGCTTCCTGATATCTGATCGGCTTTCCACATCTTTTACAGACCGGTTCTTCAATGTATGAGATCGTTTTTGCGCACGCTGAACAGACGCTTTCACGGACAGTCTTGCCGCAAAAGCAACATGTGTTTGGATACAAAACATCCAAAAATTTCTTCCATAAATTCATTTACATTTTTTCAGACTCTCTACTGCATTTGAGAAATACATTCTGCCAGACTTGTATACCGTTTCTGCTCGTTCACATTGTTAACCATTTCGTGGAATGTGGCATCGCTACCCACCAGGGTGACACATCTTTTGGCACGTGTAACTGCCGTGTAAATCAGATTTCGATAATACAACTGCCTCGGTCCTTGTAAAAGCGGTATAACAACCGCCGGATACTCACTTCCTTGCGACTTGTGTATCGTAACAGCATATGCCAGCTCTAACTCATCTAACAACTCAAATGGATAACTGACTTTTTTGCTTTCCTCAAATTCTACTTCTATGGTTTCCGTATAGGAATTGATTGCCACAATTCTACCAATATCACCATTAAAGACACCCACGCCTCTATCTACAACAAGGCCATACTTTGTGGCAATTTCCCATTCCAGCTGATAATTATTGCGAATCTGCATGACTTTATCACCCACACGAAACTTCTTGTCGCCATACTCTTTCTCTTCTTTCTTGACATCAGGTGGATTTAGGTATTGTTGTAAAATTCCATTTAACCGCTCCACCCCCAAAAGTCCTTTTCGCATAGGCGTTAAAACTTGTATATCAAACGCATCTGCATTCACGTATTTTGGTAGCTTCTTCTGAATCAAAGTCAAAACAACACTGATAATTGTATCGGCATCCTGTCGTTTCAAGAAAAAGAAATCTCTGCTTTGATTATCCAAAACCACCGTTTCTCCCCGATTGATTTTATGTGCATTCACAACAATATCACTCTGCTGTGCCTGCCGGAAAATTTTCGTAAGTGTCACCACCGGAAACCGCTTCGACTCAATTAAATCCTTCAGCACACTTCCCGGACCGACTGATGGCAATTGATCTTTATCTCCCACCAAAACCACTCTGGTTCCTACGGTAATAGCACGAAGCAACATACTCATAAGTGGCAGATCTACCATGGACATCTCATCAATAATAATGACATCCGCTTCTAACGGATTGTCTTCATTCCTGCCATAATGCATACGGTTGTCTTCTTCCGGCACATATGCAAGTTCGAGCATGCGATGAATAGTTTTTGCCTCATATCCGGTGGCTTCTGTCATTCTTTTTGCAGCACGTCCTGTTGGCGCTGCCAAATAAATATCCAAGCCTTCCTTTTCAAAAAAATGAATCATGGTATTGATTGTGGTGGTCTTTCCCGTTCCCGGCCCTCCGGTCAAAATCATAACTCCATTTCTTGCCGCTTCTACTACCGCCTTGCGTTGCATGTCATCTAATTGCAGTTCTGCATGTTTCTCTATCTCGAAAAGTCTTTTTTCTATGGCAACTTCTGCAATATCATATTTGACGTTCAAATCGTGCAACATTTTAGCCGTATTTAATTCCATGTAATAATATTGAGCAGGATAAATTCGTTTTCCTTCTTCAGTTTCTTTCACAATAATTTTCTTTTCCATGGATAAATCCAGCAAATATTGTGAAATGTCTCGCAGTTCAACTTCCAGAACAACACAGGTACGTGCCAATACCTCCTCTTCCGGCAGATAAATATGTCCATCTGCTACCGCCTGTAAAAGGGCATATACAATCCCACTGCGAATGCGATAATCCGAATCAATGCATATTCCCATTCTCCTTGCGATTTCATCTGCCGTTTTAAAGCCCACGCCCGGAATACGATCGGCAATCTGATAAGGATTTTCTTCTAATACGCTATATACTTTCTGTCCATAATATGCATAAATTTTAGCAGCCAAAGACAAGGAAACACCGTATTTTTGAAGATAAATCATTGCTTTTCGCATATCTTTCTTTTCTTCTACTTGTTGTGCAATTTCCATAGCTTTGCGCACGCCGATTCCCTGCACTTCCGTCAGTCTCTCCGGTTCTTCCTCAATAATACGGAAGGTATCTCCCTTAAATTTACGTACAATGCGACCGGCAAAAACAACACCCAATCCTTTAATTGCACCCGAACCGAGATATCTTTCAATTGCTATCAAATCCTCCGGCTCCAGTAGTTCGTGCGTTGTTACCTGCAATTGGTTCCCATAGATACTGTGGTTCTTATATTCACCGGTCACTCGCAACATTTCTCCCTGTTGAAGATAAGGAAACGTCCCGACACACGTGATTTCACCATCTTCATTTGTTAACTGAAATACGGTATAACCATTATCTTCATTGCGAAACACAATATGCTCTACATAGCCTTTCATTTCTTCCAAATCATTTCCTCCTAACAACAAAGAGTTCCTTACTTCCCGCAAAACAAAAGGGCCATCTTGACAGACAGCCCACATTTTTATTTTCCACTCATAAATTCTACAAACTGACCGGTTCCGACTGCCACTACTTTCATCGGATCTTCCGCTGTCATTGTATTAATACCTGTTTTTTCTTCTATCAATTCTTCCAAACCACGAAGCAACGCACCGCCTCCGGTGAGGACAATGCCTCGGTCAAGAATATCTGCCGATAATTCCGGTGGAGTTCTCTCCAATACCGCAATTACAGCTTCCACAATCTGAGCAGTCGTTTCTCTTAAAGCTTCTTCTGTTTCAGAAGATGTAACCTTTACCGTTTTCGGAAGACCTGTTACCAAATTACGTCCACGCACCTCCATAACTTCATCTTCTACTAACGGATATGTGGTGCCAATTCGAATCTTAATATCTTCGGCTGTACGCTCACCAATCAACAAGTTATGTTTCTTTCTCATATAACGAACTATTGCTTCATCAAAATCGTCTCCGGCAACTTTGATAGAAGTATTTACAACTGTTCCTCCAAGAGAAATAACTGCAATATCCGACGTACCGCCTCCAATATCTACAATCATATTTCCACATGGTTTTGCGATATCAATACCTGCTCCAATTGCTGCTGCAACCGGCTCTTCAATCAAATGAACTTCTCTGGCACCAGCTGAAAAACCAGCCTCTGTAACTGCTTTTTTCTCTACTTCTGTAACACCACTCGGTACACAGATGCTAATACGAGGTTTCTTGAAAAGTCTGATTCCTACTGCCTTCTGTACAAAATATTTGATCATTTTTTCTGTAACGGTGTAATCCGAAATAACACCTTGTCTCAAAGGTCTAATGGCAACAATATTGCCCGGAGTTCTACCAAGCATGAGCCTTGCATCTTCACCAATTGCTTTGATTTCATTTGTATCTCTGTCAAATGCTACTACTGAAGGCTCTTTAAGAACAACTCCCTTTCCTTTTACATACACCAATACACTTGCGGTTCCTAAATCGATTCCGATATCTGTTACTGACATCTGATTTCTCCTTTCAATGCTCTTATCTATTTTATTATCTTTCGTTTCACTCATAATACCTATAATATTATAATTGAATTTCTAGTAAATGGAAAGAGTTTTTTGTGTTTTTTAGCATTTCTTTGGGCTTAATTCTCGTTTAATATAGTGCCCCGTATAAGATTGTGGATTTTCAGAAACCTCCTCCGGAGTTCCTTGTGCAATAATTGTTCCACCTTTATCGCCACCTTCCGGACCGATATCAATAATATAATCTGCAGTCTTAATCACATCCAGATTATGTTCAATCACAATCACCGTATTCCCATCTTCTGTTAATCTTCCCAAAATCTCTGTTAATTTATGCACATCTGCAAAATGTAATCCTGTCGTCGGTTCATCTAAAATATAAACAGTCTTTCCCGTACTTCTCTTACTGAGTTCCGTCGCCAATTTAATTCGCTGTGCCTCTCCTCCTGACAAGGTTGTGGATGGTTGTCCGAGTTTAATGTAAGACAGCCCCACATCATACAACGTTTCAATTTTTCTCCGTATACTAGGCACATTTTCAAAAAATTTCAGAGCTTCTTCAACCGTCATATCAAGCACATCGTATATACTCTTACCTTTATATTTTACTTCCAACGTCTCTCGATTGTATCTTTTACCGCCACACACTTCACAAGGCACATACACATCCGGCAAAAAATGCATCTCAATCTTCAAAATACCGTCTCCGGAACACGCCTCGCAGCGCCCACCTTTTACATTAAAACTAAAGCGACCTTTCTTGTATCCTCGCGCCTTTGCATCCGCTGTAGAAGCAAACAAATCACGAATCATATCAAACACACCGGTATACGTTGCCGGGTTTGACCGAGGCGTTCTGCCAATCGGCGACTGGTCAATGTTGATAACTTTATCCAGTTGTTCCACACCTTCAATACGCACATGTTTCCCCGGAATTGTTCTTGCTCGATTCAATTTCTTCGCCAGGCTCTTATAAACGATCTCATTTACAAGGGAACTTTTTCCGGAACCGGATACTCCGGTTACACAGGTCATGACACCTAATGGGAATTCCACATCAATATTCTTCAGATTGTTTTCCGCGGCACCAATCACTTTGATCCATCCTTTGGCTTCTTTTCGAACCTGTGGCACCGGTATTTGTACTCGTTTACTCAAATAAGCACCTGTAATCGAATTTTCACACGCCATGATATCATCTGCCGTACCCTGAGCAACAATTTCGCCACCATGTTCACCGGCTCCCGGTCCGATGTCAACAATATGATCCGCTTCCAACATGGTATCTTCGTCATGTTCCACCACAATCAAAGTATTCCCAAGGTCTCGCAAATGTTTCAATGTTCCCAAAAGTTTATCATTATCCCTCTGATGTAGTCCAATACTTGGTTCATCCAAAATATATGCAACCCCTACCAAACCCGAACCAATCTGTGTAGCAAGACGAATACGTTGCGCCTCCCCACCTGAAAGACTGCCTGTGGCGCGTGCCAAAGTAAGATAATCCAATCCTACATCCATCAAAAAGCGAATCCGTGCTTTGATCTCCTTTAATATCTGTTCCCCAATTAACTGTTGTGTTTGAGTTAATTCTAATTCGTCCAAAAACCGGGCCAATTTTTCAATAGAAAATGCTGTTAATTCCGCGATATTCCTTCCTCCTACAGTCACTGCAAGAGAGCTCTTCTTCAAACGTTGACCACCACATTCATGACACGGCGTAATACGCATAAATGTCTCGTACTCTGCTTTCATCGTTTCAGAAGATGTTTCCCGATAACGACGCTCCACACTTCGAATCAATCCTTCAAAGGCAACGTCATAGTATCCTTCCCCTCTCTGTCCTACATAGTGTACCTTCACGGTCTTCCCATTTGTCCCGTGAATCAAGACATGTTTTATATTTTCCGGATAGTCCTGGAATGGCGTATCCAAAGAGAATCCATACTCCTTACATAACGCATTCAAAATTGCTCTTGTAAAACTCTTCTCTTCAGTGCAGGACTGCCAACCTATCACCACAATCGCACCATCCGCAATGCTAAGACTCTGATCCGGAATCATAAGATCTATATCAAACTCCATCTTATATCCCAAGCCAAAACATACCGGGCATGCACCGAAAGGATTGTTGAACGAAAAACTTCTTGGCTCAATTTCTTCAATACTTATCCCGCAATCCGGACACGAAAAACTCTGACTGAACTGAATTGGTTCTCCATCAATCACATCCACTACCAGGAGCCCTTCCGCCAAAGCCAACACATTCTCAATAGAATCCGTCATTCTCTTTTCAATACCCGGACGTACAATTAAACGATCCACGATAATCTCAATATTGTGCTTGATATTTTTATCCAGCACGATTTCTTCCGTTAATTCATACAGACTTCCATCTACGCGAACACGTACATAACCACTCTTTTTTGCACGTTCAAATAGTTTTTCATGCCTTCCTTTCTTTCCTCGCACAACCGGTGCTAATAGCTGAATCTTTGTCCCTTCAGGCAGTTGCATAATCTGGTCCACCATCTGATCTACGGTCTGCTTTTTTATCTCTTTTCCACACTTTGGACAATGCGGAACACCAATGCGCGCGTATAAAAGACGTAAGTAATCGTAAACTTCTGTCACAGTTCCTACAGTAGAACGCGGATTACGATTGGTCGTCTTTTGATCAATGGAAATCGCAGGGGACAACCCTTCAATATTTTCTACATTCGGTTTCTCCATTTGCCCCAAGAACTGTCTGGCATAGGAGGATAATGATTCCATGTATCGTCTTTGGCCTTCTGCATAAATCGTATCAAATGCCAAAGATGATTTTCCCGAGCCACTTAATCCTGTTAATACAACCAATTCATTTCTTGGAATATCTATATCAATATTTTTCAAATTGTGCTCATTGGCACCTCGTATTTTAATATACTGTTTCATATTGTTACTCTATCTCCTGATACATCTGTTTCAATTCTATCATCTTATCACGCAGTATCGTAGCCGTTTCAAAATCCAAATCTGCAGCCGCCTTTCGCATTTGTTTCGAAAGATCTTTAATGAGTTTTTCTAACTCCGTCTTGCTCATGGATTCCGGATCTTTTTCCATACGTAGTTCTTCTGCCGCAACCTTCTTTGATATACGGATCAAATCACGCACTGCCTTTTTGATCGTTTGTGGTGTGATACCATGCGCTTCATTATATCGCATCTGAACATTTCTTCTTCTTTCTGTCTCATCCATGGCTCTTCGCATGGACTCCGTAATGGTATCCGCATACATAATAACGTGCCCTTCGGAATTTCGCGCCGCACGTCCAATCGTTTGAATTAAAGAAGTTTCGGAACGAAGGAATCCTTCTTTATCCGCATCCAATATAGCAATCAATGTAATTTCCGGAATATCCAATCCTTCTCGCAAGAGATTAATTCCCACCAAAACATCAAATACATCCAACCTCATGTCACGAATAATCTCTGTACGCTCTAACGTATCAATATCCGAATGCAAATATTTGACACGAATCCCTAGCTCTTTCATGTAATCAGTCAAATCTTCTGCCATCCGTTTCGTAAGTGTCGTAATAAGCACTTTGTTCTTTTTTGCAACCTCCTTATTCACCTCGCTCACCAGGTCATCAATCTGTCCCTCAATCGGGCGAACCTCTACTTTTGGATCCAAAAGTCCCGTCGGACGAATGATTTGTTCCACACGAAGAAGTTCATTCTGTTCCTCATATTTACCCGGCGTAGCAGATACAAACAGCATCTGGTTAACCTTACTTTCAAATTCTCCAAAGTTCAACGGGCGATTATCTTTTGCAGACGGCAAACGGAACCCATAATCCACTAACGTTGACTTTCTGGACTGGTCTCCAGAATACATCGCTCCCAATTGCGGAATCGTCATGTGTGATTCATCTATCATAATTAAAAAGTCATCCGGAAAATAGTCAATGAGCGTATGTGGCGGTTTGCCCGGTTCCAAACCGGTCAAATGTCTGGAATAATTTTCGATTCCAGAGCAAAAACCTGTCTCTCTCATCATCTCAATATCAAAATTGGTTCGTTCTGCGATGCGCTGTGCCTCTAATAGTTTATCTTCTCTTTTAAAATAACGTACCCGCTCTTCTAATTCTTCTTCAATGGCCTGTGTAGCTCGATTCATACTCTCCTGCGAAACCACGTAGTGAGATGCTGGGAAAATTGCAATATGATCCAACGCATTTTTTACTGCACCGGTAAGTACATCTATTTCCGTGATTCTGTCCACTTCATCACCAAAAAATTCAACTCTATAAGCTACCTTTTCTGCATACGCAGGAAAAATTTCAAGCACATCTCCATGCACACGAAATGTCCCTCTTTTGAAATCCATTTCATTACGATCGTACTGAATCTCAATCAGTTTCTTAATCACTTCATCCCGGTCTTTTATCATTCCCGGACGCAATGAAATTACCATCTCTTTATAATCAATTGGGGAACCCAGTCCATAAATACAGGATACACTGGCCACAATAATAACATCCCTTCTCTCCGAGAGTGCAGCCGTCGCCGAATGGCGCAATTTATCAATCTCATCATTCATAGAAGAATCCTTCGCAATATACGTATCTGATGAAGGAACATACGCCTCCGGTTGATAATAATCATAGTAGGACACAAAATACTCCACTGCGTTATCCGGAAAGAATTCCTTAAACTCCCCATAAAGCTGCGCCGCTAAAGTCTTATTATGTGCAATCACCAAAGTCGGTCTATTCAGTTTTTCAATGATATTCGCCATGGTAAAAGTCTTACCGGAACCCGTAACACCAAGAAGTGTCTGGCATTGGTTGCCTTCCTCAAAGCCTTTGACAAGAGCCTCTATGGCTTCCGGTTGGTCTCCGGTTGGCTTGTATTCTGATACTAATTTGAAGTTCATAACAATTCCCTTTCTACGAAAGTTACAGAAATTATATCATATTAAAAAGCAAATGTATACATATATTCGAACATTTGTTTGAATTACTGTTTGCTCTTTATGTACTCTCTCGGTGCCATATTCATATTTTTTAAAAATGCGCGATTATAAGTGCGCACCGATGAAAATCCAGAAGCATAAGCTATATCAGTAATACTGCTTCCTTTTTCCAGCAAACTACAGGAATACTCCACCCGCAGTTTATTGATAAATTCTTTGAAACCAACCCGCATTCTTTCATGAAAGACATGGGAAATATAGTATTTGTTCAAATAAAGTTCTTTTGCCAATGTGTCCAAAGTTATCGGTTGCGTATAATTCTCAATACAATAAGTCAAAATACGCTTCATCGTATCCTGATCACCGAGGTTTTCTTCCAATGGTGTTTTCGAAAGTACATCCCCTAAAATCGTAAGAAGCCATCCCCTAGCTGCCACTTCATCAAACACCTTTCCGGATTCTAATTTATCACATATTTTTTTCATACTTATATTCATGTCATTTGCTGCTACTCCTGTGGGGCAAACCGGATTCTTCGGTAATTTTGTTTGGAATACCGTTCTCAACTCGCGAAACAGTTCCGGTGCAAAAATAATCAAATAACCTTCTATAGGCTCCTTATCATTGTAAAAATGTATTTGATTCGGAAATGCCACAAAAATATCTCCTGCTCTCAAAGTATGTTCTCGATTATCCAAAACTGCAACGCTTTCTCCTTTGACTAAATAAATAATCTCCACGTGAGAATGAATATGTGGCGCTGGAAGCAATTCGTCTATCGGAATTGCAGTAAACGCTTTTCTTCTCGTCTCAATCTGATATGACATAATACTCTCCTGATTTTAAAATCGCAATTTTTGTCTCATTTTTATTTTATTACGACTAGTATTATATGAAATATGACTTAAAATGTAAAGTAGAAGCATATATTAACGAAGGAGGACTTTTCAATGGTAAAATGGTTAAGACCAACTTATCTTCCATGTTATCCTTTGGGAGATAACCATTCTCGTATTACAGAATGTGACAAGCATATACAACTATCCCGCACAGCAGCCTGTGAAGGTAGTATACTCTTAAAAAATGACAATTCCGTATTGCCATTCAAAAAAGGAACAAAGGTGGCTGTTTTTGGAAAAGCACAAATTGATTATGTCAAAGGTGGCGGTGGTTCCGGCAACGTGCATGTTTCTTATGTAAGAAATATATATGAAGGGCTAAAACTCAAAAAAGACCAAGTAGACGTCTTTGATGCGCTGTCTCTTTACTATCAAAACTATGTAGAATGCCAATACAAGGCTGGAGCACAACTCGGTATGTTCGACGAAGCACCAGTGCCGGAAAACCTGCTCGGAAAAGCAAAAGAGTATACTGACACTGCTGTTATTACCATCTGTCGTTATTCTTGCGAAAATGAAGATCGAAAAAACGATGGAACCGATAATTATTTCTATTTAAGTGATGCAGAACAAAAAATGGTAACTGCCGTTACAGAAAACTTTACTAACGTAGTAGTCCTGCTAAATGTAGGTGCTATGATCGATACTTCATGGTTTGCTTACAACGACCGCATCTCATCTGCCATCATGCTCTGGCAAGGTGGTATGGAAGGTGGTTTGGCGGCTGCAGATATGTTAGTAGGTGATGCTAATCCTTCTGGAAAGTTAGTGGATACCTGTGCCAAAACATTTGAAGATTATCCATCTTCTGCAGGCTTCCATGAATCCGAAGAATATGTTCAGTATGACGAAGACATCTTCGTCGGATATCGTTACTTTGAAACCATTCCTGGCAAAAAAGAATGTGTAGTATATCCTTTTGGATATGGATTATCTTACACAACATTCTCATTCTCTGATATTTTTGCTTTCAACAATGAAAATAAGATTTTTGTAACGCTAACTGTCACAAACACCGGTGCTCACGTTGGAAAAGAAGTGGTGCAATTATATTATAGTGCTCCATTAGGCAAAATTACAAAACCAGCTAAAGAACTCTGTGCTTTTGCTAAAACCAAACTTTTGCAACCGGGTGAAAGTCAAGAACTCTGCCTCTCTTTTGCAATCAAAGATATGGCATCTTTTGATGACATGGGCGATATTGCGCGTTCTTCATATGTACTGGAAAAAGGGACCTACAAACTCTATATAGGGACAAGTGTTCGTGAGGTGGCGGAAATTGATTATGCATACCATTTAGAAGAACATGTCATTATAGAAAAATTACATTCCTATGGTGCTCCTGAGAAACTCAAAAGGCGTATGTTGTCAGATGGTAGTTATCAAACTTTGGAATGTGCACCAATCACGCGTACTACCTTCCCATGCG
The DNA here is from genome assembly GCA_945992055.1 of uncultured Clostridia bacterium. Classification (GTDB taxonomy): domain Bacteria; phylum Bacillota; class Clostridia; order Lachnospirales; family Lachnospiraceae; genus Faecalimonas. The sequence continues at coordinate 11,330 of CAMFVG010000079.1, read as the reverse complement.
ACTATCAGTTTGCTAAAGCTCCGGAAGCAGAACACAAGTTGATAGATGTGGTAGATGGAAAAATCGATTTGGATACTTTCATTGCCCAACTGACAGACGAGGAATTATGTAATTTGGTAGGCGGCCAGCCACCTACCGGTCTTTCAGATACCTGTGGTATGGGAAATCTAAAGCGCCTGGAAATCCCGAATGTGATGACCATTGACGGTCCGGCAGGTGTACGACTCCGTCGTCTCAGTGGAATTAAATCCACTGCTTTTCCAGTTGCCACTGCTTTAGCTTCTACTTGGAACGTGAACCTTTTGGAAGAAATCGGACGTGCGGGCGCATTGGAAACCAAGGAAAACAATCTTTCCATCTGGCTTACACCTGCACTCAACATTCACAGAAGTCCACTGTGCGGAAGAAACTTTGAGTACTATTCCGAAGATCCACATATTTCCGGAAAAATGGCTGCCGCTATGGTACGAGGTATTCAGGAACAAAACATCGTAGCTGTACCAAAGCACTTTGCATGTAACAACAAGGAAACCAATCGTTTTTGGTCTGATTCCATTGTTTCGGAACGTGCGCTTCGCGAAATCTATCTCAAGGGATTTGAAATCTGTGTAAAAGAATCCAAGCCGCGAATGATTATGACTTCTTACAATATCATAAACGGCATTGCAGCTTCTGAAAATGCAGAATTGATTCAAGGTATCTTAAGAGGTGAATGGGGCTTTGATGGAATGCTCACTTCTGATTGGGAGAACGGAAAACCTCACGTCCAAGAGGTCATCGCCGGAAACGACATAAAAATGGACAAAGGAGAACCTGACAAATTAATGAATGCATTAAAAGAAGGAACCTTAACACGCGAGGAGTTAGCGGTCTGCGTGAAACGCATTTTAGAAATGATTTTATGGGTAGAATAGACCATACAAAAAAGGGCTGAATATTCAGCCCTTTTTCCTATTCTCTTAAACTCAAAATACCACGTATCAAAATTTTTACATCATCTAAAATATAATCAAACGCTCCTGCCTGAAACATGTTGATTACAATCATCCCTATTGGCACAGACAGAATCATCCAAATGATACCACCAAGTCTATATCCGATATAGATTAATAATAAAGTCGGAAGAGGTTTAAGCCCGACCTCATCACCGACTAACTTCGGTTGAATCAATTGTCGAACTACCTGTGTAATTACATAAATCAGAGTCAAAAATAAAGCCCTCAAATAATCACCGGTCAACAAGGTGTAAATGCACCACGGAATAAAAGCTGTTCCTGTACCAAGAAATGGTAAAAAATCTAAAAATCCAATCAGAATCGTCAATATCAAAGCATACTCTACTTTCAAAAGACACAATCCAACAAAAAGAATCACGCAAACAACACCCATAATTTTAAATTGGGCAATAAAATATCCTCCTACTGCACTCTTGAAATTTGTCAATGCCATAGACAGACGTTCATAAACTGCCTTTGGAGTAACTTTTTTCAACCAACTCAACACACTGTCACGCTCTGACACAAAGAAATAGGCAGATAAAATCGTTACAAAGGATGCTATGATTACTGTTGGGATTTGTTTCGCTACTGTTCCTGCCATAGACACTGTAGGTTCGCTTATTTTCGCAGCCCAGCTCCCTAATGTTCCGCCCAACCCTTTCATAACAGAGCCCAAACTGTCACCAAGCCCTTTCGGAAGCATTCTATAAATTCCACTGAGATTGTCCCCAATCTTTTTCATTCCTATTGTAATATCCTGATACAATTCAGGTAAACTCACAATCCAAGCACCAATTTCTCTAACAAAAAAACTAATAACCAAATAAAAAAGTCCAATCACCGCTCCTAGCACAACCACTATCATAAGTGCTGATCCAAATTTCTTTTGGATTTTGATCTTGTTCTCCAACCAACAAACCACTGGATTAGCAATGCAAGCAATGAGCCATCCTAATACAAATGGCACAAGCAAACGAATCAAACCAATTCCTGCACCGATCACCAATATAGTTGCCAGTATGCTAAATGTCAAACTGACAATTACTTTCCAATATGGACGTGTATCTTTCATTTATTCCACCTCGGTTTCATCCTGCAAATAAGTATCTATCAATTCCCAAATTTCATCTCTTCCTTGCTTTGTCTCCGCAGAAAATGGGATAACAACCGTTCCAGGAAGCAATTTCAATCCTTCTTTAATCATTTTAACATGTTTCTGTATCTGACTGCGTTTTAATTTATCTAATTTGGTTGCAATAATAATCGGATGATATCCTTGGGAAACAATCCACTCATACATCATCTTATCATTTGCTGATGGTTCGTGGCGAATATCAATCAGCAAAAATACTGCTTTGAGTTGTTTCGAAGTATTTAAATATCGTTCAATTAGTTTTCCCCATTGAATCTTTTCTTTCTCGGATACTTTGGCATAACCGTATCCTGGCAAATCAACCAAATACATGACATCGTTTACATTATAAAAGTTAATTGTTTGTGTTTTCCCCGGTGTTGCTGAAGTTCTTGCCAAAGCTTTTCTATTCATAAGAGCATTGATCAAAGAAGATTTGCCCACATTAGACTTTCCGGCAAAAGCTATCTCTACTTTGTCTGTCTCCGGCAATTTACTGGTGATCCCACATACAATTTGCAATTCTACATTTTTAATCTTCATTTTTATTTCCCTCATATGCGAATGCACATTCAAGTACTTCACTCATATGCGATACCGGTATAATTTCCAAGCCTTTCGTTATCTCACCGGAAATCTCCGCCACATCACGCATGTTTTTTTCCGGTACTAATACCGTTTTGACTCCTGCACTTTTCGCTGCCAATAATTTTTCTTTCAATCCTCCAATTGGGAGTACACGGCCTCGCAAGGTGATTTCTCCGGTCATTGCCACATTTGCCCTTACTTTTTTTCTTGTAATTGCCGAAATCATAGCTGTAGCCATTGTAATACCTGCAGATGGACCATCCTTCGGAGTTGCTCCTTCCGGGATGTGAATATGAATGTCATGTTTTTCAAAAAAATCCGGCGCTATATCGTACTCCGTTCCCATAGAACGAATATAACTAATACCTGCCTTCGCTGATTCTTTCATAACATCTCCCAGCTGGCCTGTCAATAGAATTTCACCTTTTCCCGGCATAATATTCACTTCAATTTCCAAGGTGTCACCACCCACACTTGTCCAAGCTAAACCACGCACAACACCAATCTCATCATTTTGATTTATCATGTGATATTGAAATTTCTCCTTACCCAAGTATTTCTCCAAATTAGATTCTGTAATGCGGATACGTTGTTTATTTTTCTCTAAAATCTCTTTTGCCGCTTTTCTGCAAATTTCCCCAATAGTTCTCTCCAGTTGCCTTACACCTGCTTCTTTTGTGTAATTACGAGCCATTTTCCATATTGCACCGTTAGATATGTGTAACTGCTCTGTGCTCAATCCGTGTTTTAACAATTGCTTCGGCACTAAATGTTTCGTTGCAATATGTAACTTTTCATTCTCCGTATAACTGCTAACCTCAATCACTTCCATACGGTCAAGCAACGGCTTTGGAATTGTTTGCAATGTATTCGCTGTCGTAACAAAAAACGCCTGCGATAAATCCACCGGGACTTCCAAATAATGATCGCGGAATTTTACGTTTTGTTCACTGTCTAAAACTTCCAGCAGTGCAGAAAATGTATCTCCTTTGTAGTCATTACTAACTTTGTCTATCTCATCCAATAGAATCAACGGATTTTTCACGCCGGTCATTTTTAATGCATTTGCGATACGTCCTGGCATGGCACCCACGTATGTTTTTCGATGTCCCCGAATTTCTGCCTCATCACGTACACCGCCCAAAGAAATTCTCGTATAAGGCTTATCAAGTGCTTTTGCCAGAGATTTGGCGATGGATGTTTTTCCGGTTCCCGGAGGCCCTACCAAACAAAGAATCGGACTTTCACCTTTTTTCGTCAACGTACGCACTGCCAAGAATTCCAAAATTCTTTCTTTCACTTTTTCCAAACCATAATGCTCTGCTTCTAAAATATCCTTGGCTGTTTGAAGATCAATCTTATCATCTGCCACTTTATCCCACGGCATTTCCAACATGGTTTCAATATACGTACGTATTACTCCTGTTTCGGCCGTGTTTTGTGTTGCATTCTTAAAACGCTGGATTTCCTTTAGCAGTTTCTCTTTTACCTCTTCAGAAGCCGTCAATTTTTTAGTTTCTTCTGTGAATTCTTCTGCATCAGAAACCAAATTTTCTTCCCCTAATTCTTCCCGTATCACTTTCATTTGTTCTCGAAGAATGAATTCTTTCTGATGCTTGTCCATGCGTTCTTTTACTTTGGCCTGAATATTTTCCTTAATACTTAACACTGCAATCTCATTTGTAAGTTTGAATGATAGCAAAGCGCAGCGTTTATACAAATCATTTTCTTCCAAAATATCCTGCAAATTTATATAATCAAGCGGAACGCTCGCTGCTATCTGATTCACAAGATGCTTCAACTCTTTGATGTCCGCAATTTGAGTTATAACGTCTTTCGGAACCTTCCCACTTTTTACTGTATACTCAAAGAATATTTCCTGCAAACTCTTTGCTTCCGGACACTCACTCAATTGCTCCGGTTCATAGTCATTATAATCTTCCAACAATTGCACTTCTGCATGTAAACAAGAATCCACCTCTTCCATCTGCATCAGCCTTGCGCGTTGCTCTCCTGTCACGAGTACCCGAAGCATATTTTTAGACATCTTGGCCACTTGTTTAATGGTAGCGATGGTCCCCACTTCATATACATCTTCTTTTTGCGGAGTTTCTATATTCAATTCTCGTTGTGCAACAAGAAATATTTTCTGCTCTTTGCTTTGCATTGCTTTCTGAATCGATTCAACAGAACGGTGACGACTTACATCAAAATGAATAACCATTTCCGGAAGTACTGCCATACCACGCAATGCTACCATTGGCATACTAATCGTTCGTTTTTCCATAAATTTTCTCCCTTATAAATCAAGAATTTCTCTTACATAAAAACGGGCACAATCGTACCCGTTCCATCCTCATTTACGCGCTCTGTGCTTTCACCTTTTTCGAATTATAAATCGGCTCCTTGGCACCTAGTACGACATCTTTTGTAATTAAGCATGATTTAATTGTATCATCTGAAGGAACATGATACATGGTGTCCATCATAACCTTTTCCATAATAGCACGCAAACCTCTTGCACCGGTCTTTCGTGCCAGTGTAGTATCTGCAATCTGTTCCAAAGCATCTTTCTCGAAGTCTAGCGTCACACCATCAAGTTCCAAGAGTTTCTTATATTGCTTCACAATGGCGCTCTTTGGCTCCGTCAAAATACGGATTAGTGCATCCCGATCCAAAGACTCTAATGTAACATTAATCGGAACACGCCCTACCAGTTCAGGAATGATACCAAATTTAATCAAATCCTGTGGCAACACTTCCTTCAGGAGTTGGTCTATATTTTTTTCCTTCTTTCCAAGAACTTCGGAATTAAAGCCCATGGACTTCCGGTCTAGACGGGTTTCAATAATCTTATCAATGCCTTCAAAAGCTCCACCACAGATAAACAGGATATTTGTAGTATCAATCTGTATCAATTCCTGATGTGGATGTTTTCTACCTCCCTGTGGCGGTACCGATGCCACAGTTCCTTCTATAATCTTCAGAAGTGCCTGTTGCACACCCTCTCCCGAAACATCTCGGGTAATCGACGGATTTTCAGACTTTCTTGTAATTTTATCTATTTCATCAATATAGATAATTCCATGCTCTGCACGGGAAACATCACCATCTGCAGCCTGAATCACTTTGAGTAAAATATTTTCTACGTCCTCACCTACATATCCGGCTTCGGTAAGTGCAGTGGCATCTGCAATGGCAAATGGAACGTTCAAGATTTTTGCCAATGTCTGTGCCAACAAGGTCTTTCCACAGCCTGTCGGCCCTAGCATCAGGATATTACTCTTTTGTAACTCAACTCCTAAATCTTTTCCAGCAAGGATTCTTTTGTAATGATTATAAACCGCTACCGACAAAACTTTTTTTGCCTCATCTTGTCCAATTACATAATCATCTAGAAATGCTTTTATTTCTTCCGGCTTCAAAAGATTAATTTCTTCTGCCGCCGAATCCATTTCTTCATATTCCAGTTCTTCCTCAACAATTTCTGCACAAACTTCAATACATTCGTCACAAATGTATGCACCATTTGGTCCGGCAATTAATTTGCGCACCTGCGCTTGTGCTTTTCCACAGAAGGAACATCTGACGATATCTTCACCTTTTTTTCCTGCCATATTCTCTCCTCATTTTACACGTAAAAGGGGTGCTCTAAACATCAGAACATCCCCTCATTTTTATTAGTGGCTGGTAATCACTTCATCTACTAAGCCGTATTCTTTTGCTTCTTCCGCTGACATGAAATTGTCTCTTTCAGTATCAACTTCAATTTTCTCCAAACTTTGTCCGGTATTGGTTGCCAAAATTTGATTTAATTTTTGTCTGGTTCTCAAAATGTGTTCCGCAACAATTTTAATTTCCGTCGCCTGACCACGCGCACCACCTGACGGTTGGTGAATCATGATTTCCGAATTCGGAAGTGCAAAACGTTTTCCTTTTGTTCCGCCTGCCAACAAGAATGATCCCATACTTGCTGCCATGCCAATACAAATTGTCGATACGTCACACTTAATATATTGCATAGTATCATAAATTGCCATACCGGCCGTAACAGAACCACCTGGACTGTTAATATATAAATGAATATCTTTTTCCGGATCTTCTCCTTCCAAGAACAATAACTGTGCAATAACAACACTTGCTGATGCATCTGTTACTTCTTCTCCTAAAAAGATAATTCTTTCTTTTAACAGTCTTGAATAAATGTCGTAAGAACGTTCTCCACGACTCGTTTGTTCAATGACATAAGGTATTACGCTCATGTACATGCCTCCCTTAAGTTCTACTCTTCTACAGCATTATCTACTAAAAATGTAACTGCTTCCTGAACAGCCATATCAGCTTTCATTTGTTTCATTTCATATTCGCCCATGTACTCTTTCAGTTTATCAACTTCCATCTGGTACATTTCAGCCATCTTCGCCAATTCTTCTTCTACTTTTTCATCAGAAATTTCGATATTTTCTGCTTTCACAATTGCTTCAAGAACCAATCTTGTCTCAATACGTTTCACAGCCTGTGGTTTCATCTCTTCCATCATCTTGTCTGCTGTCAAACCTGTGAATTGGAAGTATTGTTCCATAGTCAAACCTTGTGACTGCATTCTTTGTGCAAATTCCTGTACCATCTGTTGAACTTGTGTGTCAATCATAGCTTCCGGAATTTCCATAGTCGCATTTGCAACTGCAGTTTCTACTGCCTGATCTTCTTTCTTTCTTTTTCCTTCTGCAAGTTTTTCTTCTTTAATTTTTGCTTTAATATCTGCTTTGTAAGCATCTAACGTATCAAATTCAGAAACTTCTGCTGCAAATTCATCGTCTAATTCAGGAAGCTCTTTTACCTTGATTTCATGCACTGTACATTTAAATACTGCTTCCTTACCTGCCAAATCTGCTGCATGATACTCTGCTGGGAAAGTTACGTTGACTTCCACTTCTTTTTCAGTTTCTACACCGATTAATTGTTCTTCAAATCCAGGAATGAAAGAACCTGAGCCGATTGTCAATGAGTAGTTTTCGCCTTTACCTCCTTCGAAAGCTACACCGTTCACAAATCCTTCAAAATCCAATACAACTTCATCACCATCTTGAACAGCACGGTCATCTACTGTAATTGTTCTTGCATTTTTCTTTTGTTCTGCTTCTAATCTTGCTTCCACTTCTTTAGCTGTTACTCTGTTTGAAACTTTTGCAACTTTCAATCCTTTGTATTCGCCAAGTGTTACTTCCGGTTTCAAAGCAACTTCTGCAGTAAAAATGAATGGTTTCCCTTTTTCTAATTGAACCACATTAATACTTGGTTGTGATACAATTTCTAACTCACATTCATCATATGCTTTGCTATATGCATCCGGAATCAACGCGTTTGCTGCATCTTCATAAAAGATTTCTGCGCCATACATTTTTTCAATCATTTGACGTGGCACTTTTCCTTTACGAAAACCAGGTACACTGATTTTTCCTCTTTGTTTCAAGTAAGCACCTTGAATTGCCTTCTCTAATTCTTCTGCCGAAACTTCAATTGTAAGTTTGGCCATGTTTTTTTCCATTTTCTCTACTTGTAAGCTCATTCTCTTTCCTCCTTATATATGCGAAAAGTCTATCGACTTATCCTTCATGACGCTCATTGACTGATTATAGCACATATCAAATCAAATATCTAGTCTTGTTTTTCACCCAAATCCATGATTTTTATAATAAATTCCGATGCATCAAACTTATATAATCCATTGTCGCCCTTTTTGACCGTAAGCTCCATCGTTTCCGTTTTTCCAAATTCCATGGTTTTATAGGCTTCTTCCATCATCTTCGGAAGGTTTGCTGCAAATTCTGCTTGCATCTGATTAGTAATCTCTTCCGCAGTCCCTCGGTATTCGCCGTTTTCTACCTTTGCATTGATGTTAACATTTTCTTGTTCTGCCAGTGCCTGCAATTTCTTGACTACATCAGACTTTTTATATTTCACAGTTACACAATACTGATCTTTTCCGATCTTTTCTGATTTTTGCACTTCATATTTCATCCCTGCAAAGATTTTCTTTGCCACTTTTACACATTGTTCCTTTTGCTCCTCATTCAAGGTGAGTCCTCGCGCAAGCATGTCTGTCACAAAACCGGAAACTAAATCTTCGTATTGTTGCTTTGCCTCTTTTTCATCCAGGTTCTTTGTCATGCTTGCAACTGTTTTTACTTTGCCTTTCATATTTTGATCCAAAACAGCACTTACATATTTTTCTGCGTCAAAGCCACTAAAAACTCTCAAGCAAACGATTCCTCCAACAACCACAAGAATAGAGGCAATTGTAATCGCTATGATTATATTTTTCTTTTTATTATCCATTTTATTTTCCTTTCTTTCTATTCCTTATAGATAATTGACTTCCCGATTTCTTTCGCTTTCTCGATTCCAACTAATTTTTCTATCAGTGTAAGAGAAAATGGAATCGCAGTTCCCATTCCTCTACTGGTAATTATTGAATCTGACACCACAACATCTTCTGTGACGTATTCTGCTCCTACAAGTTCCTGCTCAAATCCAGGATAAGAGGTAGCCTTTTTGCCCTGCAAAAATCCATATTTTCCAAACACACTCGGTGCCGCACAAATTGCTGCAAGATACTTCCTCTCGCGGTAAAACTGTTCCAACAATTCTTTTAATGCAATATGTTCTCCCAAGTGCAAAGTACCCGGCATACCTCCCGGCAACACCAACATATCTTGTTCTTCAAAGTCTCGCACATCATCAAACATTTTGTCTGCCTGTACATCAATCCCGTGAGCTCCATGAACCGTAGCATCCCCTGTAATCGATACCGTGGTTACATGAATACCTGCTCTACGCAATAAATCCACAACTGTCAATCCCTCGATTTCTTCAAAACCATCTGCAAGAAAAACACATACTTGTTTTGTCATGCCAGTTCCTCCCATGTTATCTAATTCCCTTGCATTGTAGCAAACTTATACAGAAAATGCAAATTCGTTTACTTTTTTGGCCATTTATATTACTATAAAATTACTTGGAGGAAATAATAATGGAAATAGAACGTAAATTTTTAATAAAACAGATACCTGAAAATCTAGACACCTACCCTTGCAGACACATTGAGCAAGGATATCTGTCTACCAATCCTGTTGTCCGTATTCGTAAAGATAATGACAAATATGAGCTCACCTATAAGGGGAAAGGCGCAATGGTCAGAGAAGAATACAATCTGCCCCTTACCGAATCTTCTTATGAGCACCTCAAGGAAAAGATTGATGGAAGGTTGATTGTGAAAAAGCGCTATATGATTCCTTTCGGAGACTATACCATTGAATTGGATATTTTTGAAGACGATTTGGCGCCTCTTATACTTGCGGAAGTAGAATTCCCTACGGAAGAACATGCCAATTCCTTCAAGCTTCCGGATTGGTTTGAGGAGGACGTAACCTTCTCCAAACTATACCACAATAGTTTTTTAAGCCAACTATAAAATCGAGGCATATCATTCCTGATATGCCTCTGTTTTTTATCTACTTCTTTTCTCTTCTTTTCTTCTCAATTTTTCTTCGATTTTTTCCTGTTTAAGTCTCTGCTTCTCTTCGTACTTTTCTTCTCGAAGGCGCTGCTTTTCCTCTTTTATTTTCTGTTTTTCAAGTTTACGTTGCGCTTTTTTCTTACGCGCTTCGTGTCTATGCTTTCTGCTCGCAATAAAATAAATCATACTGACAAAGAGGATGAAAGATAACGCTCCCAAACCGACAATTGCATACATATAATACTGATTCGGGAATAACTGTTTCTTCTCTTTTTTGACTGTTTCCTCCAAATCCAGTTTCACTTCTGTTTGCCTTTGGAAAATACCATCTACACTGTCATATCTGTAAAATACTTCTTCCCCGTCTTGATTGATGGCATATACAATGCTAAATTCATCATCTAATTTCCATGCATCAAAACTTTTATCCTGATAATTGATGCTGATGATTTCTGCATTTTTATACTTTTCTACCTTTCCACTTAAAGGTAATGGAATGATAAATTTTCCTTCTGCAATTGCAATCTGTATAAACGGATAAAATTCTTGTGTTTCTTCATTGTAAACATAGAATTGCGCGCTCTCTGCCGCCTGCAAACTAACCAGTTTCAGCGTATTATTCCCATTGGTCAATCCTTCATATTGCTTTCCGTTATGAGAAATTTTTGTACGCGAAAATCCACTTGGTATCTGCGCATCCGTAAAGTTCTCATTGATTTTATATTCCACACCACCAATGGTTATCGGCGTTTCTTCGCCGCACATAATGGTAATGACATATGCTATGGAAGAACCATTTTCAGCAACCACAACAACTTTGGCCGTATTTGCTCCCGGCTTTAAGTCTTTGCCACCCGAAATCGTTACCTTTGCCTTGTCACTCTGTGGTGTGGCGGAAGTTTTTACTTCCTTCGTATCCTTCTCTACTTTCACACTATAAGTAGTATTCCCTGCACTGAAGGCCGGTGTTAATGTTCCCGGATAAATCTTTAAAGATTTTAACTTGTTATTAGAATCTCGTTTATCTTGTGGATTCGTTGTAGTTCCCGGTTTTGCATTACTACCTGTACTTCCTCCATTCCCACCAGAAGAA
>CAMFVG010000078.1 GCA_945992055.1 uncultured Clostridia bacterium | reverse complement strand
AAGGACAAGCAATGGAATTTGGAGCATTAGCTCAGTCGGTAGAGCACTTGACTTTTAATCAAGTTGTCCGGGGTTCGAATCCCCGATGCTTCATTAAAAAAACATCACGTAAAGTGATGTTCTTTTTTTATACGTGATATAAATATAAAACCGCTAGAGCAGTTGCTCTAACGGTTTTGTTTTTTATTCAAATAATGGTGTTGAGAAATAACGTTCTGCGGTGTCCGGTAAAACAGTCACTACACGTTTTCCTTTGCCAAGTTTCTTTGCTAGTCTTAAAGCGGCAGCAACATTTGTTCCGCTACTGATTCCGCACATGATCCCTTCTTTTGCAGCCAAATCCTTAGAAGTTTGGAGAGCTTCCTCGTCTTTTATAATACAAACATCATCATAAATTTCCTGATTTAAAATTGGAGGGATAATACCATCTCCAATCCCCATCTGCACATGGGTTCCGATAGAACCACCGGATAAAATTGCAGCATCTTCCGGCTCTACTGCCCAGATTGTCATATCCGGATTGTGCTCTTTTAAAACTTCTCCAATACCCGTGATGGTTCCTCCGGTGCCAATACCAGAACAGAAACCGTGTATCGGCCCATTCACCTGATTTAAGATTTCTACGGCAGTACTGCTCCTTTGAATGGCTGGATTGGCCGGGTTTTCAAATTGTTGAGGAACAAATATTTTTGGATTTTCCTTTTGCATTTTAAGAGCCAAATTCAAGCATTCTTCAATGCAAAGACCAATGTTTCCATCATCATGAACCAAGATTACCTCTGCGCCGTAGTGTTGCACTAATTTCCGTCGTTCTTCACTGACGGAATCCGGCATAATGATCTTCACTTGATAACCACGCACGGCACCTACAAGTGCGAGTCCTATCCCTTGATTACCACTGGTTGGCTCTACAATGATGGTGTCGGGACCAATGAGGCCTCGTTTTTCTGCATCCAGAATCATATTAAAGGCCGTTCGTGTTTTGATAGAACCACCCACGTTTAATCCTTCAAATTTTACTAAAATTTCCGCATCATTCGGATCACTCATATGCTGAAGTTTAATGATAGGAGTATTTCCTAATGCATCTAATATTGTTTCACAAATCATCTTGTCTCACCTTTCTTACTGTTCGCTTTTTATATTATAATATGAAGGCAATAAAAACAAGTCTAATTGTTTGAACTTTTGATTTCATAAAAAAACGACCTTCACATAAGAAGGCCGTTTGTGTAAGTTATTTTTTAGAATTCTGGTTCAATTGTTTCTGTAGGTTTTATAGGTTTTAATGTTACGTATGCATTTGCAAAGGTTGCTTGCATATAAGGGCCAACCCAGATGTAAGCAATACCAAATGTGATACCCACTAGTAGGAACCATCCGATAAAAGACAAGCTAAGAACGAATAAGTCCATTTTGTGTCCATTGGTCATTTCTTTTGATTCATTAATACATTCGAGAGCAGCTTTTCCTTTGTTTTCAGCCAATATGTATAAAGCCATAGAATAAGAATATGCTTTTACAATCCCCGGAATGATAAAAAGAAGAGACCATAAGTAAGTAAAGAGTCCTACAAGGAAGTTTACTTTGAATGCGGCCCAAAAATCATCGAATCCAGAGAAAGCATCTTTCGCATCTGGAGTAACATCAATCAGAAGATTGAGATATACTCTTGCGATACTGAGAGCAAAAGCTGGTGTGATAATAATTAATGATATCAATCCACCACCAGGAATGAGGTTTAAAACAACTCCTGAAAGACCTGAAATGGCACCGATAATCAAAGTAATTACGAATAAAATACCAATTTTACCTTTGATTTGTTCTTTTGCTGCGCTTTTGAGTTCTAATCTGTTCATATACGTTACCTCTCTTAAAGTAAATTTAAAAATTTTATATTTATAAAATTTTTATAAAAAAATTATAGCATATATGACTAAAAAATCAAATTGTAATTCTGATTTTTTTGTGTTAGAATAACGAGGGTTTAGATATTAATACCGTTAGATGAAAGGATATGAGAAATATGAACGGGGAAAAGAAGAGTGGATGGCGCACAAATAAGTGGATTCGTGCGGCAATTCCGGCATTGTTACTTCATTGTAGTATTGGTACGGTTTACTGTTGGTCTATTTTTAGCCAGGAAATCGCTGATTACATAGGATTTTCTAAAGGTGCAACAGAATGGGCATTTAGTTTTGCTATTTTCTTTTTGGGTATGTCAGCGGCCTTTTTGGGAAATGTAGTGGAAAAGGACATTCATAAATCTTCTCTGATTGCAGCAATTTGTTTTGCGGTAGGAATGGCAGGAACGGGTGGATTTATTTATTACGGCGGACTACACAAAGGAAGCGTTGTGGCTTTGCTTGGTATATATGTATGCTATGGCTTTATCATGGGAATTGGCCTTGGAACAGGATATTTGTCTCCGGTCAAGACATTGATGTTATGGTTTAGCGAGCAAAAAGGTCTTGCAACAGGTCTTGCAGTAGCGGGATTTGGTGCGGTAAAAGCAATTGCGAGCCCGATTATGGAGAAAATGTTAGCAGGTCTTGGACAAGGCGGTATTTACAAGATGTTTTTGATTCTTGCAGCCGTTTACTTTGTGATGATGTTTGTTGGTCATTTGCTACTTAAAAAACCAGATGATTGGCATGAGCCACAGACAAAAGAAAAAGGACAAAATATTCTGGATGTAATTAAGACAAGACCGATTATGAATTATGTTGGTATTTGGTTGATGTTTTATATTAATATTACTTGTGGCCTTGCACTCATTTCACAGGAGAAGATGATTGTGAAATGCATTGGCTTGGCAGGAGTAGTTGGTGTAGTATCCATGGTATCGGCTGTGTTCAATGCAGGAGGACGTTTGATTCTTTCGGCAGTAGCAGATAAGATGAAGGATAGAAACACGATGTACAAAATTATTTTCATCGGCTCCATTGTATTTACAGGGCTTGTTATCTTGACAAGTGGCATTAAAAACGGAGCAGGAAATATAGGATTAACCATTCTTGTGCTTGCATTAATCATGATTGTAAACGCAGGATACGGTGGAGGATTCTCCAATGTACCGACCTTACTTTCTGACCAATATGGCATGGGTAGCATTAGCGCCCTTCATGGAATCACTTTATCTGCATGGGCGTTTGCTGGTCTCACAGGAAATCAGTTGGCAAACTGGATTGTGAATCATTTTGGAGAACCGGTAGAAGTGGCGGGCAATATGGTAAATCCGGTTGGATATCAGACAGTGTTGTATGTGACACTTGTTCTTTACATTGTTGCGCTTGTATTTAGTGTCGTTTTTGTAAGGGCACCGAAAGAAACAAAATAGGAAGAAATGACCGAGTTCAATGGGGAAATTGAGCTCGGTTTTTTGTGGATTTTACAGAATAAAAAGAGGGAAAAAAAGGCATGATAATCCATGCCAAAATGTTTGAAAAAGAGTTGATACGCATTCTCTTTTCATGTATAATATTTGAGATAAGGTTATTAGAGTTTGTAAAATAGGAGGAAATAGATATGTCACAACGCAAAGACATTCATAAAGTACTTATTATAGGTTCGGGTCCTATTATTATTGGACAAGCGTGTGAATTTGACTATTCAGGCACACAGGCTTGTAAAGCACTTCGAAATTTAGGTTATGAAATAGTGTTAGTAAACTCAAACCCTGCAACAATTATGACAGACCCTGAGATTGCTGATGTTACTTATATTGAGCCACTGAATGTGGAACGTCTTGAGCAGATCATTGCGAAGGAGAGACCAGATGCATTACTCCCAAATCTAGGGGGACAGTCAGGTCTTAATTTATGTTCAGAATTGGCGGAAGCAGGAGTTCTTGAAAAATATAATGTGGAAGTTATCGGCGTTCAGGTAGATGCCATTGAACGTGGTGAAGAT
Organism: uncultured Clostridia bacterium; assembly: GCA_945992055.1. Classification (GTDB taxonomy): domain Bacteria; phylum Bacillota; class Clostridia; order Lachnospirales; family Lachnospiraceae; genus Faecalimonas. Next base: position 20,365 of record CAMFVG010000078.1, on the reverse strand, counting down.
AGAATAGAATTTAAACGCACCATGGACAGTCTCGGAATCGAGATGGCAAGAAGTGAAGTTGCGTACTCTGTGGATGAAGCTCTTGCGATTGCAGATGAATTGGGATATCCGGTTGTACTTCGTCCGGCTTACACCATGGGTGGAGCAGGCGGAGGACTTGTTTACAACGTAGAAGAGTTAAAAACAGTATGTGCACGTGGGTTGCAAGCCAGCTTGGTAGGACAAGTATTGGTAGAAGAATCTATTTTAGGATGGGAAGAGTTAGAATTAGAAGTTGTTCGTGATGCAGAAGGTAATATGATTACCGTATGCTTTATCGAAAATATTGACCCGCTTGGCGTTCACACAGGAGATTCATTCTGTTCCGCTCCGATGCTTACCATTTCGGAGGAAGTACAAAAGCGCCTCCAAGAAAAAGCATATAAGATTGTAGATTCTGTGCAGGTAATCGGTGGATGTAATGTACAGTGGGCACATGATCCGAAGACAGATAGGGACATTATTATTGAAATTAACCCAAGAACATCCCGTTCGTCAGCACTCGCTTCTAAAGCAACAGGATTTCCAATTGCTTTGGTTTCTGCAATGTTGGCAGCAGGATTGACATTGAAAGATATTCCGTGTGGAAAGTATGGAACGTTAGATAAATATGTTCCGGACGGTGATTATGTAGTAATCAAATTTGCACGTTGGGCATTTGAAAAATTCAAAGGCGTAGAAGATAAATTAGGTACTCAAATGAGAGCTGTTGGTGAGGTTATGAGTATCGGAAAGACTTACAAGGAAGCTTTCCAAAAAGCGATTCGAAGCTTGGAAACAGGTCGTTACGGTCTCGGTCATGCAAAAGATTTTGATACAAGATCAAAGGAAGATTTGTTGAAAGCACTCATCACGCCGTCCAGTGAACGTCATTTCTTAATGTATGAGGCGCTTCGAAAAGGTGCCACGGTGGAAGAACTTCATGCTATTACGAAAGTGAAACATTGGTTTATTGAACAGATGAAAGAATTGGTGGAGGAAGAGGAAAATCTTTTAAAGGCAAAAGGTTCCTTGCCGGCAGACGAGGCACTGATTTCTGCAAAGAAAAATGGTTTTTCAGACAAATATTTGAGTCAAATTTTGGAGATTCCGGAATCAGATGTCAGAGAAAAGAGAATTTCTCTTGGACTTGAAGAAGCTTGGGAACCGGTACACGTAAGTGGAACACAGGATAAAGCGTACTACTATTCCACATACAATGCAGAAGATAAGAACCCGATTCAAGAAGGAAAACCGAAGGTAATGATTCTCGGTGGAGGACCAAACAGAATCGGACAAGGTATTGAGTTTGACTACTGCTGTGTACATGCAGCACTTGCGTTGAAAGAATTAGGATTTGAGACGATTATTGTAAACTGTAATCCGGAGACGGTTTCTACAGACTACGATACTTCAGACAAACTTTACTTTGAGCCACTTACCCTGGAAGATGTATTAAGCATTTACAAGAAGGAAAAACCGGTGGGAGTGATTGCACAATTTGGTGGACAAACACCACTGAATCTGGCAGCAGACCTTGAAAAGAACGGGGTAAAAATTCTTGGAACTGCACCGGCAGTTATTGATCTGGCAGAAGACCGAGATTTGTTCCGTGCAATGATGGATAAATTGGAAATTCCGATGCCGGAGTCAGGAATGGCTGTGGATGTGGATGAAGCACTTGAAATTGCAGACAAGATTGGTTATCCAGTCATGGTTCGTCCTTCCTATGTACTTGGCGGACGAGGCATGGAAGTGGTTTACGACCCAGAGAACTTGACGAAATATATGAATGCAGCTGTTGGTGTAACACCGGACAGACCGATTTTGATTGACCGATTCTTAAATCATGCATTGGAATGTGAGGCGGATGCAATCAGTGATGGAACTCATGCATTTGTTCCTGCAGTAATGGAACACATTGAGCTTGCAGGTGTTCACTCCGGAGATTCAGCTTGTATTATTCCATCAAGACATATTTCAGAAGATAATGTTAAGACAATCAAAGAATATACAAGAAAGATTGCAGAAGAAATGGGCGTAAAAGGTCTCATGAACATGCAGTATGCAATCGAGAATGAAAAAGTGTATGTCTTGGAAGCAAACCCAAGAGCATCTAGAACGGTACCGCTGGTTTCTAAAGTTTGTGGTATTCGTATGGTGCCGTTGGCAATCGACATTGTAACCTCTGAACTAACAGGCAGAAAATCACCGGTTGCAGACTTGAAAGAAAAAGATATTCCATACTATGGAGTAAAAGAAGCGGTATTTCCATTCAACATGTTCCAGGAAGTTGACCCGGTACTTGGACCTGAAATGCGTTCTACGGGGGAAGTTCTCGGATTATCCAAATTTTATGGAGAAGCATTCTTTAAAGCACAGGAAGCAACCAAGACAGAACTTCCGCTTGAGGGAACAGTGCTTATTTCTGTAAGTGATAAGGATAAGGAAGAAGTTGTGGAAGTTGCAAAAGATTTTGTAGAAACAGGATTTAAGATTCTTGCTACAAAGGGAACACATGATGTGCTTGCCCAAGCAGGAATTCCGTCAGAAGTTGTAAACAAACTGAACGAAGGAAGACCTGACATTATGGATCTTATTACAAACGGTAAGATTGATTTGATTATCAATACACCGATTGGAGCAGATAGCGCCACAGATGATAGTTATTTGAGAAAAGGTGCTATCAAGAAGAAAATCCCATATATGACAACCATTGCAGCAGCGAAGGCAACGGCAAGTGGTATGATTTCAATGGGCAAACCAGGATGTGGCGATGTGAAATCGTTGCAAGAATTGCATTCTGAAATCAGAGATAAATAAGAAACAATAGATACCGAGAAGCCATAAGAGGTTTCTCGGTATTTTGAGTAAAGGGATTAAAAGATGGAAAAAAAGTATTATTTAGGGCTTGACCAAGGAACAACAGGAACGACGGCACTGCTTTTTGATAGAAAATGGAATCAAGTTTCAAAAGGATATTGCAAAGTTGTGCAAAAGTATCCAAAACCAGGTTGGGTAGAACATGATGGATTACAATTGTATGAGACACTTTTACAAGCAACCGAGGAAGCCTTGCGAAAGATTGGAGCAAGTGCAGACGAAATTCGTTGTATGGGCATTGATAATCAAGGTGAGACTGTCATAGCGTGGAATCGGGTAACAGGGATTCCTGTTTATTCTGCGATTGTGTGGCAGGATAGAAGAACAGCGAGAGAAGTGGAACAATTAAAAGCGAAATATGGAAACTTGTTTTTAGAACGAACCGGATTAGAATTAGATTCCTATTTTGGTGCCACAAAAATCAAATGGATTTTGGAGCAGGTACCGGAAGCCAAGGAGTTGCTAAAACAGGGAAATTTATTGGTGGGAACTCTAGACACTTGGTTCATTTGGAAAATGACCGGTGGAAAGCAATTTGTAACGGATGTGGTAACGGCAAGTCGCACATGTCTTATGAATTTAGAAAAGTTATCTTGGGATAGCGAGTTGTTAGCTCTCATGGGAATTCCGAAGGCGATTTTACCGGAAATCAGAGAGAATGCAGGTTCTTTTGGAACGACTCAAAAGGAAGCCTTTCTAGGGGCGGAAATTCCAATCACAGGAAGCATTGTAGATCAACAGGCGGCACTTCTTGGGCAAGGATGTACCGAAAAGGGAACGATCAAAACTACTTATGGTACGGGCTGTTTTACGCTGATGAATACAGGAGAGGATAGGATCCAAAATCAAGTAGGGATTTTGTCTACATTGGCGTATATTCATCTGGGGCAACAAAGTTATGCATTAGATGGAGGTATTTATATTTCTGGGGCAGCGGTAGAATGGTTGCAAAATGGCATCAAGGTTATAGAGAGTCCGAAAGAGGCAGATGCGCTTGCTTTGTCTATGGACAATAATGGTGGAGTATATTTTGTTCCTGCTTTCTCGGGGCTTGCAGCGCCATATTGGGATTCTTACGCAAGAGGAATGATGATAGGAATCACGGGAGGAACAACCAATGCACATCTTGCTCGTGCCACGTTGGAGGCAACGGCTTACCAGGTTAAAGATGTTTTGGATGTGTTGAGAGGAGTATCAGACCTTGACATTACGTCTATGCGAGTAGATGGTGGAGGGTCCAATAGCCGATTTATGATGCAATTCCAGGCAGATTTATTGGGGATGCCAATAGAGGTTCCAAAAATATCTGAAACAACTGGGCTAGGTGTGGCATACTTGGCTGCTCTAGGCTGCGGAGAAATTGAGTCTTTTGAAGCAATGCGAAGCAATTGGCAATGCAATCATATCTATGAACCGAAGATGAGTGTGGATGAGAGAGAAACTCTTATATGGAAATGGCATAGATCCGTGGAAAGAGCTAAGAATTGGGAAACGGAAACCCTATAAGTTACTTGCTTAAGAATAGGAGTTCTGTTAAAATAAAAAAGCAAATAACATCTTGAAAGAGAAGAGAATATGAGTAAGATATTTTACCTAATGGGGAAAAGCGCATCTGGAAAAGATACCATTTATAAAGAGATAAAAGAGCAGTTGCCTGGGTTTAAGCCCATTGTGATTTATACAACGCGCCCGATTCGGGAAGGCGAAAAAGAAGGTGTGGAGTATTTTTTTGTAGATGATGACAAAGTAGAACAGTTGCAAAAACAAGGCAAAATCATTGAGTTACGCGAATATAATACAGTACACGGAATATGGAAATATTTCACGGTGGATGACGGACAGTTTGATTCCAAAGAGCATTTGCTTGCAATTGGGACACTGGAATCTTATGTCAGATTAAAAACGTATTTCGGCGCGGAAAAGTTGGTTCCCCTTTATGTGGAAGTGGAAGATGGGCTTCGATTAGAAAGAGCTCTTTCGAGAGAACGCAAACAAAAACAACCAAAATATGAAGAACTGTGTAGAAGATTTCTTGCAGATGCAGAAGATTTTTCAGAAGACAAGTTGAGACAAGCGGGAATAGCAAAGCGGTTTTTGAACTTAGATATGGAAAAATGTATCCATGAAATCTTACTATGTATAAACGCAAATTTATGATATACTGAACACAATAGGACAAGAGGAAAAGGAGGACCACATGAGCGGATTTAAAGATGTGGTTGGACATAAAGACATTATCCAATACATTAAGAATGCAGTAGAACAGAATAAATTGTCGCATGCCTATATCTTAAATGGACAGCGAGGTTCAGGGAAGAAGCTTTTGGCTCGATTGTTTGCCATGACGTTACAATGTGAGTCTGGGAAGTCAGAACCTTGTGGAGAATGCCGTTCTTGTATGCAGACAAAGAATGGAAACCAGCCGGATATTATTACGTTGGTACATGAAAAACCAACGTCTATCAGTGTGGATGAAATTCGTGAACAGTTAAATGGCGATATTATGATTAAGCCATATAGCAGTCCTTATAAAATATACATCATTCCAGAAGCGGATTTGATGACACAGCAGGCGCAGAATGCACTTTTAAAAACGCTGGAGGAACCGCCGGAATATGCGGTGATTTTCTTGTTGACGGAAAATGCAGACAGTTTGTTGTCAACCATTCGTTCGCGTTGCGTGATGTTGAAATTGCGTAATATTAAAGATAAATTAGTAAAGAAATATCTCATGGAGCAAATGCATATTCCGGATTATCAGGCAGAATTGTGTGCAGCCTTTGCGCAGGGAAATATCGGACGTGCAATTATGCTTGCAAAATCCGAATATTTTAACGAGATAAAAGAAGATGCCATTCAGCTGATGAAGTATATTGATCAGATGGAATTGCATGAGATTGCAAGTGCAATCAAACAAATTAATAAATATAAATTAGAAGTAACAGATTATTTGGATATTTTGACAATTTGGTATAGAGATGTGTTGCTCTACAAGGCCACGAAGGATGTAGGTGGACTTGTGTTCAGCGATCAACTTAAATTTATCAAAGAAAAAGCGGCAAAGAGTTCATATGAAGGCATTGAAAAGATTCTCTCGGCCATCGAAACGGCGAAGATAAGAATTAAGGCCAATGTGAACTTTGATTTATTAATGGAATTACTGTTACTTACGATAAAGGAGAATTAGTGATGACGAAAGTAATAGGAGTAAGATTTCGTCAGGCAGGGAAAGTTTATTTCTTTTCGCCTGGGAAGCTTCATATAAAGAAGGGTGACAAGGTAATTGTAGAAACTGCACGAGGTGTAGAATTTGGAAGTGTTGTATCTGCACCGAAGGAAGTGCTGGATGAAGACATTATGCAACCATTGAAATCGGTGATTCGAGTAGCTACCGAAGAGGATAAGCGGAATGAAGAGAAGAACCGAGAAAAGGAAAAAGAAGCTTTCCAAGTTTGCAAGGAAAAGATTCGCAAGCATGAATTAGACATGAAACTTATCAGTGCAGAATATACGTTTGATAATAATAAAGTGTTGTTCTATTTTACTGCTGATGGCCGAATTGATTTTCGTGATTTAGTGAAGGATTTGGCAGCAGTTTTCCGTACAAGGATAGAATTGCGGCAAATTGGTGTGCGAGATGAAACCAAGATAAGAGGTGGAATCGGTATTTGTGGACGTGCACTTTGTTGCCACACTTATTTGTCTGAATTTGCACCGGTTTCTATTAAGATGGCCAAAGAGCAAAATTTGTCATTGAATCCGACAAAGATTTCGGGTGTGTGCGGAAGATTGATGTGTTGTCTCACCAATGAGGAGGAGACATATGAAGAGTTGAACAATCGCCTTCCGGCAATCGGAGATGTTGTTACGACAAGTGAAGGTCTGAAAGGAGAAGTACAGAGTGTGAGTGTGCTTCGCCAATTGGTAAAAGTAGTCGTTAATTTGGACAATGACGAGAAGGAAATTCGTGAGTACAAGGCAAAGGAATTAAAATTCAAACCGAGAAGACGGAAAAACGATGTAAAACTTTCAAAAGAAGAAATGAAAGAGCTTGAAGCGTTGGAGAAGAATTAGATGGCAACCGATCTGAAACCAGAAGAACGTTTAGATGATTTACAAGTAAATGGATATGAAATTATTCAACATCCGGGGAAATTTTGTTTTGGAATGGATGCAGTCTTGCTTTCTAATTTTGCCCGTGTAAAAAAAGGTGAACGGGTGTTGGATTTGGGTACAGGGACAGGGATTATCCCAATCCTTCTGACAGCAAAGACGGAGGGAGAAAAGTTTATAGGCCTTGAGATCCAAGAAGAGAGTGCCGATATGGCAAAAAGAAGTGTGGCACATAATGGACTGGAAGACAGAGTAGAGATTATAAAGGGAGATATAAAGGAGGCAGCCACCATATTTGGCCATGCCTCTTTTGACGTCATAACGACAAATCCACCATATATGATAGGCAGCCACGGAATTGCAAATGCATTGGATACAAAGGCGATTGCAAGGCACGAGGTTCTTTGCACACTTGAGGATATCCTGCGGGAAAGCGCAAAACTATTGAGGCCGGGTGGCAAATTTTTTATGGTGCATCGACCATTTCGTTTGGCGGAAATACTTTCTAAAATGGTGGAATTTAAAATAGAACCGAAGAGGATGCGAATGGTGCATCCATTTGTGGATAAAGAACCAAATATGGTTTTGATAGAGGGTCTGCGCGGAGGGAATTCACGGGTGACAGTAGAAAGACCATTGATTGTGTACAAAGAAGTAGGTGTATACAGTGATGAATTGCTTGGCGAGTATGGGCTGAAGTAGTGAAGGAGAAGGACATGGCAGGAAAATTGTATTTGTGCGCAACGCCAATCGGGAACCTAGAAGACATCACATATCGTGTCGTCAGAGTTTTGCAAGAGGTGGACTTGATTGCGGCAGAGGATACAAGAAATAGTATAAAACTATTAAACCATTTTGAAATTAAGACGCCTATGACCAGTTACCATGAATACAACAAGTTTGAAAAGGGGGAAAAACTGGTAGAGAAATTGCAGAGTGGAATGAATATTGCGTTGATTACCGATGCGGGTACACCCGGCATTTCTGACCCGGGTGAAGAATTGGTGAAAATGTGTTACGAGGCAGGCATTGAGGTGACGTCTCTTCCGGGAGCGGCGGCATGTATTACAGCATTGACATTGTCGGGACTTTCCACGAGAAGATTTGCTTTTGAAGCATTTCTTCCTGCAGATAAAAAAGAGAAGCAGATGATATTCAAAGAATTGGAAAATGAAACGCGAACCATTGTTTTGTATGAAGCGCCACATCGTCTGGTACGCACGCTGGAGGAACTTCTGGAGTATCTGGGTAATCGTAGAATTACGGTTTGTCGGGAACTTACAAAGAAATATGAGACGGCATTTGCAACGACCCTATGTGAGGCGGTTTCTTATTATAAGGAGCATGAACCGAAAGGGGAGTGTGTACTTGTGTTGGAAGGGCGCAGTCGAAAGGAACTTCGTGAGGAAGAAATCTCCAAATGGGAAGAAATGAGCATTGTGGAACATATGGAGTTTTACATGAACCAGGGAATAGAGAAAAAGGAAGCAATGAAGCGGGTTGCAAAGGATCGAGGTGTTTCAAAAAGGGATGTGTATCAGGAGTTAATTTAGGGCTTTCGTCAATTTGCACATAAATTACAATAAAAAATAGTTCAATGTGATTCTAGACTGATAAACATTTTTTTTGTATACTATATAGAGACTAACTTATAACAATTAGGAGGAAGGAAAACATGGGAACACTATCGTTCAAAAACATTAACAAAGTATATCCAAATGGATTCCATGCTGTTAAAGACCTCAATCTTGAAGTTGAAGATAAGGAATTTATCATTTTTGTAGGACCATCAGGATGTGGTAAAACAACAACATTACGTATGATCGCAGGACTTGAAGAAATCAGTTCAGGTGAATTATCAATTGATGGTAGAGTAATCAACGAAGTTGAGCCAAAAGACAGAGATATCGCTATGGTATTCCAGAACTATGCTCTTTACCCACATATGACAGTATATGATAATATGGCATTTGGTTTGAAATTAAGAAAATTCCCAAAAGCTGAAATCAAGAGATTGGTTGAAGAAGCAGCTAAAATTTTAGGTCTTGAACCATTGTTAGATCGTAAACCAAAAGCATTGTCAGGTGGGCAAAGACAGCGTGTTGCTATGGGACGTGCTATTGTACGTAACCCAAAAGTATTCCTTATGGATGAACCGTTATCAAACTTGGATGCTAAGTTGAGAGGTCAAATGCGTATTGAGCTTTCTAAATTACATCAAAGATTAGGCACAACTATCATCTACGTTACTCATGACCAAGTAGAAGCTATGACACTTGGTACAAGAATCGTAGTTATGAATGCAGGTGTTGTTCAACAGGTTGACACTCCTCAAGCATTATATGAAACACCAGCGAACTTGTTCGTTGCAGGATTTATCGGATCACCACAGATGAACTTCTTCGATGCAAAATGTACAGTAGATGGAGAAAAAGTTTCTCTTGATCTTGGAGAATCTGTAATTACAATCGGTGGCGAAAAAGCAAAGAAAGTAATTGAAGGTGGATATGATGGAAAGACAGTAGTTGTTGGTATTCGTCCAGAAAACATTTCTGATGACCCGGCAGACCTTGCAGAACATGCTGATACTGTTATTGAATCAACTGTTCGTGTATACGAATTACTTGGCGCGGAAGTTTACTTGTATTTTGATTATGCAGGTGGAAACTTGACAGCTAGAGTAAAACCAAACACAACAGCTAGAACAGGTGATACAGTTAAACTTGCTCTTGATGCAGAGAAATTACATATCTTTGATAAAGAGACAGAAATGACAATCACAAACTAATGAGTGAAATGAGAAGCAGGATATTAATCCTGCTTCTTTTTATGAAATTATAAAAATTTAAAAATAAATTTGACAAAAAGGAAAAAAACTTGTATAAATAAAGATATCATAAAAGGGAGTAACTTGCGTTTACGCGTTTACGGCAACGTCAGTACGATGAGATTTCATCCGTGTCGTAATGAAAGAGTGAGACTTTTATTACATTAGAGTGTGTAATAAGGTCTTTTTTTTGTACATACTAAAGACATATACACACCGTTTATATGGGAGGGAAAGCATGAAATTTTATTGTGAAAATGCAGAAGAAGTATTAAAACAGATGAATACTTCTGAAAATGGACTAACCGGAACAGAAGCTGAAAAACGGTTGGTCGAGAACGGAAAGAACCGGTTGGAAGCAGCAAAAGGAAAATCTCTTTTTCGTAGATTTATGGAACAATTGGCAGACCCGATGATTATCATTTTACTTGCGGCAGCAGCAGTAAGCGGGATTCTTGCAGCAATGGAACCGGAAGGAGAATTTGTAGACGTTATTATCATTCTGGCGGTTGTAATCATCAATGCAGTTCTTGGTGTTTACCAAGAAAGTAAGGCAGAAAAGGCAATAGAAGCACTTCAGGAAATGTCTGCAGCAACGTCAAAAGTAATGCGTGATGGAAAAGTTCAAATTGTGCATAGCGAAGATTTGGTGGTAGGAGATGTAATTCTTCTAGAAGCAGGGGATGCAGTTCCGGCGGATGCGAGAATTTTGGAAAGCGCAAGTTTAAAAATTGAAGAAGCAGCATTGACAGGAGAATCAGTACCTGTAACAAAGTTTATTGACATTATTAATTTGAAAAAAGGCGAAAAAGATGTTCCTTTGGGAGACCGTAAGAACATGATGTACATGGGAAGTACAGTTGTTTATGGTAGAGGTAAGGCGGTTATAACAGCTACTGGTATGGACACAGAGATGGGTAAAATCGCGGATGCCTTAACACAGGCAGAAGAAGGACAAACGCCGTTACAATTAAAATTGGCCCAATTATCTAAGATTTTGACCTGGATGGTTCTCGGCATTTGTGTGATTGTCTTTGGGGTGCAACTTTTCAAAGCAGGTACATTTGAGGCAGCAATTATCCTGCATTCTTTTATGGTTGCAGTTTCATTGGCAGTAGCAGCAATTCCAGAGGGTCTTGCAGCAGTAGTGACGGTAGTTCTTTCTATCGGTGTTACAAATATGTCTAAAAGAAATGCGATTATTCGTAAGTTGACAGCAGTTGAAACCCTGGGATGTGCACAGATTATTTGTTCTGACAAAACAGGAACATTGACACAAAATAAAATGACAGTTGTAGACTTCTTTGGAGAAGAAGAAGTACATTTGGCAACGGCAATGGCTCTTTGTAGCGATGCAGAGATTGATTCAGATGAAAGTGTGACAGGTGAGCCAACAGAGGCAGCACTTGTTGTTTGGGCTAACAAGTTAGGTTTAAATAAAAATGATTTGAAAGCGCACAATGCTCGTATTGGTGAGGCACCATTTGATTCGGGAAGAAAGATGATGTCAACAGTACATCAGACAGCAGACGGCATTGTGCAATATACAAAAGGAGCACCGGATGTCATTATTGGAAAATGTGATTACTACCTAGAAAGTGGAAAAGCAGTTCCAATGACAGAAGAATATGTCGCTCGTATTTTAGAAGCAAATAAGGAAATGGCAGATAAGGCTCTTCGCGTGCTTGCATGTGCAGAAAGAGTATGGGAAAAAGCACCAGAAGCTTACGAGCCAGAAGTATTGGAAGAAAAACTTTGCTTTACAGGGCTTTGCGGTATGATTGACCCGGTACGTCCGGAGGTAAAGGATGCTATTGTCGAATGTAGAGGTGCAGGCATTCGACCAATCATGATTACAGGCGACCATGTAGACACAGCAGTTGCAATTGCGAAAGAATTGGGAATTATCACAGAAGGTACTTATGCTATCACAGGTTCTCAATTAAATGATATGAGCGATGAAGAATTCGAAAAAGAATTTAAGAATATTAGCGTTTATGCGCGTGTACAACCAGAACACAAGACGCGTATTGTAAATGCCTGGAGAAAAGCAGGGTATGTAACAGCTATGACTGGGGATGGTGTAAACGACGCCCCATCTATCAAATCGGCAGACATCGGTGTTGGTATGGGTATCACAGGAACAGACGTTACAAAAAATGTGGCAGATATGGTTCTTACTGATGATAACTTTGCAACCATTGTGGGGGCAGTAGAGGAAGGACGTAGAATTTACGACAATATCCGTAAGGCAATTCAGTTTTTGCTCGGGTCTAATATGAGTGAAGTTTTGACTATCTTTTTAGCAACATTATTGTTACCTGCAAATGTTTCAATTTTTGAACCAGTACACCTATTGTGGATTAATTTAGTTACAGACTGTTTCCCGGCACTTGCACTTGGTATGGAAAAAGCAGAGCCAAACATTATGCGCCGTAAACCACGTAATGCAAAGGCGGGAATCTTTGCAGACGGCATGGGACTTGATATTGGATATCAAGGTGCGCTTGTTACAACACTTGTTCTTGTTTCATATTTTATAGGTATGGGTAAAGGTGGAGCAGAACATGGAACTACAATGGCATTTTTAACTATGTCTTTAGCAGAAATTTTTCACAGTTTCAACATGCGCTCACAGAGACAAAGCATTTTTAAACTTGGATCACAGAACAAGTTCTTGTTGCTTGCAGGAGTAGGTTCATTTTTAGCAACTGTATTAGTATGTGAAATTGAATTCCTTGCAAATGCTTTTGGATTTGTACCAGTAGGATTAGAAGAATTTGCGATAGCAATTGTTCTTGGTGTGCTTGTGATTCCGGTTGTTGAATTTGTAAAATTTGTGCAAAGGAAATTGACAAAGTAAAAGTGGTGAGATAGATGAATTTAGATAAGGAAAATATCAAAAAAATCAGGGGTCTTATTCTTTTTACAATATTTGTTTTAGTGGCTCTTTGGAATTACAAATTGGTGTTTGAGGGAATTGGTATTCTGTGGAAAGTGATTTTCCCTTTTGTATTAGGTGGAGGATTTGCTTTTCTTATTAACATCCCCATGAATTTCTTTGAAAAGAAGCTTTTTGGAAAAGCGAAGCAGGCACAGAAAAAATGGGCGTTAAAAGTTGCAAGACCAATAAGCCTGATTGTTACACTTGTGACAATTGTTGGGGTCGTTGCGATTGTGATGTTAGTTGTAATTCCGGAACTTGGGCGAACAGTTTTGAATCTAGGAAAAACAATTCAGGAATTTATTCCACAAGTACAGGCTTGGGCAATGGAGTTGTTTCGTGATTATGAAGAAGTAGTGGATCGAATTGCAAAAATTAACTTTAAGTGGGATGAAATTCTTGAAAACAGCATTGATTTTCTGAAAAATGGTGCAGGAAGTGTCATAGGAACTACCTATCAGGCGGCAAAAAGCATCATAAGTGGAGTGGTAACATTTTTCGTTGCATTTGTTTTTTCTTGCTATATATTGATTCAAAAAGAAAAATTAGGTGAACAAGTAAAGAAAATGATGTACGCGTTTTTGCCGGAAGACTGGAGAGACATCTTTTTGGCACTTGGCAAAGTTATTCATAAAAGTTTCACCAACTTTTTCACCGGTCAATGTTTGGAGGCGGTTATTTTAGGATTAATGTTTTTGGTTGTCATGGCCATTTTTCAATTACCGTATGCACTGCTAGTAAGTGTCCTAATCGCTTTTACAGCCTTGATTCCTATTTTTGGAGCATTTGTCGGTTGTGTGGTGGGAGCACTTTTGATTTTTATGATTAGTCCGGTGAAGGCACTTGTTTTTATTGTTATTTTTCTTGTTCTGCAACAGGTAGAAGGAAATTTTATTTATCCGCATGTAGTAGGAAGCTCTGTGGGATTACCGTCCATTTGGGTCTTGGTGGCAGTTACCGTGGGAGCAAACCTTATGGGAATTATAGGAATGTTAATTTTCATTCCGTTGACATCGGTTGTTTACACGATGCTTCGAGGAATCGTAAATCGTAGATTAGGGTTAAAAGAATAGAAGAATTTAAAAGCGAATTCAGCATATCATTGTAAAAAGAAGGAAAATGGAGCAATGATATGCTGAATTTTATTTGGGCAGGAATGATTATAATAGGGGTTGTATATGCGACACTGCAAGGAGATATTGCAAGTGTTACAAATGCCGCTCTTGACTCGGCCAAGGAGGCAATTACTTTGTGTTTGACCATGATGGGAGTGATGTCTTTTTGGATGGGACTTATGGAGATTGCAACAAAAGCAGGAGTGATAGGAGCACTTTCGAAAGTTTTGCGTCCTGCAATTCGTTTTATGTTTCCCAAAGTACCGAGGGGACATAAAGCAAACGAGTATATTACTACAAATGTGATTGCAAATATTTTGGGATTAGGATGGGCGGCAACACCTGCCGGTCTTCAAGCAATGGAGGCATTGGGAGAATTGCAGGCGGAGCGGGGACGTGACAGAAGTATTGCGAGTGAGGAAATGTGTACCTTTTTAATTATTAACATTTCTTCCCTACAACTAATTCCGGTTAATATTATTGCGTATCGGAGTCAGTATGGAAGTGTAAATCCAACGAGAATTCTAGGGGCAGGACTGATTGCTACTACAATTAGTACGTTGGTGGGATGTATTTACTGCAAATGGAAATCTAGAAAGAAATGTGGGTGATGAAATGAGGCTATTAGCATATTTGACAGATTTCATAGTGCCTGCGGTTATCTTCTTGATTGTTACATATGGGGTACTGGAAAAAGTAAAAGTTTACGACGAGTTTGTAAAGGGAGCAAAAAAAGGATTTCATACTGTGATTCAGATTATGCCTACGCTGATTGGATTAATGGTGGGAGTCGGAATCCTGCGCGCTTCCGGTTTTTTGGATTTTTTGGCAAATGCTATAGGTCGAATGACGAACCATATAGGCTTCCCATCCCAGTTAGTTCCACTGGCAATTGTGCGCATGTTTTCGGCTTCTGCAGCAACAGGGCTGGTATTGGATTTATTTAAGGAATATGGAACGGATTCCAGAATCGGGTTAATAGCATCTATCATGATGAGTTGTACAGAAACCATTTTTTATACGATGAGCGTGTATTTTATGGCGGCAAAAGTAAAAAAGACTCGCTATACATTAACGGGAGCTCTTTTGGCTACGGTTGCGGGCATTATTGCAAGTGTATGGTTGGCAAATTATATATAATGTAGGTAAGGGATGCATACTTGCATCCCTTGTTAATTAATACAAATGTTTTTTAATAATATCAAAAGGCGCAGGTCCGATCTCCAGCACTTTCTGATGAAATTCTTTTTGGGAAAAGGAATTTCCCTTCGCAGAAATCATCTCTTTTTTGAGCTCCAACATTTCTAAATATCCGACATAATAAGTCAAATAGTTTGCTGGGTCCCCTACAATGTATTCATAAATTTCTTGAATGGTCGAGGAATCTGAAATCCCGTATTGTTCAAAAAATAAAATGGTATCTTCCAGAGACCAACCGTCGTAATGAATGCCAATGTCAGCAGTCGCGTACAGTCCTAGAATAAAGGAATTGTTTTTTTGTAGGAGTGTAGCTTGCGGTTTGTTCAAAGGAGATATATAGTAGGAACACATTTCTGCGTAGGTCGCCCAACCTTCTACATACCCGGAAAAATTCAGTAGCGAACGAATGGGATCTGGATTGGTATTTGCGAAATAAGTAGTTTGATATAGATGCCCCGGATAACCTTCGTGTGCAAGTGTGGTGAACAAGTGAATGTCATCCAGTGAATATGCTTGATTGATATAAATTGTATTTTTTTCAAAATTGTCGATGGCAGGAATGAGATAAAAGGCCGGGCTTAGGTATTCCTGCAATGCATCAGGTACATATTTGATATTTACATTTACAGAAGCAGAAGAAGGAAAGGTACTTGAAATTTTATGCTCCAGGGTTTTCAATATATTTTCCGGTGATTCTGTAAAGGCGTTTGCCTCTTCTGAAAACAAAATCGGGTCATTTAAGATTTGTTGACTGTCAAAAACATCAGTATCAAGCTGGTTTTGAATTAAGGCTTTTAGTTGAGAAATCGTTCTATCTGAACCAGTTTCAGATGCAACTAGATGAGCATAATACTCTTTGCCTTCGGGGAAATAACATAACCCTTGCGTATTTCTTCCGGAACCTTTTAGAGAAAGCAATGAGGATGCAAGTTGCTCATAGGCAGTAAGGACAGCGGAAGAGACGATGGTTTTATTTTCCTGCAAATAGTCAGAGCGTTCCTTTTTGGATAGTTTTTGAATATCATCCAACCGTTCCTCAAAGGTGGAAATCAAATAGTTTCCGTCTCCCATAGAAATAAAAGCATTACACTGTTCAACCACTGTATCAACTGCATCGTCTGACATAAAAAGGCCGGCAGAAACTTTTTGACGTTCAAATCGCACGAGGGAAGAAAAATAATCTGGCATGGTTTTTAGAAGTGCCAAATAGTTATCCACGTCTTTTTGGGAAGAAAACTGGTATTCAGCAAGCAAAACAGGTAATTGTGTATGAATGCCGGTGAGAGGACTTAAGGGCTCTTCGTAAAGGTAATAAGCAATATCCTTTTTTTGTGCAGAAAAATAATAAGACAGGATATCATAGGTGAGTTGATTTTCTTTTGACAATGCGTTGTAAGAAAATTTATGAAGGGCGGCATCCCAATTTTCAATAGAAGAAAGTGTAGATATTTCGTTCAAATCAAAAGAACCAAAAGTAATAGGGATATCGGTGATGCCGAATTTTTCCGGTTCCTGTAGGGAGTAATGCAGGTTGACGGTATTGGCACAAACTTCTTGTTGAAATAGACAAAGAGTAAAATTTTGAAAAGCGGTGTTAGCATTTGTAGGGATTGAAAAATGTTCACAACCCGTAAGGAAGAGAGAGAGTATAAGAAGAAAAGAAATAAGTCGTTTTTTCAAGTTCATAGATACTCCGGTTTTTTATTGTATCTTATGTGGGGAAATGAAAATGTATGAAAAAAGGAACGCAACCATGGTGTTACGTTCCATTGATTTTTAGAATAGATGAGTGCCGGTTCCAGGACCGATAGGGAGTCCTGTCAGTAGCCAAATGATTAACATAACTGACCAACCGATTAAAAATACTACAGAATATGGAATCATAGTTGCAGTAATCGTTCCGATGCTGGCTTTTTTGTCGTAACGTTGCGCAAACGTCAAGATGACAGCAAAGTATGTCATCATCGGAGTGATGATATTCGTGGAAGAATCGCCAATACGATAAGCTAATTGACATAATTCCGGACTGTATCCCAGTTGCATAAACATTGGGACAAAGACAGGAGCAAGAATATTCCATTTAGCGGAGGCCGAACCGACAAACAGATTCATGCTCGCAGAAAAAAGTATAAAAATTATCATTAAAGGAATCAATCCAATATTTATATTCTCCAAAAAATTGGCACCTACCAAGGCCACGATAGAACCTAGTTTTGTATAGTTGAAATAATTGATAAATTGGGAGGATACAAAAGCCAATGCGAGGAAGGAACCCATGGATGCCATCGATTTGGACATGGCACTACAGACACCGTTTTCTTTTGTAAAAACACCTACTGTTTTTCCATATGCGATTCCCGGAAGAAGAAACAGCAAGGTGATAAGAACTACAATACCATTTAGGAATGGAGACGTAGGGGTGCCAAATAGGGCGCCATTTTCGTTTCTCAAAAAGGAGTCAGAAGGAATACATGCCAAAACAATGATGAGCACATAGATAAGAGCAGTAATACCGGCATATTTTAATCCTTTTTTCTCTTGCGCTGCGATGGTTGTCAGGGAGGAATCTTCATCTTCTGCAAGCATGGAATGATAGCTTCCCAAACGTGGTTCCACGATTTTATCTGTTACGAATGTTCCCAGTATGGTAATGAGGAAAGTAGAAACAAACAGAAAGTAAAAATTTCCCATTACAGAAACTTCATAATTAGGGTTTATGTCAGAAACAGCTGTCTGAGAAATACCTGCCAAAAGTGGGTCCAATGAGCCAATCAATAGGTTTGCTGAATATCCCCCTGAGACACCGGCAAAAGCAGCGGCAAATCCCGCCATTGGGTGTCGTCCGTAAGCACGAAAAATCATGGCACCAAGGGGAATTAGGATTACGTACCCTGCGTCACTGGCAATGTTTGAAACAACACCTAAAAAGACGATCGCAGGGGTGATGAATTTTGCGGGAGTAATTTTAACCGCAGACTTTAGCAATGTATGAATCAAACCGGATTGTTCCGCAACACCCACACCAAGCATTGCCACAAGGACCATTCCAAGAGGTGCATAGGTGGTAAAGTTGCTAACCGCATTGGTTAGCATAAAGGTCAAGCCTTCTTTTGTAAGCAAACTCACTGCAGTAACAGTAGTTTCTTGTAATTCTCCATTTGCGATTAATTCGCCCGTAGCAGAAATTCCAAGGGTGGCACATATTGCGGAAATAAGAACGACGGTAATGGAAAATATTGTAAACAGTGCAATGGGATGCGGAAGTCGATTTCCGATTGCTTCAATTCCCATTAGCCAACGATTGTATATTTTTGTCATTTGAAAGTCTCCTTTATCATTTCTGTCTTTTAGTATGCCCGAAGTAGCAGCATACTAACGGCAAGATTCTATCATTGAGGTGGGATACGGTCAATTGATTTTGGCAAATTCCAGTAACATCCAATCTTGACACATTTCGTTTCCTATGTTACGCTTTCAGAGTATTAATTTTTGACAAACGCAGTGATGAAAAGAGTACATTTTCGGAAATTCTACAGAGAAGTCCCGGTTGCTGAGAGGGATGAACGGAAGAAAATGGAAGATGGATTCGGAGCGGTGTGCTGAGCATATTATGTAAGGTACAATGGGTTCGCCCTTTACAGCGACAGAGTTTGTAAGAACTCGTAGAGGTCTGCATTGTGAGGTACAGACGAAGAGAAGTGGTAACACGGAGTTTAGCCCGTCTTCTTAAGGATAAGAGGATGTGGCTTTTTTATTTTAGGAGGAGAGAGAACATGGAAAACAAGAAATTTTATATGACGACAGCGATTGCCTATACATCAGGCAAACCACACATTGGAAATACCTATGAGTTTGTTCTTGCAGATGCAATTGCGAGATATAAACGCAGTCAGGGATACGATGTGTTTTTCCAAACGGGAACCGATGAACACGGACAGAAAATCGAATTGAAAGCACAAGATGCAGGAATGTCACCAAAGGAATTTGTGGATGGGGTTGCCGCACAAGTAAAAGAAATTGCAGACATGATGAATACATCTTATGATAAGTTTATCCGAACAACGGATGATTATCATGAGAAACAGGTCCAAAAGATTTTTAAAAAATTGTACGATCAGGGAGATATTTACAAAGGTCATTATGAAGGCATGTATTGTACTCCGTGTGAGTCATTCTTTACAGAATCTCAATTAGTCGACGGAAAATGTCCGGACTGTGGACGCGAAGTACAACCGGCAAAAGAGGAAGCATATTTCTTTAAAATGAGCAAATATGCAGACCGTTTGATTGAACACATCAATACTCATCCGGAATTTATTCAACCGGTGTCCCGCAAAAACGAGATGATGAATAATTTCCTGTTGCCGGGACTTCAGGATCTCTGTGTGTCAAGAACGTCATTCAAATGGGGAATTCCGGTGGATTTTGACCCAAGACACGTTGTGTATGTGTGGTTGGATGCGTTGACAAACTATATCACAGGTATTGGCTATGACTGCGATGGAGAGAGCACCGAGCAATTTAAGAAAGACTGGCCGGCAGACTTACATCTGATCGGAAAAGATATTATTCGTTTCCACACCATTTATTGGCCGATTTTCTTAATGGCGTTGGATTTACCGTTGCCAAAACAGATTTTTGGGCATCCTTGGTTATTGCAGGGAGACGGTAAGATGAGTAAGTCAAAAGGAAATGTAATCTATGCAGATGAGTTGGTAGACCTTTTTGGTGTAGACGCAGTGCGCTACTTCCTGCTCCACGAGATGCCGTTTGACAATGACGGTGTCATTACGTGGGAACTTATGGTGGAGAGAATCAATTCGGACCTTGCGAACACCTTGGGAAATCTTGTAAACAGAACCATTTCCATGACGAACAAATATTTTGGCGGACACATTGTGGACAAAGGCGTTGCAGGAGATGTGGATGCAGATTTGAAAGCCGTGGTAAATGGCGCAGCGGCAGCAGTGGATGCAAAGATGGAAACGCTTCGTGTAGCGGATGCAATCACGGAAATTTTCAATGTATTCAAGCGCTGTAACAAATATATCGATGAAACGATGCCTTGGGCATTGGCAAAGGATGAGGCACAGAAAGACCGTTTGGAGACCGTTCTTTATAACCTTATTTCGGGAATTGAAACGGGGGCTAAATTGCTTGCTTCTTTTATGCCGGAAACAGCAGAAAAGATTTTGCAACAAACAAACGGGGGCAATGTAACAGACAAGCCACAAATTTTATTTGCACGTTTGGATATGGAAGAAG
>CAMFVG010000077.1 GCA_945992055.1 uncultured Clostridia bacterium | reverse complement strand
CTGCCTTTTTAGCGGAACGATAGAACTCTTCTGCTTTTTTCGCTTTCCGCTCTTCCTTTTTCTCTTCTACTTGTTTTTGCTCGCTTTGTTTCGCGGCATTCTGTTCGATGATTGCACTCACTTCTTGCTGCAAGCGAAGCTCTTTGTGTTCTTCCAGCTTACTTTTCTCCGCCTTAACATATTCCACGCAAAGATGAATCGGCATATTGCAACGCACTTCATATACTTGCTTTAACAAAGTAAGTATAGCTTCTGCCTTTCCTTCAGCTACAATATTATCTTCAAACTGCAAGCATAAAACATTCTCATTCTCAAAATGGTATTTTGCATTTGCAAACATATTATATTCAACAATGCTTTCACGCTTTAATTCTAACAAAATACTTTCTTTATATTCGCGCATGAGGTTTTCAGGAGTATATTGTTTTGACAACTCAAATGTTTCCTGAATCTGAATTTGAATCGGATTCTTTGCAAATAATTGCTCTTTAATTGCAGTTTCAACCAGATAGACATAATTTTTTGCAATCAAATGAAAACTGCGCATATGAATGTGCAAATAATCTCTGGACGAATTGGTTGTCACTTGGATAATTTCTACATCTTCAAACAACCTATGCATCTCTTGATTCAATTTTAATGTAGGAAATACATCAAAAAACTTTTTACTCATACGTTCTCCTTTTAGTGCTCTTCCCAGTGCAAAAGCTCCTGTCTGAGGGTCTCCAGCAAGTCCTCTTCTTTCACTTTTTTCACAACTTCACCTTTTTTAATCAAAAGTCCTTCACCGACTCCTCCGGCGATTCCTATATCCGCTTCTTTAGCTTCACCCGGGCCGTTTACAACGCATCCCATTACTGCAACCTTGAGATTAAGTGGAATGTCTGCCACCATGTTTTCTACTTGATTGGCAAGCCCAATTAAATCGATTTTTGTTCGACCGCACGTCGGACAAGAAACAACTTCAATACCTCCCTGTCTGAGACCCAGCGATTTCAAAATCAATTTCGCCGATTTAATCTCCTCTAACGGGTCGCCTGTGAGCGATACGCGAATTGTGTCACCCAAACCTTGATATAGCATAATTCCAAGTCCTACTGATGACTTGATGTTTCCGGATGTGACTGTTCCGGATTCTGTAATTCCGATATGTAACGGATACTTACATGTTTGTGCTAACAGTTCATGTGCTCTGACACACATCATAACATTGGAAGATTTAATACTTACGACAATATTATCATATCCCATGTCCTCAATAATGGACACCTTGTCCAGCGCACTTTCTACAATTCCTTCTGCTGTCACACCGCCGTATTTTTCTACTAATTCTTTTTCCAAAGAACCACTGTTTACACCGACACGAATCGGCACACCATATTCTTTGGCCTTTTCCACAACTTGACGCACTCGCTCCTTATCACCGATATTCCCGGGATTAATACGAATCTTATCCGCACCATTTTCAATAGCGGCAATTGCCAATTTATAATCAAAATGAATATCTGCAACTAAAGGAATATGAATCTGCTTCTTGATTTCCCGAAGTGCCAACGCCGCTTCCATTGTAGGTACTGCACAACGAATAATCTCACATCCAACTGCTTCCAATGCCAAAATTTGCGCTACTGTCGCTTCCACATCTTCTGTTTTCGTATTGGTCATAGATTGAATCGCAATTGGGTTTCCCCCACCGATTTTTACATTTCCTATTTGAATTACTTTCGTCTCATTTCGCTTCATATTCATCCTCCATCTCTTTCAAAAACAGACCAAAAACCCTCCATGTCATCATGGAGGGCTATTTTTACTTCAGTCTTGTAAATATGAATTGTTCTCCGTATTCGCGTTCTGTTAATATTAACCTATCTCTTTCCAAACTATAATCAAAGGCGGTTACAATATCAGCCAAACGCTCATCGAGTGCTTCTATCGTGATCCGATCCTTGTAATCCTCTAAAGCATCTGCATAAGTGTCTGCATCAGCCTTGAAAGTAATCATTTTCGCAGCTTTATCAATTGCATAATCCAGTTCCACTTCTACAAGCACATTTTCAATCGCTACCGTAACCTCTACTTCATCTTTTATTTCGTCACTTTCATCCATATGCAGGTAGTATCCTTTCTGTTCCGATACCCAATTTCCCTGAAGTGGATTTCTCATCATCAACTTAACAAAAAAGAATCCAACAATTAATGCAATGAGAATGGTGGAACCCAATAACACAACTCGCCAGACTTTTGTTCTTTTCTCTTCATCTCTCTGTCTCATTTGCATACCCATCACCTCACTTCAAAATATATATTAATTATAAGAATTTTCCGAAACCATGTCAACGATTATAATTTGCTAAAAACGCAATTAACGTTTCCATTTCCTCTTTAGTTCCAACTGTGATACGCAAATAGTTTTTGATTCGTTCTCCACCCAAATATCGAACATAAATATCTGCTGCTTTTAATGCTTCAAACAACTCTTTTGCATCATATTTTTCATGCGTGGCAAAAATAAAATTTGCTTGAGAATCCGGAAATGAAAACCCCAATTTGGCTAATTCTTTCTTGGTCCATTCCCTAGTATCTTTTATTTTACTTACATGCTCTTCAAAATACGCCTTGTCTACAACAGCTTCTACGCCACAAGCTAATGATGTCTGATTCATTGTATAGGAATTGAACGAGTATTTAGCATCATTTAAGTATTTAATCAAAGTGGCATTACCGATAGCATATCCAATACGCATACCTGCCATAGAGCGTGCTTTAGAAAAAGTTTGTACTACCAACAGATTTTCATATCTGTCTATCAGCTCTATTGCAGACCTACCTGCAAAATCAACATATGCCTCATCAACAATTACGATAACATCTTGATTGTGTTGTAAAATGTCTTCTATAAATTCCAGATTTTCATAAATAGAAGTCGGGGCATTTGGATTTGGGAAAATCACACCACCATTTGCTTTATAATAATCTTCTTTCACAATACGAAATTCATCATTTACTGCCGGACATTCATATGGTATACGATACAATTCTGCCCACACCTTATAAAATGAATACGTTATATCCGGAAATAAAATCGGTTGATCGGAATTAAAAAACGTCAAAAAGCACATTGCAAGTACATCATCTGAACCAACACCTACAAATACCTGCTCATCTTGCACATGATAATATTCCGCTAAAGTATGTACCAAATCACTTGCAGTAGGATCCGGATATAGTCTCATGCGATCAACGTCCATCTGCATAAGAGCTTTTGAAACTCCCGGAGCAGGCGGATATGGATTCTCATTCGTATTTAATTTAATCACCTGACGTTTCGGTTGTTCGCCCGGAACGTAAGGCTCTACTTTTCGAATATTTTTTTCAAATGCTTTCATTAGAAGTATTCCTTTGCGAGTTCTTTAAATTTTGGTAATGAATTTACGATGGTTTCATAAGATACACAATATGCCATGCGCACATATCCCGGGCACCCAAACGAACTTCCCGGAACAATCAGGATATTGTATTTCTTAGCTGCTTGACAAAAAGCTTTTTCATCTTCAATCGGAGATTTCACAAACAGATAAAATGCGCCTTCCGGCTTAATACACGTAAATCCACACTCTAAAAGTCCATTGTACAATGTCTCTCTATTTCTATCATAGTAAGAAATATCTGTCTTCTCATCCAAACATTTTACAACCATTTTTTGTTGTAATGTCGGTGCATTTACAAACCCAAGGATACGTGTAGCCACACTGGCTGCAGAAATCAAATCCGCACTGTCCGATGCCTCATCCGGGATTACCAAGTATCCAATACGTTCACCAGGAAGAGACAACGATTTACTAAAGGAATAGCCCACAATCGTATTTGCATAATACTTTGTCAAATATGGTACTTCTACTCCATCATAAGCCAGTTCACGGTATGGCTCATCGGAAATCAGATAGATATCTGTACCGAATTCTTTCTGCTTATCTTCCATGATTTTAGCAAGTTTTTTGATGGTGTCTTCTGAATAAACAACACCGGTTGGATTATTCGGCGTATTTACAATTACAGCTTTTGTTTTCTCCGTAATCTTCTCTGCAAATTCATCTAATTTCGGTTGAAAAGTTTCTGTATCCGGCGAAATTGCCACAAGTACTCCGTCGAAATTTGCAGTGTAACTTCTGTATTCCCCAAAATACGGTGCAAAGACAATCACTTCATCACCTGGATTCAGCAATATTTTGAGTGCCACATTCAAACCACCGGCGGCCCCTACTGTCATCACAATATTTTCCCCCGAAAATGATGTTTTGAATCTACTGTTCAGAGATTGTGCTACGGTTTCACGCACATCTTCATAACCGGCGTTGCTGTTCGTGTATCCATGAAGCGCCACCGGATCTTCCTCATTTAAAATTTCGATAATGGCATCTTTCACAGCTTGCGGTGCCGGTACATTCGGATTCCCGAGACTGAAATCAAAAACATTTTCGGCCCCATATATCTTGGCAAGTCTATTTCCTTCTTCAAACATTGCACGAATTGCCGAACTGTTTGCTACCATATTCTGCATTTTTTTTGCAATCATTTTCCCTTCTCCTTTACAATTCCCTTTTGTTCCAGAAAAATCGGCTGATAGGAAAGTTTCGCCTTGCGAAGTCCTTCCAAGCCCATATCTTCTTCTCGGTTAATATATTTATAATTTACACATTCATGTTCCACAAACTGTTGATTAATCATCGGATAAGCTCCTTGCATATCCGCAAAAGCTTTCTCAATATGAACGACAAATGTATCCTCACTTACAGGCTCTCCTATGGTAAATGCAACAACTTGTCCATCTACTTTCAGCACCCCGCCAACCATCTCTAATTCAGAAAACAAACGAAGCGAATTGAGTGTCACACAGATTTCTGCATTCTTTTCCTCATCGTCATCACAACCATTTTCGTTTCTCCACTTGAGTGCCATTTGAAAACATTCCTCGAGATTCTCGCTAGACATGGTTTCATAACTCCAGTTCTCATGAGTTGCTTTAAATTTATTAATATGATTTCGTTTTGCATGTAACTTTTTGCCCGACAAAGTGGCAAGCTTTTCAGATTCATATATATAATCCGCATTGTCACGATCAAGTTCCAATTCAAAAACATCCGGAAACCATTGATTCATCTGTGCGAACTGCTCCGGTGTCACATGATAAAATTTCAGTGCGATACCCTGTGTTTCTGTATATGTCTTTAGAATACTGATTGCCTTTTTCACATCTTGTGGTGCGCCTGCCGGATACGAAAAACTCCCCTTATCATATTCTGCATGAAAAACTAAAGTGTTTTCAATAATGGCGAACGCAACCGGATAATATCTCGACCAAAGAAACGTATTTCCAAATGTCCTCTCACAGCTTCTGCTCGGGAACTTTAAAAAATAAGAATGTATCAGTTCTCTATCTTCAAACTCGATCTTTTTAAACTGCAATTCGTCCATTTCTTCATCTCCTTACCATTTAATTGATTGATTATATCATATTTTTTATCTATTGAACAGATATCCGGTACAAAGAAGAGTATGCTCCGTTTCTTTGCAATAATTCTTCATGGGTCCCCTCTTCTTCAATCCCGCTCTCTGTCAATACTAGAATTCTTTCCGCATTGCGAATGGTTGTCAGACGATGGGCTATGACAAAAGTAGTTCTGTTTTTTGCCAGTGCTTCCATAGACTGTTGCACCACCTTCTCACTTTCATTGTCTAGTGCTGATGTAGCTTCATCAAAAATAAGGATTGGTGGGTTCTTAAGAAATACACGCGCAATGGACAAGCGCTGCTTCTGTCCGCCTGATAATTTCACACCTCGTTGCCCAATATCTGTCTGATATCCTTCCGGAAAACTCATAATAAACTCATGGGCATTCGCCTGTTTGGCTGCCTCCACAATCTCCTCGTCTGTGGCATCCGGTCTACCGTATCGAATATTCTCCATAATGGTTCCTGCAAACAAATAAACATCCTGCTGCACGATACCTATCTGTGCGCGCAAATCTGCTTGTTTCATTTTGCGAATATCGATACCGTCAATCTTAATTGCCCCTTCGGACACTTCATAAAACCTAGGAATCAGACTACAGAGCGTTGTTTTCCCCACACCGGAAGCACCGACCAACGCCATATATTCTCCCGCTTTCACATTGAGATTCACATGATTCAATACCGTATCCTGATTCGTTTCATAGTGAAATGACACGTTTTCAAAGGTAATATCCCCACGCAACTTCGGAATGGAAACTGCATCTTTTGCATCCTGTATATCCGGACAAATAGATAGAATCTCCATGAAACGTTCAAACCCAGAATATCCGTTTTGGAACATTTCAGTGAAATTAATTAGTTTCTTGAGTGGATCAATAAAATTGTTGACGTAAAGCAAAAAAGTAATAAGGTCTGTTGCTTTTAGCATCCCTTTTGTCATAAATGCGACTCCTGCAACGATAACCAGTACGGTAATCATGGTAGTCATTGCGCCAATACCGGAATGATACCCTGCCATATAGCGATAACTGTCCTTTTTAGACGCAATATAATTGTGATTTCCCTTTTGAAATTTTTCGATCTCTATCGCTTCATTGGCAAAGGACTTTACTACACGCACACCAGATAGACTATCTTCTATCTGGCTGTTAATTTCTGCAATCCTTTTACGGTTCCTTTTAAATGCACGTTTCATTTTTCGGTTAAAGTAAATCGCAAATACCAACATAATCGGTATAAAAACAAACGTTACCAACGTAAGCGGTACATTGATATATAGCAGGATAGAAAATGCACCTACCAGTTTAATAATCGAAATGACTACGTCTTCTGGACCGTGATGCAAAAGTTCTGTGATATCAAATAAGTCACTGGTGATGCGCGACATTAATTCACCAACTTTACGGTTATCATAAAAGGTGAAAGACAATTTTTGATAATGCTCAAAAATATCTCTTCGCATATCTGCTTCCATTCTCGCGCCCATCATATGTCCCTGATAGACCATAAAATAATTACATCCCAACTCTACAAGCACCAAAACAATCATAAGGATGCCAAAAAATAGAATGGTTTCCAGAGCTTTTTGTCCATCATAAAACACCACCTCATTTGTGATGTGACGCACAATCAATGGGATAAGGAGGGTAATTGCCGCACCGAGCACCGCAAAAAACATGTCTCCCCAAAATAGCCATTTATATGGTTTGTAGTAACTAAATAATTTCTTTAGATTTCTTTTCATTTATTTTTTCTCCAATTTAAAAGTATCACACCTATCATAACAGAATTTTCGTCTTTTTTCATCTAAAATCACGCATTTTCGTGCATATTTTCCAACGTTTGGAACACACTGAACAAAGAGGTGATACTATGCATTCTATTTGGTCAGATACCACAAAACTTCCCGCATTCGACACACTAAAAAAGGACCTTCACACGGATGTCCTTATCATTGGCGGTGGAATCACCGGAATTCTGTGTGCATATATGCTT
>CAMFVG010000076.1 GCA_945992055.1 uncultured Clostridia bacterium | reverse complement strand
ATCTGTTGTTCTACCAAGAGCATGGCAGAGTAGCCAAGCCGGGACGGGATAAACGCTGAAGGCATCTAAGCGTGAAGCCCCCCTCAAGATGAGATATCCCAACGAAAGTTGTAAGACCCCTTGAAGACGACGAGGTAGATAGGACAGAGGTGGAAGTGTAGTAATACATGTAGCTGACTGTTACTAATCGGTCGAGGGCATAACCAATAGGTGATAGGAACAAGGAAAAATGAAATGATATAGAAGTATTTGTGTGTGGTTTTCAAGGTATATAGGGGATTGGTCAAATGGTATGACAGGAGTCTCCAAAACTCTTAGTGGGAGTTCGATTCTCTCATCCCCTGTTAGAGACAGTCGGAAGTTATTCCGGCTGTTTTTTTGCTTTATAGAAAACTTCGTTTCCATAAAGCAAAAAATGCTCCGAGTAGGATGTGCAGAGACGCGTACAAGGAATGCATTGCTCCGCAATCGCGTCTCGCGCGAGAGTTTGCAAGCAAACTCTTTTTTTTATACCTTAAACATGCATAAAATAATAAAAAATAAATTTGCCACTTTACTACATTAAAATTTTGTAATACAATATAATGTATATATCATTTATGTTAAAAGGAGAGAGAATTATGAAAAAGACAAGAATAATCGCACTTTTTACATGTGCAATCCTTTGCTTCACATGCCTCTTTGGCTGTGGTAACGCAGGAAAAGATTATACAGCAAAAAATGAAGAATATGTAATTGGTGTTTCAGGACCACTTACAGGCGGCGCAGCTGTTTACGGAAAAGCAGTTGAAAATTCAGCAAATATGGCAATTGAAGAAATCAATGCAGCTGGAGGATTAAATGGAATTAAATTCAAATTAATTGCAACAAACGACATGCATGACGCAACAAAAGTTTCAGCAAACTATGCTTCTATGCTTGAAGGCGGCATGCAAGTTTCACTCGGTACTGTTACAACAGCACCTGGACTTGAATATACAAAACTTTCAGTAGAGGATAATGTATTCTTCTTAACACCATCTGCTTCAGGTGATGATATTCCAAAGTATGAAAATGGTTATCAAATGTGTTTTGCTGACAGTAACCAAGGTGCTGTAGCTGCACAATATGTAAATGAGAACTATAAAGGGAAAACAATTGGTGCATTTTACAAATCAGATGATGCATATTCAACAGGTATCTGGAACAAATTTAAAGAAAATCTTGAAGGTGTAGAAGTAGTAGAAACATCATTCAATGATTCGACTGCTCAAGACTTCACATCACAGATTGACAAATTGAAAGATTATGAATTTATCTTTATGCCTATTTATTATGAACCAGCATCATTGTTTATGAAACAAGCAAAAACAAAAGTTGCTGCTAATGCAGTTTATTATGGATGCGATGGTTTTGATGGCATTGATTCTATTGAGGGATTTGATATCAATTCTATTCCACAAGAAGTTACGATGCTTTCACACTTCAATTCTAAATCTACAGAAGGTAAAGCTGGTGAATTTATTAAAAAGTACACAGAGAAATATGGAAAAGAAACATTAAATCAATTTGGTGCATCTGCTTATGACTGTGTATATGCAATCTATAATGCAATGAAAGCAGCTATTGACAGTGGAAAAGAAATCCCTGTAACAATTTCAGCTACAGACCTTAGTGACATTTTAAAAGAACAATTTGCAGATGGATTTACATTTGCAGGTGTTACAGGTGAAAAGATTACATGGGAATCAACAGGTTACGTAAAGAAAGATGCTGTAAAATACGTCATTAAAGAAGCGACTAAATAGGAGAACTTATGGAAATTATTGAAACCCTAATCAGTGGACTGAGTTCAGGTGGTACATACGCCATGATTGCACTAGGATATACCATGGTATATGGTATTGCAAAAATGCTAAATTTTGCCCATGGTGACATTATCATGGTCGGAGGATATGCCATTTATACAACTATGATTGCAACGAAAAATCCTATACTAGGACTTGGTGTAGCAATTATCTTTTGTATGTTATTGGGAATTTCAGTTGAAAAAATTGCATATAAACCCTTACGAGGTGCATCGCCATTGGCAGTATTGATTACTGCCATTGGTGTAAGTTATTTGTTGCAAAGTACTGCACAGATGATTTTCGGAACAGCACCGAAAATGGTAATTGTAGCAGAGATGGGAAATATGGAAATCGGTGCGTTGAAAATCCCGTACTATATTATTGTTACGCTTGTATGTTCGGCAATTGTAATGGTTGCACTTACCTTGTTTGTTAAGAAAACAAAAACAGGAAGGGCAATGGTTGCCGTGTCAGAGGACAGGGGAGCTGCACAACTTATGGGGATTAACGTAAATAGAATTATCATGATTACTTTTGCAATAGGTTCTGCACTTGCAGCACTTGCAGGATTCTTTATGCTTATGAAGGCACCGAGTCTTACAAACACTTTGGGTGCAATGCCGGGTATCAAGGCCTTTACAGCAGCTGTAATTGGAGGTATTGGTTCTATACCGGGAGCCATGATTGGTGGTTTGTTATTAGGGATTGTGGAAGCAGTTACATCCAAAAGTGCAGCAATTGCACCGTACACGGATGCAATTGAATTTTTGATTTTAATTATTATACTCCTTGTCAGACCTACGGGTATTTTAGGTAAGGTTAGAAGGGAGAAGGTATAATGGCGAAATCTTTGAAAAATATCAAGTGGAAACACTATTTAAACTATATTGTGATTGCGGTGGTAACGATTCTTTTTGCAATAATGTCCATGAGTAATGCGCTCACTTCTTCGACAATATACCTTTTGGAAAAGATTGCAATTGCAGTTTTGTTAACCGTATCTTTGAGTGTTGTTGTAGGATTCTTGGGAGAATTGTCGTTGGGACATGCAGGTTTCATGTGTGTAGGTGCATACCTTGGTGGGAAAACGGCTTGCTTATTAGAAGCATCTTTGGGGAACGGTATATTATCATTGCTTATTTCCCTATTAGTCGGTGGAGCGGTAGCGGCCCTTTGTGGCGTCATTATTGGACTTCCAGCACTGCGATTAAAGGGAGACTATTTGGCCATTGTAACGCTTGCATTTGGCGAGATCGTTCGCTCCTTATTCTTGAATTCCAGTGATGCATCTTTTGGAGGACCTCTTGGACTTGATACTCCACGTTATGATAAGAATGTTTTGTTTATTATAGCATTTGTGGCAGTATTGATATGTCTTGCGGTAATTCAGAATTTAATCCGTTCTAAACATGGAAGGGCAATCACATCCATTCGTGATAATGAGATTGCAGCCAGAGCAACGGGAATTAACATTACAAAATACAAATTAACAGTATTTACCATTGCAGCATTTTTTGCGGGAATTGCCGGGGTACTTTACAGTTATAGCAATTACACCATCCAAAGCGCGAAATTTAACTATAATTACTCCATTGAGATTTTGGTTATGGTTGTTTTAGGTGGCATGGGAAGTATTAATGGTTCCATTATTGCGGCAACATTAATTACTGTTTTAGATGTGGAGTTACAAACGATTCTTACGGGAGAAACGGCAGTATTGCAAGATTTGTTATATGCATTGATTTTGATTGTCCTTGTTGTTTATAACAATGCGCCGGCATTAAAAGCATTCCGTGAGAGAAATTCAATGAAGAATTTCCTTCGAAAGATTACAAAAGCAAAACATGACCCGGCTCATCGCGCGGATGATGAGGCAAAATGGGATCGTGTTCCGACAAAGATCGAGATGAACGAAGTGTTGTCCACAGAATTTCAACCGACAATGTCTACGCTTGAGCCAGACCGAAAGGAGGACTTGTAAGTATGAGTGAAGTAATCCTAAAAACAGAGAATCTTGGTATCTCTTTTGGTGGTCTGAAAGCGGCACAAGATGTAAATATAGAGATTAAAAAGAAACAATTGTATGGCTTGGTAGGACCGAACGGAGCAGGAAAAACAACTATTTTCAATATGCTTACAGGCGTGTATCGTCCGACCACCGGTCATTTTTACTTACAAGGAGAAGATTTGACCGGGAAAGGTCAAGAGGAAATCAATCATAAAGGAATTGCCCGTACATTTCAAAATATTCGCCTATTTAATAATATGACAGTTATTCGGAATGTATTGGTGGGCTTACATAATCAACCGGAGTTTAAGTGCAGTATGGTTGAGAGTATGTTTCGATTGCCAAGACATTTTCAGTGCGAGAAAGCGATGAGAGAAAGAGCAAAAGAAATTTTGCGAGTGGTAGGGTTGGAAGAGGAACGAAACTTCTTATCTTGTAATCTTCCATATGGAAAACAACGCAAATTGGAGATTGCCCGTGCTTTGGCAACAAATCCAAAACTTCTTCTTTTGGATGAGCCGGCAGCAGGTATGAACCCACAGGAAACAGCAGACCTTATGGATATTATCATTCGTATTCGTGATGAATTTGATATGACTATTCTCTTGATTGAGCATGATATGAAATTTGTTTCCGGGCTTTGTGATGAGGTTACTGTGTTGAATTTCGGTACAGTGCTTGCACAAGGTGATACGAAAACAGCCTTAAATGACCCAGAAGTCATCAAGGCCTATATTGGAGGTTAGACTAGACATGGCATTATTGGAAGTAAAAGATCTTCAGGTATACTATGGCGTGATTCAAGCGCTAAAGGGGATTAGCTTTGAAGTCAATGAAGGCGAAATCGTTACTTTGATTGGTGCGAATGGTGCCGGAAAAACAACTACAATGCAGAGTATTATCGGCTTGATTCCTTCCAACCATGGAACGGTGATATTTGATGGACAGGATATTACAAAGGTGCCTTGTCATAAACTTGTTCATGCAGGTTTAACACAGGTTCCTGAAGGAAGAAGAATTTTCCAGGAGTTGACAGTATATGAAAACCTATTAATGGGAGGTTTTTCGCAGAAAGATCAATCTATACTGAAACAGGATATCGAAAAGATATACGAACGTTTTCCGAGACTTGCAGAACGAAAAAATCAGATTGCGGGAACACTTTCCGGTGGTGAACAGCAGATGCTTGCAATAGGGAGAGCAATGATGAGTCGCCCGAAATTGTTACTATTGGACGAGCCGTCTATGGGATTATCTCCGCTTTTGGTTGACCAGGTGTTTGAGATTATCAAGCAGTTGCGCGATGATGGAACAACCATCCTGCTGGTTGAACAGAACGCCGGAAAATCGCTTGCAATATCTGATCGGGCATATGTATTGGAACTTGGTGAAATCGTACTGAGTGGAACTGGTGCAGAACTAGCTGCAAGTGAAGAAGTTAAAAAAGCATACCTTGGAGGGTAAAAGAACAGTATGGGAAGTGAAGAATCACTTCCCTTTTTTGTACAACTAAAACGAAAAAACAAATTTGTGCTATAAAATACGAGATGAACACTAGAAAAAACAAATTTATATCAAAAAAATGCTAATTCATAGCACTGTTAATGCTATTCGCTATGAGGGTCTAGATGATACAATAATATTAGAGAAGAAAATAGAATAGAAGGAGGGCATAAAGATGAAATGTATCATCAATGGTAGAATTGTGTTAGAAGATAAAGTTCTTTCGGGAAATGCGATTATCTTTGATGAGAAAATCAGAGCAATTGTTCCGTTAGAGGAAGTAGAACAAAGCAAATATGAAATAATTGATGCGAAAGGGAATTTGGTTGCCCCAGGATTGGTAGACATTCACATTCATGGCTATTTGGGTGAAGATGCATCAGACGGAAATGCAGACGGGCTCAAAAAAATGGCTGCAGGGATTGCAAAAAATGGGGTCACTTCTTGGTGTCCGACAACAATGACAATTGCAAAGGAAGAACTTGTAAAAGCATTTGATGTGGCAAGAGAAGTGAAAGCGGAGAAAGAATGTTATGGTGCAAAGATTCTTGGTGTTCATAGTGAAGGCCCATTTATCAATCCTTCCAAGAAAGGAGCGCAACCGGAGGAATATATTCTTCCACCGGATGGGGACTTTGTATTAGAACATGCAGATATTATAAAATTGATTACCCTTGCTCCGGAGATGGAAGGTGCAGTGAAATGTATCGAGAAAGTATATGAAGATGGAAGAGTGTTGGTTTCAATGGGACACTCGGGTGCGTCTTTTGATGAGGCAAATAAGGGGATTGCAGCAGGGGTACGTCATGCAACGCATTTATTTAATGCAATGACAGGACTATTGCATCGTAATCCGGGAGTTGTAGGTGCGGCACTTTCAGATGAGCGTGTAAGTTGTGAGTTAATCGCAGATACATTCCATGTTAATGCAGGTCTTTACAAATTAGTAGCAAAGGCAAAAGGAGATAAATTCTGTCTAATTACAGATTGTATGCGCGCCGGTGGTATGGAAGATGGAGAGTATACTTTAGGCGGTCAGAAAGTGTTTAAGACGGGCATTCAATGCTTGCTTGAAGACGGGACTATTGCCGGAAGTGTATTGAAACTCAATGAAGCTGTACGCAATCTGCGTGAACACACAGAACTATCTCTTGCAGAAGTGTTTGCATGTGCAAGTTTGAATCCAGCCAAAGCGGTTGGTGAAGCGGATAAAATCGGCTCATTGGAGGTAGGAAAATGTGCAGATATTATCATTTGTGATGATGATATCAATGTATTCACAACC
Source organism: uncultured Clostridia bacterium (assembly GCA_945992055.1). Lineage (GTDB taxonomy): Bacteria > Bacillota > Clostridia > Lachnospirales > Lachnospiraceae > Faecalimonas. The sequence continues at coordinate 18,148 of CAMFVG010000076.1, read as the reverse complement.
ATAATTGATGGTGAGCTGTTAAAAATGTAATTGGTAAATAGAAGTAGGAGGGAAAAAGATGATTCAAGCAATTTTAGATCCAAAGTTTCAACCAATGGCTAAGGTAGTAGCCGATTTTCAAAAAAATGTAAAAGAGGTAGGAGGAACCCCGTTAGTAATAGCTGTAGAAAGAAATAAAGGCTACATTGCTACATATAAAATGGATGTCTATAGAGATGGAACAGGACATGACGAAGAGAACTATGGGGTGGCAGAGCGCATCGTAAAGACTCTTTTATGGCTTTATGGCGGGTATAAGGTAACGGTTGCAGGTTCGAAAAAGATTTACGAAGGTCTTTTAGAAGCGTATAAGCAAGGCGGTGCAAGAGAATTTGATGCAAATTTTATGGCTCGTGTTTATGAAAAACCATTTGAAGTTTTGTATGTAGAAGATGTGTCAGATGCTCCAAAGGAATATCAGGCAGCAGATTCTATTGGACGTCATTTGGACGGATGCCGTATCGGATTTGACGCAGGTGGAAGTGACAGAAAAGTAAGTGCAGTTGTAAATGGTGAATCTGTATATTCTGAAGAAGTTGTATGGTTCCCTAAATTGCAATCTGATCCTGAATATCATTATCAAGGAATTTTAGAGGCTATGAAGACTGCAGCTTCTCATATGCCAAGAGTTGATGCAATCGGTATTTCATCCGCAGGTGTTTACATTGATAACAAAATTATGGTAGCGTCGCTATTCTTAAAAGTATCAGATGAAGATTTTGAGAAGAAAGTAAAGACTATGTATTTGGATGTTGCAAAAGAAATCGGAGATGTTCCGGTTGAAGTTGCAAATGATGGAGATGTTACTGCTTTGGCAGGAGCAATGGATTTGGGAGACAATAACGTGCTTGGTGTTGCCATGGGAACTAGCGAAGCAGTCGGTTATGTGGATTCCGATGGAAACATTACCGGTTGGTTAAATGAACTTGCATTTGTACCAGTTGATTATTGCAAAGAAGCTATGGTCGATGAATGGAGCGGAGACTATGGTTGTGGTGTAAAATATTTCTCGCAAGATAGCGTGATTAAATTAGCTCCAGCAGCAGGAATTGAATTAGATGAAGGTTTATCACCTGCAGAAAAGTTGAAAGTAGTTCAGAAATTAATGGAAGCAGGCGATGATAGAGCAGCCAAAATTTATGACACAATTGGTGTATATTTTGGAAATTCCATTGCATACTATGCGATGTTCTATGATATTAAACACGTAATTATCATGGGACGTGTAACAAGTGGAGAAGGCGGAACAATTATTTTGAATCGTGCGAACGAAGTGTTAGAAAAAGAATATCCAGAACTTGCAAAGAAAATCAAATTGCATATTCCGGATGAAAAGAGCCGTCGTGTAGGACAATCAGTGGCAGCAGCCAGTCTGCCGAAAATTAGATAGGAAGGCAAAATTGGAAAACCCTGCAACATTTGTTGCAGGGTTTTTCGCTATTGATAAATTTTCTTGTTTTCATATTTTGCTTCTAAAGTTAATTGAATCCCTAATCGCTTGAATTGTTTGATGTCAACAGTTGACAGCATAACCGAAGTATGAGCTTGGCATCCTTTTAATTTTGGCAGTTGTTCTAAAGCCAACTGCGCATTCTTGTCAGTTGCTGCACACATGGAAAGTGCAATCAATACTTCGTCTGTATGAAGTCGAGGATTTTTGCTTCCAAGGTACTCGATTTTTAATTTTTGTATCGGTTCAATAACGGTTGGTGAAATCAAATGCAACGCATCATCCAATCCTGCTAAAGTTTTTAAAGCGTTTAGTAAACATGCAGAAGAAGCACCGAGTAGAGGGGTGGTTCTACCAGTAATGATAGTTCCGTCTTCTAATTCTAGAGCTGTTGCAGGAGCTTTTGTTTCTTTCTCGCGCTGTAATGCAGCTTTCACGACTTTACGCTCATCAATAGTAATATGAGCTTGGTTCATAAGAAGCTTGATTTTGAACACTTCATTTTCGTCTGATTTGCCTTCTGCCAATCCTTTTAATGCAGAATAGTATCTGCGAATGATTTCTTGATTGGAAGCATCTCGACAAACTTCATCATCGCAGATGCAATTACCTGCCATATTCACTCCCATATCGGTTGGAGATTTGTATGGATTGGTTCCAAATATTTTTTCAAAAATAGCGTCTAGGACAGGGAAAATTTCTACATCACGGTTGTAATTTACGGTTGTGACACCATATGCCTCTAAGTGAAATGGATCAATCATGTTTACATCATTCAAGTCGGCAGTAGCGGCTTCGTATGCTAAATTTACAGGGTGTTTCAGTGGAATATTCCAAATCGGGAATGTTTCAAATTTTGCATATCCTGCACGAACACCTCGTTTGTGTTCATGGTATAACTGTGAAAGGCAGGTTGCCATTTTTCCACTTCCTGGACCAGGAGCCGTAACAATGACTAGTGGTCTTGAAGTTTCGATGTAATCATTTTTACCATAACCGTTATCACTCACTATCAAAGGAATATTGGAAGGGTATCCTTCAATGCTATAGTGTGTGTAAACTTTGATTTTTAATTTTTCCAAGCGTGACTTGAAAAGATCTGCACTTACCTGACCGGAATACTGGGTAATGACAACACTGCCCACATATAATCCTTTTTCTTTAAAAGCATCCATCAAACGTAATACATCAGTATCATAGGTAATACCAAGGTCACCGCGCACTTTGTTCTTTTCGAGGTCGCCGGCACTGATGACGATTACGATTTCAGCTTGGTCTGACAGCTGCATCAGTAATTTCAGCTTACTGTCCGGAGAAAAACCCGGAAGGACTCTGGAGGCATGGTAATCGTCAAATAATTTACCGCCGAATTCCAAATACAGTTTGTTGTCAAAATGGCTAATCCTTTCACGAATATGTTCGGATTGCATTTGCAAATATTTTTCATTATCAAATCCAATTTTCATATATTGCTCTTCCTTGTCACAATTTAGTCTATTGTAAATCGAATAATAAACTACTCAAATAGTATACTACAATTTGTATGGCTTTATCTAGTCCTAATCAAGGGAAATTTTAGAAAAGTTTCATAATGTTTTGGTTGATTTATAAGAATGGAATCTTTATAATGAAAAAGTGTATAAATTAGGAGGATAAAGATGGAAAACAACCAGAATCATAATAAAAATACAAAGAACGACAAACGCGGTTGGATTCTTGTTTTGGTGATTACACTGATAACAGGGTTTATGGTTTTAAGCGTGTTTGATTTTGCAGGAAACGCTACCTCGAAGGAGATTAGTTATGATGAATTTCTTGACATGGTCGAAGAAGGCAAAGTCGAGGAAGTGGCAATTGGAAATGATAAACTTGTCATTACTCCAAAGGAGGAAAATAAGGAAAAAGATCTATTAAGCTTGTTTACTCCGGATATTCAAGTTACTTATTATACCGGTGTAGTTGAGGACTCGACATTATATGCGAGATTATATGCGGCAGGTGTAAAGTTTTATTCTGAAATTCCGGATACAGCTTCGGCACTCTTTTGGAATTTTATTTTGACTGTAGTACTTCCGTTTGGAGCAATTTTCCTTTTCATGAGTTTTATGATGAAAAAGATGTCCAAAGGCGGAGGTTTGATGGGTATTGGAAAAAGCAACGCCAAAATGTACGTGGAGAAGGAAACTGGAGTTACGTTTAAGGATGTAGCGGGGCAGGATGAAGCAAAAGAATCCTTGCAAGAGGTTGTGGATTTTTTGCATAATCCAAAAAAATATACAGATGTTGGTGCAAAGTTACCAAAAGGAGCTTTGCTTGTAGGCCCTCCGGGAACAGGAAAAACGCTCCTGGCCAAAGCGGTGGCAGGAGAAGCAAAAGTTCCGTTTTTCTCTGTATCCGGTTCCGAGTTTGTGGAAATGTATGTGGGTGTAGGTGCCTCCAGAGTACGTGACTTGTTTAAACAGGCACAAGCTATGGCGCCATGTATTGTTTTCATTGATGAAATTGATGCGATTGGAAAAAGTCGTGATAATGCATTGGGAAGTAATGATGAACGAGAACAAACATTGAACCAGATTCTTGCAGAGATGGATGGTTTTGATACAGGAAAAGGATTGCTTTTGTTGGCGGCTACAAATAGACCGGAAGTATTGGATCCGGCACTTCTCCGTCCGGGAAGATTTGACAGACGTATTATTGTAGATAAACCGGATTTGAAAGGCCGTGTTGATACGTTGAAGGTACATTCAAAAGATGTGAGAATGGATGAAACCGTTGATTTGGAAGCAATTGCTTTGGCAACATCAGGAGCTGTAGGTTCTGATTTGGCAAATATGATTAATGAGGCAGCAATTAATGCTGTAAAACACGGGAGACAGGTTGTGTCTCAGTCAGATTTATTTGAAGCGGTAGAAGTGGTATTGGTAGGAAAAGAGAAAAAGGATCGCATTATGAATGCAGAGGAACGTCGCATTGTCTCTTACCACGAAGTTGGGCATGCATTAGTTAGTGCATTGCAAAAGGATGCCGAACCAGTGCAGAAGATTACAATTGTACCAAGAACGATGGGTGCATTGGGCTATGTAATGCAGACTCCGGAAGAAGAAAAATATCTGAATACCAAGAAAGAGTTGGATGCCATGATGATTGGTCTGTTGGCAGGTCGTGCAGCAGAAGAAATCGTGTTTGATACGGTGACTACAGGAGCATCCAATGACATTGAACGTGCCACCAAATTGGCACGTGCTATGGTAACGCAATATGGAATGTCAGAGCATTTTGGATTAATGGGATTGGAATCAGTCCAAAATCGTTATTTAGATGGTCGTGCTGTACTCAATTGCGGTGAAGCGACTGCGTCTGAAATTGATAAAGAAGTAATGAAAATGTTGAAGGTGGCATATGAGGAGGCAAAGAGATTACTTCTGGAAAACCGAGCAGCATTGGATAAGATTGCCGCCTTCCTAATTGAAAAGGAAACGATAACAGGTAAAGAATTTATGGAAATTTTCCGTCAGGTCAATGATGATGCGGAGGCTCTTTTTGAAGAGGAATAGACAAAGAAGAAAAAGGAATTTGCAGATGATTGCAGATTCCTTTTTTTACGTGTTATAATAGTTGTATCTAGAATTCACGGAGAAGAATATGTTTAACATTGAAGAAGAATTGAAGAAACTTCCGGCAAGGCCGGGTGTTTATCTAATGCATGATGAAAAAGATAATATTATATATGTAGGCAAGGCTATCAGTTTGAAGAATCGTGTGCGTCAATATTTTCAAACAAGTAGAAATAAGGGCGCTAAGATTGAACAGATGGTGAGCCATATTCATAGGTTTGAATATATTGTTACGGATTCGGAATTGGAAGCTTTGGTTTTGGAGTGTAATCTGATTAAGGAACACAGACCGAAGTATAACACTATGTTAGTGGATGATAAGGGTTATCCGTTTATTAAAGTGACGGTCAATGAACCTTATCCACGAATTGTGTTAGCCCGGACAATGGAAAAGGATAGGGCGAAGTATTTCGGCCCGTTCACTAGCGTGGGTGCAGTGAAAGATACCATTGAGTTGATGCGAAAATTGTATCATGTGAGAAATTGCCATCGCAATCTTCCGAGGGACATCGGAAAAGAAAGGCCATGTTTGAATTATCACATCAAGCAGTGTGAAGCTCCTTGTCAGGGGTTTATCACGCAGGAGGCATACAGAGAGACCATTGAGAAAGTGATTCGTTTTTTAAACGGACATTATGATGATGTTTTGCGAGAATTGAAGGCGAAGATGCAAGAGGCTTCGGAAGATTTGGATTTTGAGCGAGCTATCGAATATCGTGAATTGATTGACAGTGTTAGAAAAATTGCCGAGAAACAAAAGATTACGGACAGCCGCGGAGAAGATAGAGATATTCTTGCAGTTGCGAAAGATGAAGAAGATGCAGTTGTACAAATCTTTTTCGTTCGTTCCGGAAGATTAATAGGGCGGGACCATTTCTTTTTGAGAAATGCTTCTGATGTGTCTGACAGTGAACTTCTTGAGAATTTTATAAAGCAGTTCTATGCGGGCACACCATTCGTGCCTGCGGAAGTGATGACACACGAGCAACTGGCAGAACAAGAACTTTTGGAGCAATGGCTTACTAAAAAAAGAGAGCACCGAGTACGGATTATTGTTCCTCAAAAAGGTGAGAAAGAAAAATTAGTCCAACTGGCTAAAAAGAATGCAATACTCATTTTGAATACAGATAAAGAACGATTAAAGAGAGATGAAGGAAGAACTATAGGAGCGGTCAAAGAAATCGAAAGATTGCTTGGTTTACAAAATATAGTGCGAATAGAAGCTTTTGATATTTCTAATACCAGTGGTTTCGCATCTGTTGGTTCTATGGTTGTCTATGAAAAAGGAAAACCAAAACGCACCGACTATCGTAAATTTAAAATCAAGAATGTGCAGGGACCGGATGATTATGCCAGCATGGAGGAGGTTCTTACAAGACGGTTTAGACACGGAATGGAAGAGCTGCATGCAGGAAAAGAAAAGGACAGTTTCACTTCCTTTCCGGATTTAATCATGATGGATGGAGGAAAAGGACAAGTGAATATTGCCTTGTCTGTGTTGGAGAAAATGGGATTGCAGATACCGGTATGCGGCATGGTTAAGGATGATAATCACAGAACCAGAGGACTCTATTTTCAAAATCGGGAGGTTCCCCTTGAGAGAAATTCAGAAGGATTCAAATTAATTACCCGGATTCAGGATGAGGCACATCGATTTGCTATTGAATTTCATAGAAAACTTCGTAGTCGGGGACAGGTACATTCCATTTTGGATGAGATTCATGGCATTGGTCCTGCGAGAAGGAAGGCACTTATGAGGCATTTTGAAAATATAGAAGCAATTAAGAATGCCAGTGTTGATGAGTTGAAAAGCATTCCGGCTATGAATGAAAATTCTGCAATAGAAGTATACAAATTTTTTCATTAGTGATATGATAATATTGATTGAAATAAAGGAGTAGATAGAATGGTACAAGGTGTAAAACTCACGGAATTGATCGAAAAAATGAATTTAAAAAATCTCACACCGGATATTGATTTGGAAGGCAAATATATTACGGTGCCGGAGATAAATCGGCCAGCACTGCAACTGACTGGTTATTTTGAGTATTTTGATTCTGTACGCGTACAAATCATCGGGATTGTGGAACATACGTATCTGGAGACTTTAGATGAGGAGAGAAAAAAGAGTATTTATAAACAGTTGTTAGCGCATGGAATACCATGTTTGATTTATACATCTCTGATTCAACCAGATGGTGAGCTGCTTCGTCAGGCAAATGAAACTGGCACACCGGTGTTGGTAACGGAAAAGAAGACATCTCCATTTCAGGCAGAGGTTATTCGTTGGCTCAATGTTCAGTTGGCACCATGTATTTCCATCCACGGAGTTTTGGTGGATGTTTATGGTGTGGGTGTTTTAATTCGAGGAGAGAGCGGTATCGGAAAGAGTGAATTAGCATTAGAGTTGATTAAACGTGGACATCGTTTGGTAACGGATGATGCAGTGGAAATCAGAAAAGTCAGTGATGATACTTTGGTAGGAAGTGCACCGAGCATTACAAAACATTTGATTGAACTCAGAGGAATCGGTATCATAGATATTAAATCTTTGTACGGTGTACAGAGTGTAAAGGAAACTCAAAACATTGATTTGGTTATCACATTGGAAGAGTGGGAAAAAGGGAAAGAGTATGATCGTCTTGGTTTGGAAGATGAATATACGGAATTCCTTGGAAACAAGGTGAAATGTCATACAATTCCAATTCGGCCGGGACGTAACTTGGCGGTAATTGTTGAATCCACGTCAATTAACCATAGACAAACGCAAATGGGTTACAATGCAGCTCAAGAATTATACAGACGTTTGCAAGAGAGTTTAACACAAGATAGATAGAGAGGGAAGCAGAGATGAAATATTGTTTTGGTGTGGATATAGGAGGAACTACTGTAAAGTTGGGCTTATTTCAAGTAGATGGCACACTTGTTGATAAGTGGGAGATTCCAACGAGAAAAGAGAACCAAGGAGAATACATTCTTCCAGACACTGCAAAATCTATTCAAGAAAATCTAAAAAAGCACAATGTAGAAAAGGAAGATATTGTAGGAGTAGGAGTAGGTGTTCCGGCAGCAGTACAAGGAGAAAGCGTGGTTAAGAGCACTGCCAATTTAGGTTGGGGCTATAAGGAAGTAAAACATGAGTTAGAGCAGTTGACTGGTCTTAAAGTGAAGATTGGTAATGATGCAAATGTAGCTGCCTTGGGAGAAATGTGGAAAGGTGGCGGATGTGGTTATCAAAATCTTGTAATGGTAACGCTTGGCACCGGAGTAGGTGGAGGAATTATTGTTGATGGTCGTATCCTTGTAGGTGTGCATGGAATTGCCGGTGAAATAGGACACTTGACTGTGAATGAGGAAGAAACAGAAATTTGCGGTTGTACCAGAACAGGATGTCTGGAACAGTATGCGTCTGCTACAGGTATTGTACGTCTTGCGAAAAGGAAATTGGAAAATTGCAAAGAGGATACCATTCTCAACAACGAAAATATCACTGCGAAGGATGTGTTTGATGCTGTGAAAGCAGGGGATGCAGTAGCTATGGATATTGCAGAACAGTTTGGCTCTTACTTGGGCCGCGCGCTAGTGAGTATTGCGATTGTTTTGGATCCAGACATCTTTGTGATTAGCGGTGGAGTTTCAAAAGCAGGAGAGGTGCTTTTGGAATACATTGAAAAGTATTATCGTGAAAAAGCTCTTTGGAGTACAAAAGAAACAAAATTTGCTTTGGCCACACTAGGCAATGATGCGGGTATTTGCGGAGCTGCAAAACTAATATTAGGTGCTTAAGGCATAAATATAGCGCTGATTCTATAAAAGGAATCAGCGCTTTTTGCTTGTATTTACGGCGTGGATTCTGAAATTGAATTAGCCGCAGGGGCGTTACCAGATTGCGAATTATCTGCCGGCGGTGTGCTTGGTGCCGGCGTAGGCGTAGGCGCTGGTGCTGGCGCCGGTGTGGCCGTCGCGTGCCCGGTACAGGTCTGTTTTGGTAACGTGTCAGCTGCAAAATATTCCGTATACTTCTCGCAAGTTGCACTGGCAAGTTTTCCGGTCTCTTTACAGATAGATTTTTTAACAATACCACTTGGCATCTCAAAAGATTGGGCGTTATAACCATATGCATCGTGAATACGTTGCATAATCTTACGCCAAATCACATTGTGAAAACTGGTAGAACCAGACATGGATTTGTTGTCATCGTATCCTGCCCAAACGGATGCTGTTAAATAAGGCGTATATCCGGAAAACCAGAAGTCTCTGTCGTCTGTGGTAGAACCTGTTTTCCCTACATTGATAACACCGGACAATTTAGCTTTTGTACCGGTTCCTTTGGTAACAACGTCTCGCATTGCATTTGTAATCAATGCAGCAGTTGTTTCTTTCATGGCCACATGTGTTTTAGGTTGCTTTTCAAACAACAGATTTCCGTCGTGGTCATAAATTTGCGTGTATAGAATCGGTTCAGTATAAATACCTTTATTTGCAATAGACGCATAGGCTGCAGTTAATTCAATGTTATAAACACCATTGGTGATACCACCGAGTGAAGTGGCTTGACCGGAATCGTTCACAGCATCCAATGTTGTAAATGCGAAGTTTTCCAGCAAATATTTTAATCCTAATTCAGGCGTGATTTCTGTATATTTCTTAACAGTACAAACATTGGCCGATTGTTGAATACAATAGCGGATTGTCAAATGGCCTTTATAACTACTTCCCCACCAGTTCTTTACATAAGCACCACCGTTTGCATATCTGAAAGGAGAATCTTCAATCAAAGTTGCAAGGGTATTTCCTTTCGCATCCAATGCAGGAACGAATGTAGATAAAACCTTGAAAGTAGAACCCGGTTGTCTTGGAGATTGCGTTGCACGATTCAAACTCATGTTGGATGTTTTTTCTCCACGTCCACCGACCATTGCTTTTACATGTCCGGTGTATTGGTCCATTACAACTACAGTGGCTTGCGGCTGCGGTGCCAGTGTAATGTTTGTAATTACTTGATCATTGTCGCTGCCCTTTAAAGTTGCGATATATTCTTCCAACATAGCAGTTGCTTTTTCCGGTGTTGCAAATGTAGTTCCGTATTCCACACCATAAGCGTCTTTCACATAGTTTCCGAAATTGTTATGGTCATAGTGCTTTTGGGTACCATCTTCGTAAATTACAGATATGGCACCGGTCACAGTCCATTCGACTTTGGAAGGATAGTTGGCAGCGTTATTGATTTCTTCATCGCAAATCTGCTGCATGGTAAGATCCTGTGTGGTGATGATTTTTAGACCACCACTGTAGACTGCATGATGGGCTTGCTCAGCAGAGTAGCCCAACTCATTGCACAAGTCTTTCGTGACCGCTTTCACAACCTCGTCAAGGAAATAAGAATTTACAGTTAAACTTTCCTTATATGCAGTATCCGCTGCTTGGATACGACTATAAACATCGTCTGCAAGAGCTTCCTTGTGTTGTTTTTTTGTGATGTAGCCTTCTGCCAACATGTCGTCTAACACCTTTTCTCGACGCTTTGCATTGGCTTCCGGATTGGTAATTGGATTATAACCGGATGGACTTTTGGTGATGGCAGCAATGGTTGCACACTCTGATAAGGTTAAGTCCATGACATCTTTTCCGAAATAGCGCTTTGCAGCTGCCTGTACGCCAAGGGTATTCTGTCCAAGGTTAATAGTGTTTAAGTAATCTTCTAAAATAACATCTTTGCTAACGGTTTTTTCGACTTGCACGGCCAAATACAATTCTTGGATTTTACGTTTCACTCTTTGGATACGTGTTTCCGTGTTAAAGTTTGGGAAAATACTATTTTTAATCAATTGTTGCGTGATTGTACTTCCACCTTGGGAAAAGCTACCTGACGTGATACCTTTTATTCCGGCTCTGGCAACACCAGCCCAATCCACACCTTTATGTTCGTAAAAACGGGAATCTTCCACTGCAATAAATGCTTTCTGTAAATCTTTTGGAATCTCTTCCAATGATTTAAATACACGGTTTGAACCGGCATCCACAAAAGTGCCGAGAGCAGTAGTTCCATCGTTTGCATAGGCTGTAGTGGTGAATGCGGAAGGTTTCAAATCGTTTGCAGACACTTTTGGCGTGTCATCAATAATTTTCTTGAATAGAATCCCACCTGCCAACAAACCGATAATCATAATAACTAGGATTGCTAATAAAACAATTTTTAAAGTAAATAATTTCGTATTGTCATTCTTTCTCTTTTTCGGCTCTTTTGGTAGAAAAGACGAGTACCGACGAGAAGTGTTATTTCTTCCATAATCCATGAGTATAACCTCCTTTATTACGAAAAATATTATAGCAAATATATTACTGTAAATAAAGCGAATTAGGAAAAATTTAAGAAATTGTTGTGAAAATCGCACAAACACTGTTATAGTAATAAAAAACGAAAAAAGGTGAAAATGATGATAACTCAGTACAAAACGGTATATTGTGGCGGAGAAGCCGAGATTATAGAGAAAAAATCCAGATTTATAGCGACTGTACTACCAATCAAAAGTGAGGATGAAGCTATAGGATTTATCGAAGCTATGAAAAAGAAGTATTGGAACGCGACTCACAATTGTTTTGCGTATGTACTAGGGGAGCATTTTCAAATACAAAGATGCAGTGATGATGGGGAACCTAGCGGAACAGCAGGAAAACCGATGTTGGACGTATTGTTGGGGGAAGAAATTCATGATGTGGCAGTCGTGGTAACCAGGTATTTCGGAGGGACGCTTCTGGGAACCGGAGGTCTGGTTAGGGCTTATTCCGGATCGGTTAAAGAAGGACTTGCGGCAAGCAAAGTGATTACCAAGATGCACGGGCAGCAACTTTTGGTGCAAACAGATTATACAGGATTGGGAAAAATTCAGTATATTCTTGGGCAGAGAGGATTAAAGATTTTGAATTCCGTTTATACAGATAAAGTAGAATTGGATGTTTTGCTACCCGAAGATGCGATACAGGCCGTGATAGCTGAAATCACAGAAGGTACGAATGGACAAGCTGTGTTAGAGTTGCAAAAAGAATGTTATTTTGCCGATATTGACGGGGAAGTGCAAATTTTAGAAGATTAGATACGGAAAGGGATAGAAGCATGAAGATGAAACGAGAGGATGTTCGAAATATTGCAATTATTGCGCACGTTGACCATGGAAAAACCACTTTAGTGGACGAACTTTTGAAACAGAGCGGTGTATTTCGTGAAAATCAGGAAATAGAAGAGCGTGTTATGGACTCTAATGACATAGAGAGAGAACGCGGAATCACCATTTTGGCGAAAAACACGGCTGTATATTATAAAAACACGAAAATTAACATTATTGATACGCCGGGACATGCAGACTTTGGCGGAGAAGTAGAACGTGTGCTGAAAATGGTCAATGGTGTTATTTTGGTTGTAGATGCTTTCGAGGGAGCAATGCCGCAGACTAAATTTGTTTTAAAGAAAGCATTAGAAATGGATATTCCCGTTATTGTATGCATTAATAAGATTGACCGGCCAGAGGCAAGACCGAATGAAGTTATTGATGAAGTCTTGGAATTGTTTATGGATTTAGATGCTTCCGATGAGCAATTAGATTGTCCGTTTGTGTATGCATCAGCAAAAGCAGGGCATGCGATTTTAGATCTTACGGATGAGCCGGAAAACATGGTACCTTTGTTTGAAACTATTTTAGAATACATTCCGGCGCCGGAAGGAGACCCGGAAGCGGATACACAGGTGTTGATTAGTACGATTGATTATAATGAATATGTGGGTCGAATCGGAATCGGAAAGGTCGATAACGGAACGATTGCGGCAAATCGAGATATGGTGATTGTAAACGCCCACGAATCAGATAAACAAAAAAAGGTAAAAATCAGCAAATTATACGAATTTGACGGATTGAATAAAGTGGAAGTCAAAGAAGCGACTATTGGTTCCATTGTGGCAATTTCGGGTATCGCAGATATTGCAATAGGGGATACCCTTTGCTCCCCGGAAAATCCGGTGGCAATTCCTTTTCAAAAAATTTCGGAACCTACAATTGCTATGCAGTTTTTAGTGAATGACAGTCCATTTGCGGGACAGGAAGGCAAGTATGTTACATCTCGTCATTTACGTGAGCGTCTGTTGAGGGAATTGAATACGGATGTCAGCCTCCGAGTGGAAGAGACAGAGAATACAGACAGTTTCAAAGTGTCCGGACGAGGAGAACTACATTTGTCGGTGTTGATTGAGAATATGCGACGTGAAGGGTATGAGTTTGCAGTCAGCAAGGCAGAGGTTCTATATAAAAAGGATGAAAATGGAAAATTATTAGAACCAATGGAACTTGCTTATGTGGACGTGCCGGATGAATTTACCGGAACGGTGATTGATAAGTTGAGTCAACGAAAAGGGGAACTTCAAAATATGAGTGCGTCTAATGGAGGCAGCACTCGATTGGAATTTTCAATACCGGCTCGTGGTTTGATTGGTTATCGTGGTGAGTTTTTGACAGACACGAAAGGGAATGGAATTTTGAACACCTCATTTGATGGATATGCACCATACAAAGGTGATATCCAATATCGCAAGCAAGGTTCATTGATTGCCTTTGAAGCAGGCGAATCTGTTACGTATGGTCTTTACAGCGCACAGGAAAGAGGTACGCTTTTTATCGGCGCAGGCGAAAAAGTGTATGCCGGTATGGTAATTGGACAAAATGGCAAGACGGATGATATCGAATTGAATGTTTGTAAAACCAAGCATTTAACTAATACACGCGCATCGGGTTCGGATGATGCTTTGCGTCTTACTACACCACGCACTTTGAGCTTAGAGGAAGCGCTGGATTTTATTGATACGGATGAACTATTGGAGGTAACGCCAAAGTCACTTCGTATTCGTAAAAAGATTTTGGATGCAAGAATGAGAAAGCGTCATAATTTTATTGCTAACAACACAAATTAAAGGTATAATATTTATATACAAATTTAATAAAAGGAGTTGAAGAGCATGAAGTTTACTATTAGCGGAAAGAATATCGATGTAACCCCTAGTCTGCGGGATGCGATTGAACAGAAATTAGGAAAGTTAGAGAGGTATTTCACTCCTGAAACAGAGATTATCGTAACACTCAGCGTGGAAAAGGAACGTCAAAAGATTGAAGTTACTATTCCGGTGAAAGGTACCATTATTCGGTCAGAACAAGTGAGTGACGATATGTATGTTTCTATTGATTTGGTCGAAGAGGTTATTGAGCGTCAACTTCGTAAATATAAAAACAAGTTGATTGATAAGCATCAAGAAGGTGGAAATTTCCAACCGGAATTTGCTGTGCAGGAAGACGATATTGACGACGGAGAAATCAAGATTATTCGAACAAAACGTTTTGGTATTAAACCGATGTTTCCGGAAGATGCCTGCGTGCAGATGGAGCTTTTGGGACACAATTTCTTCGTTTTCAGCAATGCAGAGACAGATGAAGTAAATGTTGTATATAAGAGAAAAGATAACACATATGGTTTAATTGAACCGGAATTTGATTAAAAATTTATAAAATAAGTTCTAAATTAGAATCTCCCTTCATACACTGTTTAATGAATGAAAAGTACAAGACAGAGGAAGGGAGATTTTAAATTCATGTCAGATAAGATTATTGAGAATAACCAGGTAACTATTATCGGGGAAGTGGCATCCGAGTTTGTGTTTAGTCACGAGGTGTTCGGCGAAGGATTTTATATGGTCGATGTACTTGTGAAAAGACTCAGCAATTCCGATGACTGTATTCCGCTTATGATTTCAGAGCGATTGATTGATGTACATCAGGATTACACCGGTGAGTATATTATGGTAACCGGGCAGTTCCGATCATACAATCAGCATGAGGAACACAAAAACAGGCTGGTTTTATCCGTGTTTGTAAGAGAAGTATCTTTTGTAGAAGAAGAGGTTGATGGTGCCAAAACGAACACCATTTTACTGGATGGTTACATATGCAAGCGCCCAATTTATCGAAAAACGCCGCTTGGAAGAGAGATTGCAGATTTGCTTTTGGCGGTGAATCGCCCGTACGGAAAGTCGGATTATATTCCATGCATTTGCTGGGGACGTAACGCACGTTTTGCAGCCAGCTTTGAGGTGGGTGAGCATGTGCAAATATTGGGACGTATTCAAAGCCGTGAGTACGTGAAAAAATTGACGGAAACAGAAACGGAAAAAAGAGTAGCATATGAAGTTTCAGTGAGCAAATTGGAGTGCGTCATAGATTGACAGAAGTTTGGAATGGTGCTAAAATCCTGTAAAGAGAGTATGATAAGGGGTAGTTAAGGAGGAAATGATATGGCTATTTTTACAGGTGCAGGCGTAGCAATTGTTACACCATTTCATGAAGACGGAAGTATTAATTATAATAAATTAGAAGAGCTGATAGATTTCCATTGTAATAATGGAACCGACAGTATTGTTATTTGCGGAACTACCGGAGAGTCTGCTACATTGACAGAATCAGAGCATATAGAATGCATCCAAAAAGCAGTAGAATTCACAAGAGGAAGAGTTCCGGTTGTGGCAGGAACCGGTTCCAATAATACAATGACAGCAATTGAATTGTCGAAAGCCGCAGAAGAAGCCGGAGCGGATGGACTTTTAATGGTAACCCCATATTACAATAAAGCAACACAGAATGGGCTGATTCAGCATTACAAAGCTGTTGCAAACGAAGTGAAACTTCCAATTATTCTTTACAGCGTGGCTAGTAGAACCGGATGTAATGTAGAACCGACAACGGTAGCAACCTTGTTTAAAGAAGTGGAAAATGTTGTGGGTATTAAAGAAGCTTCCGGCAATATTTCTCAGATTGCAAAGATTATGAATCTGACAGATGGCAAGATTGATTTGTATTCGGGAAATGACGATCAGATCGTGCCGATTCTGTCACTTGGCGGAATTGGTGTTATTTCGGTATTGTCGAATATTGCACCAAAAGAAACACATGATATCTGTGCAAGATATCTTGCGGGAGATCATCAGGGCAGTTTGGAAATGCAATTGAAAGCACTTCCACTCGTAGAAGCGTTGTTCTGTGAAGTGAATCCGATTCCGGTTAAGAAGGCGTTGAATCTTATGGGATATGAAGTAGGAGGCCTTCGCATGCCACTTACAGAACTTACAGAAGGAAATACTGAAAAACTTGTAAAAGCGATGCGCGATTATGGTGTTTTATAAGAAAAATATTGAGGAATCCGTGGTTTACACGGATTTCTTTTTGCATTATACTTGTTAGAGAATGAAAAAAGGAGATAGATAAAAATGGTAAAAATAATTATGCACGGTTGCAACGGAAAGATGGGGCAGGTTATTACGAAAATTGTAAAAGAAGATGCTCAAGCTGAAATTGTAGCCGGAATTGACAAATATATGGGAATTGCAAATGATTATCCTGTTTTTGACAGTATTGAAAAATGTGATGTGGAAGCGGATGTTGTTATTGATTTCTCAAATGCAGCTGCAGTCAACGGGTTGTTAGAGTATTGTGTGACAAAGCAAGTGCCGGTTGTACTTTGTACTACGGGTCTTTCAGAGGAACAACTTAAGAAAGTAAAGATTGCCAGTGAAAAGGTTGCGATACTGAAGTCTGCAAATATGTCATTGGGTGTCAATATGCTATTGAAACTTTTACAAGAAGCGACCAAGATCCTTGCTCCGGCAGGCTTTGATATTGAAATTGTAGAAAAGCATCACAATCAAAAAGTAGATGCACCGAGCGGGACAGCACTTGCTATGGCAGATTCTATTAATGAAGTTTTAAATCAAGAATATACATATACTTATGATAGAAGTCAGGAACGTCGCAAGAGAGAAAAGAAAGAAATTGGTCTTTCGGCAGTGCGTGGAGGAACGATTGTAGGAGAACATGAGATTATTTTTGCGGGAGAAGATGAGGTGGTTGAATTTAAGCACACAGCATATTCCAAAGCTGTATTTGCGACCGGAGCAGTAGAAGCTGCCAAGTTCCTTGAAGGAAAAGAACCTGGACTTTATGACATGAAACAAGTTATTCAATTTTAAATGTAAAAAAATCCCAATTCAATAGGTGGTATAGATTTATTTGAATTGTCCATATTATTATCAAGAAGCAATTCTTATAAAATACTACTACATGAAAGGGAAACGAACATGAAAAAGTGGAAGAAAGTAATTTTGACAGTATTATGTTGTGGAGTTGTTTTGGGTACAGTTGCATGTGGCAATACCAATAATACAGATGATGGCACAACGAACCAAACTCCGACAGAACAGAATGATACAAACAATGACGTAACAAACGGAACAGACAAAAATAATAATGCGAACGATGGTGTATTGGACAACGTGGGTGATGCAGTCGGAGATGGAATCAATGATATGGGAGATGGTGTCAAAGATATGACAGAAGATATCACCGGAAATGATAATAATAACGACGATAACAATGCAGAAAATAATCGATAAGAAAAAAGGAACGTTTTACGTTCCTTTTTTGCATTATAAGAAGAAAAGTGGTATACTAACTACATATTTTGCAAAATGGAGAAAACAATGAAATTCAGACCGTGTATTGATATTCACAATGGAAAAGTAAAACAGATTGTAGGAGGTTCTCTTAAAGACGACGGAGAACAAGCAATTACCAATTTTTCGTCAGAGTATACTGCAGACTTTTATGCACAAAAGTATCAAGAAGACGGACTGGCAGGGGGACATGTCATTCTATTGAATTCCCAAACATCTGCATACTATGAGGCGACTAAAAAGCAAGCGCTGTTAGCACTTGAGACTTATCCAAAAGGACTGCAGATTGGCGGTGGTATTACTGCTGAAAATGCAAATGAATATTTGGAAGCAGGCGCAAGCCATGTGATCGTTACATCTTATGTGTTTCAAAATGGCACAATTCATTGGGAGAATTTGAAAAAATTAGTGGATGCTGTCGGGAAAGAACGCGTGGTATTGGATCTCAGCTGTCGCAAGAAAGACGGGAAGTACTATGTCGTAACAGAACGGTGGCAAACGTTTACA
>CAMFVG010000075.1 GCA_945992055.1 uncultured Clostridia bacterium | reverse complement strand
TGATGATGCGACTGGTTGCAATGAGCGAATTGGAAAAGTTGCATTGCGAATGGAAGCAGAGAGATTGGCGAAAGCAATTAAGATTATAAAAGAAGATAAGAATTTGATAAAATGGCACAATGAAATGTGGGGAACAAATTTATAAGAGGATGCACTTTGATATGCATCCTCTTTTTTATATTCTTGTCCTTATTTTATTTCGTATTCTAAAATAAAATCATCCATCACATAACCATTGCCGATATCGGTAACTTCTTCTCGAACTTTTTGGAAACCAAGATGTTCGTAGATGGCAAGTGTATTCGTGTTGTGGCGATTGCAGGTGAGCCAAATTTTAGTTAATTTGCGCATCTTGCAAATCTCAATGATTTTTTCAAACATGTATTTTCCGATTCCTTTACCGCGGAATTCTTCGTCCACGTACAACTTGCTCAAGAAAAGTTTTCCGTCTTCTTCTAAAATTCCTGCAAATCCTGCAAATGTATAATCATAAGAAAATAAAAAGTATTCATATCCGGAGTTGATTTGTTCAACCAAAGCATCCGGAGACAAAAATTTTTCTACCATGTAATCTACCTGGTCTTCTCCCAGAATCGGAGTGTAGTGCTGATGCCAAATGGCATCGGCAACGGCATAAACGGAATAAACAAGTTCCATATTTGTAACAGGCATGATTCTTAAGTCATCCATATCGAGTTCTCCTTTGTGAATTTATAATACTTTAATAAATGTATTGTATCATGAATTTGTTTCTTGTGGTATAATAAAATGCTAGAAGAAGAAAAGGAGATGTTGTAAATGACAGTAAAACATGGAAATCTTTCCATTAACAGCGAAAATATTTTCCCAATTATTAAGAAATGGATGTATTCAGACCACGATATCTTTGTGCGTGAGCTGATTTCAAATGGATGTGATGCAATTACAAAATTAAAAAAACTAGATATGATGGGAGAATATCAGATTCCCGATGATTACAAGCCAAGTATTCAGGTGTTTGTGAATCCGGAAGAAAAGACGATGAAGTTTATCGATACCGGGCTTGGAATGACTTCAGAAGAAGTGGAAGAGTATATTACTCAAATTGCCTTTTCGGGTGCTACTGAGTTTTTGGAAAAATACAAAGATAAAACTACGGAAGATGATATGATTGGGCATTTTGGATTGGGCTTCTATTCCGCATTTATGGTGGCAGATGAAGTGCATATTGATACTTTGTCCTACAAGGAAGGTGCTACTCCGGTTCATTGGACATGCGATGGTGGTACAGAGTATGATATGGAAGATGGGCACAAAGAAACTGTAGGAACAGAGATTACCTTATTTCTCAATGAGGACAGTGTAGAATTTGCAAATGAATATCGTGTAAGAGAAGTGATTGAGAAATATTGTTCCTTTATGCCGGTTCCGATTTTCTTGGCCAAAGAAAATGGGGAACAAGAATATGAGACCATTATGGCAGATGAATTGACTGAAGATGATGTGGTAGTAGAACACATTCATGAAGAAGCCAAGATGGAAGAAAAAGAAAATGAAGATGGTACCAAAGAAATGGTGGAGGTTTCTCCGGCTAAGGACAAAGTGAAAATCAATAAACGTCCGGTAGCCTTGAATGATACGACTCCTCTTTGGGCGAAGCATCCGAATGAGTGTGATAAAGATGATTATATTGCATTTTATCGCAAAGTGTTTATGGACTATAAGGAACCGTTATTCTGGATTCATTTAAATATGGATTACCCGTTTAATTTGAAAGGAATTCTTTATTTTCCAAAGATTAACACAGAGTATGATTCGGTAGAGGGAAAAATCAAATTATACAATAATCAGGTATTCATTGCAGATAATATTAAAGAAGTTATTCCGGAATTTCTAATGGTATTAAAAGGTGTAATTGATTGTCCTGATTTGCCGCTCAATGTTTCTCGTAGTGCTTTGCAAAACGATGGATTTGTTAATAAAATTTCCGAATATATTTCCAAGAAAGTGGCAGATAAACTTTCGGGAATGTGCAAGACAGATAAGGAAACATATGAAAGTTATTGGGATGATATCAGTCCGTTTATCAAATTCGGTTGTCTCAAGGACACCAAATTCTGTGATAAGATGAGCGATTACATGCTTTTTAAGAACCTTGAACATAAGTATTTGACACTCAAAGAATGTGTGGAAAAGAATGGTGGAACTGAAGAAACCAAAGAGGGAGAAGAAAAGAAACAAGTTACCATCTATTATGTCACAGATGAACAGCAACAGAGCCAATACATTAATATGTTTAAAGCAGAAGGAATGGATGCAGTAATTTTAACACATAGCATTGATTCTCCGTTCATCAGCCAGTTGGAGCAACGCAATGAACAGGTCAAATTCCAACGTATTGATGCAGACCTTACAGATACATTCAAAGAGGAAGTTGCAGCAGACGAAGAAGATGTATTTAAGGCTAATACCGAGACATTGACAGATATTTTCCGCAAAGCATTAGAAAAGGAAAATTTGGATGTTAAAGTAGAAAAACTTAAAAATGAAGATGTGGCATCTATGATGACTCTTTCAGAAGAATCTCGTCGTATGCAGGATATGATGAAAATGTATGGTATGATGGGAATGGATCCAGGTATGTTTGGAACAGAAGTAACTTTGGTGTTGAATGCAAATCATCCGCTAGTGAAATATGTATTGGAACATAGCGAAGGGGAACACACAGCATTATTCTGCAAGCAATTATATGATTTGGCATTGTTGAGTAATAAACCACTGAATCCGGACGAAATGACAGAATTTATCAAGAGAAGTAATGAGATTATGATGTTATTGGCAAAATAGAAGCATACAAAAGAGGGCTCCCTCAAGTCTTTTCAAAGTTTAGACGTTTGGGACACCCTCTTTATTCTTTTTTATTTATAATAATTCAAACGGAATTGCTTTTTGTGTGAAAAATTTTTGTACCATCATATCCCATGCCTGTTCTAACGATTTGTCCATCGTAAAAAGGGTCATGGCAGTTCCGGTAATACACTGTAGTTTCTGACCGTCATATTTCAAATTTATGTATAGGCCACGCACATCTTCTAATTCAAAATCTAATGATTGTTGTTGAATTAGTTTTTCGATGTTTCCGTCGGATAATCCCAGCACAACTTTGAAACCTAAAGGGGTACGTTTCCCTTTGATGAGCGAGAAACAGTGTTCACGCATATCTTTCCAAAGGGAATATTCTTGTGATGGTGCTTCGTTTTCTGCAAAAAAATCTTTGTGTAGATAGCCGTCGATTGTAAAGGTATTATAAGTTGTGATTTCACCTTCTATAAATAAGAATGAATCAAATGTTTCCGATAATAATAGTTTCGACATGCATTCTTTGACTTCCGTCAATGATAAAGCAATCATGCATGAGCCTCCTTTGTATGTTTTCTCATAAAATATATAGCTATTAATAATGTGATAAATTCAGCCAAGGGTACGGATGACCAAATTCCTACAATTCCGAAGAGAGGTGCCAGAATAGCAACAAAAAGAATGCTAAGCACACAGCCTCTTAATAAGCAAATCAGCAAGGATAAATGTGGTTTTACAGTAGACTGGAAATACCCCACTGCAAACATGTTGATCCCCATTACAAAGAGTCCAAGGAAATATATCCGAATTGCAGTTGGTGACATTGCGAGAATTTCTTCACTTGGATTCAAAAAAATATAGGTGAACAAGTTTGGTACGATTAATCCTATTATTGCAGGGATGGAACAAATATACAAGGCTGTTTTGATGCCCAGTTTACGAATCCGTTCAATACGATTTACCTGGCCTGCACCGTAATTTGTTGATAAAATCGGCTGCGCAGCCTGATTGATTCCATTGCAGAGGCAGGTTGCGATGATTGCAGTATTGCAAATGACACCATACATGCTGATACCAATGTCCCCAGCGTATTTTAAAATTTCAATATTAAAAATGAACATAACAATTCCGGATGTAATTTCCACTAAAAAACTGGTAGCTCCGTTTTGAAAAATCTCCCGGATGCGGAATAAGGAAAATGATTCCAAGGAGAATTTCAACCCATTTCTTTTTGTAAAGAAATGCAATAATAAAATACATACCGTACAAATGGAGCCAAGAACACTTGCAATGGCAGCGCCTGCCATACCCCACTCCAGTGGAAAGACAAATATAATGTCCAAAATTACATTTAGGATACCACCCGATATGACGGCTATCATAGCCAATTTGGGAGCACCGTCATTTCGTACAAAAGTTTGCAGAAGGGATGAAAATGCGAATGCACTCAACCCGAGAATGACATAAGGGGCATAATTGGAAATGTACGGCATTGTCAAATCGGTTGCGCCTAGAAATTGTACGATTGGTTCTAAAAATATCCATAATATTACGGTCAGAAGCAGGGAAGTAACCGCGGTTAAAATCATAGATAACGTAAAATAACATTCGCCTAGTTTACTGTCACCACGACCACGGGCAATGGACATCAAAACAGAACCACCGACACCAAATAAAAGTCCTACTCCAAAGAAAATGTTAAACAATGGAAGAATAATATTGAGCGCAGCCATAGCCAAAGTGCCTATGCCTTTTCCAATAATAATCGTATCTGCCAAAACGTAAATAGAAGTCACCAGATTTGCCATAATGGCAGGAACCAGGTAGCGAAAAAAGGTCTTGGATACGGAGCCGTTTAATAAATCTTTTGCCTGCATAAAATACTCCTTATCGAGAAATATTTCTATCACAACGTATAGTATAACAGATACCCCGAAAAAATACATTCGGTTTTTGGGAAAAGTTGACTTTTACTATGTAAAACAGTATCATAAAAAGGAAAGAAAAAGGAGAAAAAAACATGAGTCGCATTGATAAATTGTTTGGACTATTAGAGCAGGCAACTTCGCAATTTCATACAGCAAAGGCTGTGAAAGAACAACTTTTGAAACAAGGTTTTGAGGAACTCCTGTTAAAACATAACTGGGAACTGAAAAAAGGCGGTAAATATATTTTGGAGCATCATGGCTCTACGATTTTTGCTTTTACCATAGGAACAGCTTTTCAAGCGGAAGATGGGTTTCGTATTGCTGCAGCGCATGGTGATTTCCCCGGATTTCGTATCAAACCGAATGCGGAGATGGAAGCCGGAGGATATTTACAATTAAATACAGAGACGTACGGCGGAGCTATTCTTTCTACTTGGTTAGACAGACCACTTTCTGTAGCGGGGCGGGTGGTGCTGCGCTCTGACGATGTATTCAGGCCTGAAATTCGTCTTTTGGATTTCAAAAAACCTGTCTTGATGATTCCAAATTTGGCAATTCATTTTAATCGCGAAATGAACAAAGGTGTGGAACTTCGTAAACAGGTGGAAATGCTTCCTGTTTACGGAACGGCAACAGGCAAGTTGACGGTAGGGGCGTTTCTGCAGTATATAGCGGATGTATTAGAAGTTAGCAAGGAAGATATTTTGGATTATGAATTAACCATTTACAACACGGACAAGGCAAGTTTTGTGGGATTGCAAGACGAGTTTGTTTCGGCACCAAGATTAGATAACCTTACTTCCACACAAGCTCTGATAGAGGGAATTACCGAAGGAGTAAGAGAAGAAGGTTTGAATATGATGATTGTGTTCGACCACGAAGAAATCGGAAGTCGTTCGAAGCAAGGTGCCGCCTCTACTTTATTGACTACCGTGTTGGAAAAGATCTATTTGTCTTTAGGTATGTCGAGTATGGATTTTGCAAATGCGTTGGAAGAAAGTTTGTTTATGTCTGTGGATGTCAGTCATGCATACAATCCTAATTATGCAGCTAAATATGATTTGACTAATAGACATGTGATAAATACCGGATTTGCAATTAAAGAGGCATCATCGCAAAGTTATGCTACAGATAGCGAGGCGATTGCCATCGTACAGCAGATTTGTGAGAAGGAAGGAATTGCTTATCGTAAGTTTGTGAATCATTCTGATTCCGCCGGAGGAGGAACCTTGGGTGCCATTTCTTCGGCTATGTTACCAATCAGAACAGTTGATATAGGAGTGCCGATATGGGCAATGCACTCCAGCAGAGAAACCATGGGTGTGAAAGATTATGAAAGTTTAGTGGATTTCATGACAGCATATTACAGATTGTAGGAGCAAAGATGGAGATACGTTTGAATAAATTTTTGAGCGAAGCAGGTGTATGTTCTCGCAGAGAGGCAGACCGTCTCATTGAAAGTGGGAAAGTGACCGTGGACGGTAAGCGTGCCGAGATGGGAATGAAGATTTCCGATGCACAGGTGGTGCGTGTTGGGAAAAAGGAAATACGCCCGAAAAATGAGATGGTACTTTTGGCGGTAAACAAACCGGTGGGTATCGTCTGCACAGAAGAAAAAAGAGAAAAAAATAATATTATTCGTTTTTTGAAATATCCAACCAGAATTACTTATATCGGCAGATTGGATAAAGACTCGGAAGGGTTGTTGCTCATGACTAATAATGGCGATATTATTAATAAAATGATGCGTTCTGGAAATCAGCATGAAAAAGAGTACCAAGTGACAGTGAACAAACCCATCACATCGGATTTTATAGAAAAGATGGCGAGTGGCGTTCCTATTTTGGACACAGTTACGAGAAAATGCGAGGTCGAGAAGATTGGGAAGTACAAGTTTCGCATTGTGCTTACCCAGGGATTAAATCGTCAGATTCGTCGTATGTGTGAATACTTTGGATATAAAGTGACGCAACTTATGCGTGTTCGTGTGATGAATATTGAGCTTGGTAATTTGAAATCAGGAGAATATCGTAAGGTGACTGATGATGAAATTGCACAACTATATGAATTGATTAAGGATTCTTCGAATGAGACTGTCATTTGGGCAGAAGAATAGAAGTTGAGGAAAAGTAAATGGAACAAAAAAAGCAGCGAATGCAAGAATTAGTTGAGTTATTGAATAGGGCCTCAAGAGCATACTATCAGGAAGCAACTGAAATCATGAGTAACTTTGAGTATGACAAGCTCTATGATGAACTGCTCAAACTAGAAAAAGAACTTGGGATCACCATGACAAACAGCCCGACTGTGAATGTCGGGTATGAGGTTTTGAGCGAGCTTCCAAAAGAACGTCATGAAAAACCGATGTTGTCTTTGGATAAGACGAAAGAAATATCACGATTGAAGGAATTTTTAGAGGGTCAGAAAGCATTTCTTTCTTGGAAATTGGATGGTCTCACAATTGTACTTACGTATCGAAGTGGTGCGCTTGAAAAAGCAGTCACCAGAGGAAACGGAGAAGTCGGAGAAGTAATTACGAATAATGCGAAAACTTTTAAGAATCTCCCGATTAGAATTGCATATCAAGGGGAATTGATTTTACGTGGGGAAGCTGTTATCGGCTATCAGGATTTTGAAAAAATCAATGCCGAGATTGCAGATGTAGATGCAAAATACAAGAATCCAAGAAATCTCTGTAGTGGTTCTGTGCGTCAACTCAATAATGAAATTACAGCAAAAAGAAATGTACAGTTTTTTGCATTCTCTTTGGTAAAAGCAGAGGGTGTGGATTTTGAAAATTCCAGAATCAATCAGTTGAAGTGGTTGAAAGAACAGGGATTTGCAGTGGTTGAAGGTTACGAAGTGACAGCAGATACTGTTGAAGAACGGGTTGCACACTTTGCACAGCAGATTGAAAAAAATGATTTTCCATCCGATGGATTAGTCCTTGTATATGATGATATTGCTTATGGTCAGTCTCTTGGGACCACATCTAAATTTCCAAGGGATTCATTTGCGTTTAAATGGGCCGATGAAATTCGGGAAACTACACTTTTAGAAATCGAATGGAGTCCGTCTCGAACCGGTCTGATCAATCCGGTTGCCATTTTCGAACCGGTGGAATTAGAAGGAACGACAGTAAGTCGGGCCAGTGTTCATAACATCAGTATTATGGAAGAATTGGAATTAGGGATCGGGGATAAGATAGAAGTATATAAAGCCAATATGATTATTCCTCAGATTGCTTCCAATTTGACGAGAAGTGGAGTGAAAGATATTCCGGATCGGTGTCCGGTTTGTCATGGAAAAACGGAAATTCGTCAAGTCAGCGATGCCAAGGCGCTTTATTGTACGAATGAAGAGTGCAGTGCAAAGCATCTCAAATCATTTGCTTTGTTTGTCAGTAGAGATGCCCTGAACATAGATGGTCTTTCTGAAGCCACACTGGAGAAATTTATAGCAAGAGGCTTTATTAACGTTTATTCGGATATATTCCATTTGGATCGCTATGAAGATGAAATTAAAAATATGGAAGGATTTGGAGAAAAATCCTATATTAATCTTCAAAAAAGTATTGAGAGAGCGAGAACAACAACGCTTCCACGTTTGATTTACGGTTTGGGAATTGCGAATATAGGGCTTGCCAATGCAAAAGTGATTTGTAAAGAATTTCATTATGACATTGAGAAAATGAAGCGTTTGACAGAAGAAGATTTGAGCAATATTTCCGGTATTGGTCCGGTTATTGCAAAAGCCTATGTAGAGTATTTTGCTCAGGAGAAGCATGTGAAAGAGTTAGAACGCTTATTAAAGGAATTGGTGATTCCGGAAGAAAAAGTGAACCTGGACGCCCAAATTTTTGAAAATATGGTTTTTGTAATTACAGGAAGTGTAGAACATTTTGCGAATCGTAATGAAGTGAAAGACGTGATTGAAAATAAGGGTGGTAAAGTGACAGGTTCCGTAACGGCGAAAACCAATTATCTTATCAATAATGACGTAAATTCTATATCATCAAAGAATAAAAAAGCAAAGGAACTTGGTATTCCGATCATTACGGAAGAAGAGTTTTTGAGTATGTTAGAACAATAAAGGAGGATATGAATATGTTGAAAGTGACAGGTCAAAATTTTGAAACAGAAGTATTACATTCAGAATTGCCGGTATTGGTGGATTTCTATGCAGATTGGTGTATGCCATGTAAAATGTTTGCACCGACGCTAGAAGAGATTGCCATAAGCTATGAAGGAAAACTCAAGGTGGTAAAGGTTAACGTGGATGAAGCGACACCACTAGCTCAAAAGTATCGTGTAATGAGCATTCCAACCCTCAAGTTATTTACAGGAGATGCACAGCCAAGAGCAACATTCGTAGGTGCAATGTCACAGGAAGAGTTAGAGGATTGGCTTAAAGAGAATGGAGTAGAATAGGAGAAGACCATGGAAAATAATTGTTATGACGTAATCATAATCGGAGGTGGCCCAGGCGGATATTGTGCAGCTTTGTATGCGGCGAGGGCAAACTTGAGTACACTGGTGATTGAAAAATTCGCTCCGGGTGGCCAGATGGCCACCACGGAGATTGTAGAAAATTATCCGGGATTTGTGGATGGAATCAACGGATTTGAACTTGGTATGCAGATGAAACGAGGAGCAGAACGCTTTGGTGTTAAAACAAAGTTGGCTGAAGTAAAAAGCGTGGAACTTGACAAGAATCCGAAGTTGGTTCATACGGCAAAAGATACTTTTGAAGCCAAAACAGTCATTTTAGCACTTGGAGCATTTCCGAGAGAGTTGGGCCTTGAAAATGAAAGAAACTTGCGAGGACGAGGCGTTTCATATTGTGCAACTTGCGATGGCATGTTTTATCGTGACAAAACGGTTGTCATCGTAGGTGGTGGAAATACAGCAGTTGCAGATGCAATTTTCCTCGCCAAAATTTGTAAAAAAGTTTATTTGGTACATCGTAGAGATGAACTTCGTGCATCAAAAACATATATGGAATCATTGGAGAAGACAGCAAATATTGAATTTTTGTGGAGTAGTGAAGTGGTAGAGATTCTGGAAGATGAGTTTGTGACAGGTGCAAAGGTTAAAAGCCGTAAAGATGATTCCATTCAAGAGATTGCCTGTGACGGAATCTTTGTTGCAATCGGAAATATTCCGAACACAGAATTGATTAAAGGTCAGGTGGAACTTGATGAGGCAGGATATGTGCTTGCGGATGAAACGACAAAGACTAACATTCCTGGGGTATTTGCAGTAGGGGATATGCGTCAGAAACCATTGCGTCAGATTGTAACTGCAGTGTCAGATGGTGCTGTGGCATCGAAATATGCGGAAGAGTATATTAATTTATAAAAACTTGACATTCTAAGAAAACTTATATATAATTCGAACTACGTTTGCGAACCAGATACTGACTTTTAGGGCTTGTACTGGTTTCGACGGGGGTTTTGAAGTTGAGGAAGCCATCCGCGGAGCGGGACCGCGTAACAATCCGTATTTTAAAATTAAACGCAAACGAAAATTTAGCGTACGCTGCCTAGTGGTAGCAGTCGGTCTTAAGTCGCTCACTGCTTAAGGTACCGGCTTCAACAAGGTGAGGC
>CAMFVG010000074.1 GCA_945992055.1 uncultured Clostridia bacterium | reverse complement strand
GCATAATAATCTTTTCCCGCTACATAATACGGCTGAACCAATGAATATGGTCCCAAGGTGGTTGTGCCATCTTCACAAAGCGTACTGATTATAACAGTCGGCATTGGAAAGAACAGCGATGTTTGGTAGAAGTTGTCTACAATACGTAGGTTTTCAAAACTGCTCATGATTAACACTCCTTTATATATTTATTTTATTATTTTACAAACAATTGCATACTGCTTTTCGAACGCTACCCCAGCGACAGTCCATGTAAGTAGCGCCTCTGCAATATATTCTGACAGAAACTCTTTATCACTAATAGAAGACTGCTCGCATATTGGGATAATCAATTTCGCAAGTTGATCACGCAATTGTTTGTGTTTTTCAGCAAGACCGGTAGCAAATACTTTCTCTGCATCACTGTCACAAAACAATGGTTGATATTTTGATATAAAATCAATTAAAGCGTCATAAATACTTTTTAAAATAATTTCCGGGTTGTTCGAAGTCTGATTCTTTACATGGACAAGACAGGCTTTCCAATCTTCTGCCATAAAAGTAGCAATTAACCTATCCTTAGATTTGAAATAATTGTAAACCGTTCCTATCCCCAAATTGCATGCGTTAGCAACTGAGCGAATCGTTGTTTTACCATAACCTTGTTCCATAAGTTGTCTTTTTGCTTCTCTTAAAAGCTGTTCTTTAATGTTGGGTATAATTTTCGGCATTTAGGAACTCCTTCTTGTCTTTTATGAACATGTTCAGTATAATATTAGTATAAATAATTACCTTCAAAAAGTCAATTGGAAGGAGTGGTTAACACCATGAAATCTAATCATAAAAAAAGAGTTTTTCGGTCTATATTAATCATACTCGTAGTGATTGGGATAAGCGTGACGGGATTAAGCATATACGCATCTGACTATTACTGCGCAGACACTGCGGCAATCGAATCATTTTCTTGCTCTACAGATGTAACCAAGACCATGCTCTCAGATGGAGTGATTGCCTACTCTTCTGGACATCCGGAGACTGGTTTTATCTTTTATCCCGGTGGAAAAGTTGAGCACACCGCATATGAACCACTGTTAAAGGCCTGTGCTGAGAATAATATTTTGTGCATACTCATACAAATGCCTTTTAATCTGGCTGTTTTGGACATAAATGCAGCTGATGGAATCAAAGAACAGTTTCCTGACATAGAAAACTGGTATATTGGCGGTCATTCCTTAGGTGGCTCAATGGCTGCATCATACGTTTCCAAAAATGTCAATCATTTTGATGGTCTTATCCTTCTCGCCTCATACTCCACTGTAGATTTGTCCAAAACAGACTTAAACATATTATCCGTATACGGCAGCGAGGATAAAGTTCTGAATCACAAAAAATACGAAGAATACAGAACGAATCTATCTGATGCTCTCGTAGAAGTTGTATTAGACGGCGGTTGCCATGCTTATTTTGGTATGTATGGAAAGCAGGATGGCGACGGAACGCCGACACTTAAAAATGAAGAACAAATCACACTGACGGCAAATAAGATAATTGAATTTACAAGGTGATTAAAAAACGATCTCAAAAAAAGTTGACTGCACTCTATATGCAGTCAACTTTTTCGCCCTTCATTCTCTTACCCATACAAACCGTTCTATTTTGTTACATCCATATGTACCGTACTTTTACGAATGCCAAACGCCTTCGCTGTCTGTCTCACCGTCGCATTGTTCTCTATGATATAATTGGCAATTTCCATTGCTCGTTCTTCGATGTATTCCTTCAAAATAAAACCCCTGCATAGTTGCTTTTTTACAATCTATGCAGGGGGAATCTTATATATGCCTAAACCACCTGTACCGATACTGCGACTTTTACCACAGCGTTTTAATATCTGTATATTCGTAACCCTCAAAACTATCTGCTACATTCTTGCATGTGATTTTTCCGTCGTATGTGTTAATTCCGGAATAAATCACATCGTTTGCCTTACAAGCTTCTTCCAATCCCTTGTCTGCAATCTGAAGGCCATAACGAAGCGTTGCATTTGTAAGTGCGATGGTAGATGTTCTCGGAACTGCTCCCGGCATATTGCCTACACAATAATGCACCACGCCGTCTTCAATATAAATCGGATCATCATGGTAGGTTACTCTCGTACTCTCACCACAACCACCTTGGTCTACTGCAACGTCAACAAAAACAGATCCTGGTTTCATTTCTTTCAAATATTTTTTCTTGAATAATTTCGGCGCCGCTTTTCCAGGAATCAATACAGAACCTATGACAACATCTGCCGTCTTTACTTCTCTTTCAATATTGGCATCTGTAGAAACCAATGTTTGAATACGAGAACCGAAAATATCATCCAAGTATTCCAATCTTTGAAGATTGATGTCCAAAATTGTGACATCTGCACCAATACCAACTGCAATCTTACATGCATTTGTTCCTACGTTACCACCACCAAGGATCACAATCTTTGCCTTTGGTGTTCCCGGAACCCCTGCAAGGAGTACTCCTGAACCACCATGAATTCTTTCCAAATATTTTGCACCTTCCTGAATACTAAGACGTCCGGCAATCTGGCTCATTGGAGCAAGCAGCGGAAGACTTCCATTTCTCTCGATTAATGTTTCGTATGCTACAGCTTTTACTTTTGCAGCAAGAAGCGCATCTGTTTGCTGTTTATCTGCCGCAAGGTGAAGATAGGTATAGAGAATTAACCCTTCACGGAAGAATCGATATTCTTCTGGCAATGGCTCTTTTACCTTAACCATCATATCTACAATAGCCCAAACCTCTTTTGCTGAATCTGTTAACTTGGCACCTGCCGCTTCGTATTCCGCATCTGTAAAACCAGAACCTATACCGGCGCCTTTCTCAATATATACTTCATGTCCCGCATTTACATAACTTATTACACAGCTTGGTGTAAGTCCTACACGGAATTCATTATTTTTAATTTCTCTTACACATCCAACTTTCATACTTATTTTCTCCTTTAATGAACAATCCCTATCAAAAAATACATAATAAGATATTATCATATCATGTAAATTTATTCAATCAAAGAATAAAGAAATCCCTGTACAGATTTCTTTTTGCAATCTATACAGGGCCTTCATAAGTTATATATTCCTATTTTTTCTTTTTAAATTCTTTCTGTCCTCGAGTACTTCCTCCGTCACAAAGAACATCTACACCTGCCAGATAACCGTTACGTTCATCTGCAACTGTTGCAATAGCAAATCCCAGTTCCTCTGGTTTTCCCATACGTTCCTCGCACGACAATCCAATCAAGAAACCTCCATGTTCTTCCTCCATCTTTCCCATACCTGTAGCAACCAATCCCGGGCTTAAGGAAACCACACGAATCCCTTTTGGTCCAAGGTCAAACGCACTCTTTGCCGCATACCAGCACACAAAGTTTTTAGAAAGTCCATAAGCAAAACCATTCTTCTCATAGTCTGTCTTTGCCATGTTAGAACGCTTAATCAACTTTGCCAAAAATGCCGCTTCGTCTGTTTCTGCAAGTGGATACGCCTTTTTAGGAAGAATAAAACTTGGCAATGAATAAGCAGAATTGGAAGAAATATCACAAATAACACTTCCTGCTTTCATTAATTTCGAAAATTCTTGGTTCACATATACTGTTCCCAATGCATTGATTCTCAAAATCTTTTCCTGGTCCCCTGCACTTCCCATGGCCGGTGAAATGCCTGCCGCATTGATAACATTCTTAATCTCACCCAAAGATGCTGCATACTCTGCCAATTTTTTTACACTGTCACGGTCTGAAGTATCGCAAGCATGAGCATAAGCTTCAAATCCAAGTTCTTTTAGTTCCTCCACTGCCTTCTCTAATTTGGCAACTGTTCTTCCTGAAATGACAATGATTTTCTCCTTTGGCATACACTTTGCTGCTTCCAATCCCATTCCACTACCGCCACCGGTAATAACACATACTGTTTTCATATTTTCATTCCTCCTTAAAACATATAGGTGTTTCTCTCATATATTATATATCCATCCATATAATATCCGATATTTCCTCTTCTTTTGCACACACTGCAATATGATATCCTTGGACATCAAGCTCATGCACAAAACAAGGTTGTATGTTCTGATCTCTCACAATCCGAACGCCATTGTCAAAACAAACTTCAAAAGCAGAAAGCGGCAATCGCATTCCTTCGCCTGTCATTTTCATATAACTTTCTTTTATGGTCCAAAGGCGAAAAAAAACTTCATCATATTCTGATTGTTCTTTTTTCAAAAACGCTTTTTCACGTTCTCCAAAGTAGCGCTCCCCGACTTTTTCAGGTGCCTGGCGAACATATTCCACATCACATCCCACATCTTTACTGCTCACTGCACAAATGACGAAATCTTTGGAATGGGATAGGTTAAAACAAAGCCCCAAAACTTCTGGTTTTCCATAACTGTTTTGACTAATGCCCTGCGTAGCTATTCCATGCTTTTGTAACACCTTCTGTAATAGCAATCCAGCCCCCAAGCTTTGTCTTTGCTTTTCCACGTTTCTGCATCTCTTCACTTTTTCCCGGCGTTCTGGGAAAAGACTCTCTAGTAATTCAAAATACTGCTCCTCTCCCTCTTTTGGGAGACAAGCAGTATTCAACGCATATAAATAAACCATTCTATTTTGCTTCTTTGCTATTATCTACAATAAACGCTGCCACCTTTTCTTGTAACATCATTCTCTTAATATAGCCTTCTCCGTATATTGTCTCATAGGATTTAATGAATCCCTCTACGTCAGACTCCCCGTATTGTGTGGCCATTTTTGCAGTCTGTTCTTCATATTCTTTTTCAGAAACTTTGATTTTTTCCTTCTTTGCAATATACTCAACTGCTAATTCAATTGTAAGCAATTCATTTACTTTTTCTTCAACCGTCATTCCTTGACTCTGCATAATTGCATCATCAATGCTTAAGCTATTCATAATTGCACCATAGCTTTCTTGATAAGCGAGGTCCTTTGTAATACGAATCACTCTAGATTCCGGATATTTTTTGATTTTGCAGTTCTTTGCAAGTGCAGCCAATGCCACTTCCTGCATGCTAGATTTTACGCTCTCATCGTTTGATTCCTGCAAAGATTTCTTTAATTCTTTCTTATATTCCTTCACTGTCTTCGCAGATGTACCAATCTCCGGCAATAATTCATCCGTCAATTCCGGCAATCTCGTGATAGATTTCAAAGTGACATTAAACACGACTGCCTGCCCTGCCAACGTAGCTTCGTGATAACTTTCTGGAAATGTTAAATCCAAATTAAAATTATCTCCTACATTGTGTCCTACAACACCTTCTTCAAATCCTTCGATAAAGGAGTTAGAGCCCAATGTTAACTCTTGGTCCTGAGCAGTTCCACCTTCGAATGCTTCTCCATTTAAAGTTCCCACATAGTCAATCTTAACGGTATCCCACAATGCTGCCGGTCCGTTCACAGAAGTCCCCTTATTTAACAACTGAAGATCTGAACGAATAGCCGCCTCCACATCTTCATCGGTTACTTTTATAGATGCTTGCTTTTCCAATTCCAAGCCTTTGTATTTTCCTATTTTAATTAACTTTTTAACATTTTCCTCTTTGTCCTTACTTCCACAGGCAAATAATAATGTTGCCGCACAAAGTACCATAAGAACAACAATCAATTTCTTTTTCATACCAGTTCTCCATTTCTTTTTCCTAAAATAAATGCTCTTTTATTATACCATATTTTTGTTTTTTGAAAAGTATTATCTTGCACTTCATCTGAAAGAATGATAGAATCTATTTGTTTACATAGAATATTTGAGGAGGTTTCCATCGTGACTACAGGAACAATTATTTTAATCGTAGTAGCTGTACTTATAGTGGCAGCTTTAGTGGGATTATATTTTTATGCAAAAAAAATGGAAAAGAAGCAAGCAGAACAGCAAGAACAGCTCAAAGCTGCTGCTCAAAGTGTTTCCATGTTGATTATTGACAAGAAACGCATGAAATTAAAAGAAGCCGGATTGCCGTCAATTGTTTTAGAAAGTACTCCAAAGTACCTTCGTGGTGCTAAAGTACCGATTGTCAAAGCAAAAGTTGGCCCAAGAGTAATGTCTTTAGTTTGTGACGATAAAATTTTTGCTAACATTCCTATCAAAAAAGAAGTGAAAGCAGTTGTTAGCGGAATTTATATCACAGAAGTAAAAGGAATTCGTGGTCCACTAGATGTTCCACAAAAGAAAAAAGGATTTTTTGCAAGATTCAAGAAATAAAAAATGTGCGGTTGCTATTGCAATCGCACATTTTGTTTTAGAATGTCATTTTTTCATGTATAGAAAAATCTTTAGAATCTCTCGGTTTTATATTAATACGAATTGTACATTCCGCTAGTGGCTCGTAATCCACGTCCAGCGCGTATTCTGCTCGGATATTAATATTATCCTCTCTCTCATCAACTTCGATTTGACTGGTACAAATCCCCAAATTTAATTGTCCGAATGGTGTCTTATAAAAACAACGATTATTCTTGTTTTTTTCAAATACCATATGCATATTAGAGAGTCCCTTTTTCGTAACTTCTAATGATTCTTTTCCGTGCAAGCGTATCTGCGTTTTTGTAACTCCAGATAGCCCTTCTGCCACCTCTTCCATGAATATATAATGCGTCCCATCCTTAAGGAAATAAGTACCTGCACTAATGATTTCAATTGGTTCATCTTCATTACTCCCTATATCATCCATAGCCATTTGAAGACCAGAAATTCTCACTAATACTTCTTTTGTCATATCGCCACCTAATATTCTTCTATATTAATTTGTTTTGTAGTTTCAATATCATATGGCAAAATAGAGTTCGCGAACTCTTTAAACTTATCCGCCGCATCACTGACATAGAATGAATAGGAACCATGATCCCCTTCTACATCCGGATTTTCCATGTCATATTCTTGCAAAATTTTCTTTAAATCCATTGCCGTCTCATATGCCGGATTAATCAGATTTATTTGCTCCCCTACATACGCCCTAATCTTTGTACGTAACAATGGATAGTGTGTACATCCCAAAATCAGTGCATCAATGTCCGTTTGTATAAGCGAAGACAAATAATAATCGATAATCTCATCTGTCACCGGATGCTTTTTGAACCCTTCCTCTACTAACGGTACAAAAAGTGGGCATGCTTTTGCAATTACCTCCACATTCGGTTGTATACCCTGTATGATTTTTTCATACATAGAACTTCGCACAGTCGCTTCTGTCCCGATGATTCCGATTTTATTCGTCTTTGTCATCGCCAACGCAGCTCTCGCTCCCGGTTCTACTACACCTATAATCGGAATATCAAACTCATTCTTTACAGCATCTAATGCAAGGGCACTCGCCGTATTACAAGCAATCACAATTGCTTTCACGCCCTTCGTTTTCAGAAAGTTTATAATCTGTTTCGAATAACGGATAATATTATCTTTTGATTTACTTCCGTATGGAACACGTGCAGTATCACCAAAATACACAATATCTTCCTTCGGCAGATTGCGCATAATCTCACGGGCCACAGTAAGTCCCCCAACTCCCGAATCAAACACGCCGATTGGTGCTGTCTTCTTTCTCTCTATACCCAAAGTGTGTTTCTCCTTTAAACTCTCTCCAAATTACAAAATTTTTGCGACTTCTACTTGGTAATCCGGAATTTCTTTGTTCATCTTCAATGCATCATTGATGTCGAAATCAATATATTCTCCACCTTTATAACCTACTACACGATTCATCTTCCCTTGCATAATAAGATCCACCGCTTTTACCCCCATAATAGAAGCATAT
Source organism: uncultured Clostridia bacterium (assembly GCA_945992055.1). Classification (GTDB taxonomy): domain Bacteria; phylum Bacillota; class Clostridia; order Lachnospirales; family Lachnospiraceae; genus Faecalimonas. Next base: position 7,612 of record CAMFVG010000074.1, on the reverse strand, counting down.
ACCCGGTCTTTTACAGTTGGACTTCCACCACGTTGCAAATAACCGAGAATGGTAGCTCTCGTTTCTACTCCGGTTCGCTCTTCGATTTTCTTTGCCAAATTGATAGAATCTCCAACGCCTTCTGCATTAATAATAATATAATGCTTCTTACCACGTCTTCTGTTTTCCAAAATATCTTCTACGATCTTATTTTCATCATATCCGTGATCTTCCGGCAAAAGGATGCACTCCGCACCGTTGGCGATCCCGCACCACAATGCCAAATAGCCGGCATCTCTTCCCATTACTTCAACAATACTGCATCTTTCATGAGAAGTGGCTGTATCACGAATTTTATCAATAGCCTCCATCGCAGTATTTGCCGCCGTATCAAATCCAATCGTGTATTCAGTACAAGCAATATCAAGGTCAATCGTACCCGGAATACCTATTACCTTAATCCCATATTCTGTCAATGTCTGCGCCCCTGCAAAAGAACCGTCTCCACCGATTACAACTAAAACCTGAATGCCATATTTTTTCAAAATTCCTGCTGCCTTTAATTGTCCTTCCGGTGTGCGCATCTGCTCGCTACGCGCAGTCTGAAGGATGGTTCCTCCGCGTTGAATCGTATCTGCAACATCCCTTCCGGTCATATCTATGATTTCTTCACGAAGTAATCCATGATAACCTCGTCTGATTCCCCTTACCGATAATCCTTGACTAAGAGCAGCTCTCACTACCGCACGTACAGCTGCATTCATTCCTGGTGCATCACCACCACTTGTCAATACTCCAATTGTGTGTATAGGTTCTAACATTTGTCGTCCTCCAATTCTTCTGTACTATTGTTTGCATTTTACACCTTTTCAATCTGCTTTTCTACCACTTTTACGCGACTTTTTCCAAAATATTGTTCTAATTTATTTAAAAGTTCTGTATTTACATGGACATTGCGATTTAAAGGTAAACGTTTCATGGCCTTTTCCTTTGCGCAATAAATCACTACCTGATCCTTACCCTCTGTATATTGCAATATTTCCATCAGCATTTTTTCTTCCGCTTGATAGGTTTCAATGTCCGGAAACTGTACCCACAGTTCGCATGGAATATCTTCAAACGGTGTAATGTTTTCGCAAATTAATTTACTGGCATTTCCATCTTCTTCAGAAACGCGACCTCTTACGAACACCTTGGAATCCTCTTCCAAGTACATCTTATACTTCTCGTAATCTTTTGGGAATACAACCACTTCAACTGTTCCCACCAAATCTTCCAAATATAGAAACGCCATGGTCTTATTATTCTTGGTGTGTTTGATTGTTTTTCCGGTAATAATACCACCCACAACCTCACGGGTGCCATCCTGCACCTTCGTTCTTCCACTCTCTTCATCCGGTTGGAAATCCAACGTCGTGGCAGAGATATTCTTTTTCCATTTCCCTTCGTACTTCTCCATCGGATGCCCGCTGACATAGATTCCAAGTACTTCTTTCTCAAACGCAAGCATGGTTTCTTTTTCGTATTCTCCCACATCCGGAAGCGGAATATCAAATTCTTTTTTCTGTTCCTCACTTACCATATCAAACAGTGACATCTGGCCGGTCATAGAATATTTCTTTTCCTGGTTTACCTGATCCAAAATCTTGATATAAATCATCATGAACTGCTTTCTGGTTCCATTCAGACTATCCAGTGCTCCCGCTTTAATAAAACTTTCGATCGTTCTTTTGTTCACTTCTTTTCCCGATAGGCGCTCAATAAAATCTTTCAAATTCTTAAAAGGGCCGTGCTCCCTACGTTCTTTCACGATTGCCTCAATGACTGGTCTTCCTACACTCTTTATAGCCGCCAATCCATATCGTATTTTGTCGCCATCCACTGAAAATCTGCCTTCTCCGGTATTGATATCCGGTGGTAATATGGTAATTCCCATTTGGCGACAGGTGTAAATATATTCCGCCACTTTTCCTGCATTATCTATCACCGAAGTCATAAGTGCTGCCATAAATTCTACCGGATAATAATGTTTCAAATAAGCCGTCTGGTACGATACAATGGCGTAAGCTGCCGCATGAGATTTATTAAACGCATACTTTGCAAAATCAATCATCTCATCGTATATCTTGTTTGCCACTTTTTCCTCAATTCCATTGGCAATACATCCCGGTACACCTTCTTCTGGATTACCATAAACAAAGTTTTGTCGCTCTTTTTCCATGACATCTGCCTTTTTCTTAGACATCGCACGGCGCAAAAGGTCACTTCGCCCCAATGTATATCCTGCCAAGTCCCTTACAATCTGCATAACTTGTTCTTGGTATACAATACACCCATAAGTAGCTTTCAAAATTGGTTCCAACTGTGGGCAATCATAAGTAATTGCCGACTGATCATTTTTCCCTTTAATATATTGTGGAATGAAGTCCATCGGACCCGGGCGATACAATGCAATCCCGGCAATAATATCTTCCAAACTTTGCGGCTTCAGTTCCTTCATGAAACTTTTCATGCCCGCGCTTTCCAATTGAAAAATGCCGTCTGTTTTTCCTGTTCCTATGGAATCCAATACTTCTTTATCATTATAATCAATATGGTCAATATCGATTTTCTTCCCTGTATTCTGTTCTACCAACTGTACTGCGTTTTGAATAACCGTCAGTGTACGAAGGCCCAAAAAGTCCATTTTAAGAAGTCCTAACTCCTCTAATGTAGTCATCACAAACTGTGTGGTCACAGAGCCATCTGAACCCAGCGACAATGGTACATACTCATCCACCGATTCTTGGCAGATAACAACACCTGCAGCATGCATAGAAGAATGGCGCGGCAAGCCTTCCAAACGTTTGGACATATCAATCAATTCTTTTACCTGCTCATCCTTTTCGTACAGTGCTTTCAATTCCCCATTCATGGTAAGGGCTTTATCTAACGTAATATTTAACTCCGTCGGAATCATTTTCGAAATACTATCTACAAATGCATATGGCAAGTCCATAACGCGTCCCACATCTCGAATAACACCACGCGCCGCCAAAGTACCAAAGGTAACAATCTGAGCCACCTTTTCTGCACCGTATTTCCGAACCACATAATCGATAACTTCCTGCCTTCTTTCAAAACAAAAATCAATATCAATATCCGGCATCGATACACGTTCCGGATTCAAAAATCTCTCAAACAGTAATTGGTAGCGAATCGGATCTATATTGGTGATTCCCAGACAATAAGAAACGAGACTTCCGGCTGCGGAACCACGTCCCGGTCCTACCATAATTCCATTTGTCCTTGCATAATTAATAAAATCCCAGACAATCAGGAAATAATCCACGTACCCCATATTTTTAATGACATTCAGTTCATAATTCAGTCTATCTGTAAGTTCGCCTTCTGGCTTTTCATATTTCTTCGAAAGTCCTTCAAAGCAAAGTTTGTTCAAATATTCCCATGCTGTATATCCCTGTGGTACATCATATTTCGGCAATTTTGTGACACCAAACTCAATCTCCACGTGACAACGGTCTGCGATCTTTTGCGTGTTCTCTACTGCCTCTAACGCATACGGAAACAGCGCACGCATTTCGTCTTCCGACTTGACGAAATACTGTCCGCCCTCGTAACGCATACGATTTTCATCTTCCAGTTTTTTTCCTGTCTGAATGCAAAGCAAGATGTCATGTGGTTTTTCATCTTCTGCGTATGTATAATGCACATCATTTGTTGCCACAAGTTCAATTCCTGTTTCCTGCGACAAACGAATCAACTGTTGATTCACCAACTGTTGTTCTTGCATTCCGTGGTCTTGTAACTCTAGGAAGAAATTGTCTTTTCCGAAAACATTTTGATAACGCTTGGCTGCTTCCATCGCATCACCATACATGCCTCGAAGCAGGAACTTCTGCACTTCACCTGCAAGACATGCACTTAACGCTATAATACCCTCATGATAGGTTTCCAAAAGTTCCATATCTACACGCGGTTTATAGTAATAGCCATCTACAAACCCTTTTGATACAATTTTGGTCAAATTCTCATAACCCTTTTGGTTCTCTGCCAAGAGCACCAAGTGATAATAACGGTCATCCGTATTTGCACCCGGCGTTTTTTCAAAGCGGGAACCCGGGGCTACGTATACTTCACAACCTAATATCGGTTTAATTCCTGCTTTTTTTGCAGCACGATAAAACTCGATTACACCATACATGACTCCGTGGTCTGTAATCGCAGCACTATCCATTCCAAGTTCTTTCACTCTTGCAACATATTCTTTTATCTTATTCGAACCGTCCAACAAACTATATTCTGTATGGACATGTAAATGTGCAAAACTCATTTATTTCACCTTTATCGATTGATTGTTTATTTCTATTTTTCCTTCTTTTAACAGTCTTCCTACTGCGCGTTTAAAAGCATTTTTACTTAGATCAAACTCTTTTTTTATCAATTCCGGATCTGCTTTATCATTAAACGGAAGCGTTCCATGATAATCTTGCAAACGCTTCCATATCATTTCCGCATCCTTGTCCATCTGCATCGGAATCTTTTCTCTTACACTCAAGTCTAATTTTCCATCTTCCTTAACTGCTGTAACACGGGCGTTTACTGTTTGACCCACTTTCCACTTGCCATAAACTTCTTTTCTTGGAATCAATGCAGAATATTGATTATCAACTGCAACAAAGACGCCAAACTCTTCACTGATATCATAAATCGTTCCCTCTACCATATCGTCTTTATGATATGGGGAATCTGTTTTGAGCAAGTCGTAAACCTTCATGGTAGCACACAAACGTTGACTCTTATCAATGTATAACGACACTAGACACTTATCGCCCTTGGACACCTTCGCTGTCTGTTGCTTAAACGGGAGAAACAAGTCCTTTTCTAATCCCCACGCCAAAAATGCACCATATTTATTGGTGTCTGCCACCTTCAGTACTGCAAGTTGATTCAGTTCCAACTCAGGAACATTTGTTGTTGCAATTAATCGATCTTCCGAATCTTTATATAAAAAAACCTCCACAGGATCTCCAGGTTCAATTCCATCCGGAACCTGCTTTTTAGGAAGCAATACTCTCTCTTCATCATTTCCAAGATATACACCGAAATCCACCTTTTTTACCACGGTGAGTACTTGTCTTTGTCCCAATCTCATTTTTACTATTCTCCTATAAATTCTACAATCGCGTATGGATTTCCTTCCGCATCGCACAGCCCTACATACATTCCGTCTTCTTCCGTCGCGCATTTCAGTATCAGTTTATCTCCGTAAACTGCTGCTTTTTTGTATTCTACGCGAATCTCTGTTACACAGAAATCTTTCGGGACTACCTCATATGCTAACTCAATATACTTACTGTTATTCATATGGTTGTTCGTATCAATATGATACTTGCGAACCATAAAAGTGTCAACTACTTGCGCCCCCTCCGGCAGCTTGATTTTTCTGGAAGCACCGGCTATTGAAAGCGGCTCTTCCACTCCATAAGTATTGATTTCTTCTTGATTCGGTTTTACCGGCCTTCCGCTCTCGGTATCCACATACACCCACAAGCTGTGTGCACAAGCAAGTTCCTCTCCGTCTGCCGTTTTCAAACAGAAATCTCTTGGTCCAAATACTCCTTTAAATCCAGTCGCCCAAGTAGAGACTTCAATTTTTTCTCCCACCTTCGGTCGACGCTTCACAAAGATCTGCCATGAATTCAAAATCCACGCTCTCTTCTTCTCTCTTAAATATGTAAATCCCACTCCCAGCTCTTCAGAATTCTCCGTCGTACAATCCTGAAAATAATTAATAATTGCAGGAATCTTAATCTTGTTGTCTGTTGCACATTCACTATATCGAATGCGTCCCTCCATCTTGTACATTTATTTTTCCTCCGCCACAAAACTATTTTCCACCTGAATAACACATTGATACCGTTCATCTATCTCATGCATTTTCTTGCGCAGAATTTGACAGATTTCTTTTTTTGCTTCTTTACTGCAAGATAACGGAACTACCAAATCAAAAATTAGATTGATCTGTTTTTCGCCAACCACCATACGGAAATCATGTATACTAAATGCCAAATTCAATTCATGCACAACATCTTGCACTTGTTGTTTTATTTTTTCCAATTGCTCATTATTTGTTTCAATCGGGTCCATATGTATCACAAGGAAAAGGCCTAAATCTTTTAGAATATCTCTTTCTATCTTATCAATAATCTCATGCGAAACTTCTATATCTACACTATTGGAAACCTCCGCATGAACAGACGCCATGCTTCTCCCCGGTCCATAATTATGTACAATCAAATCATGGGTTCCCAGAATTCCATCATAAGCTTCAACATAGGATGTGATTTCCTGATACATTTCTGTAGGCACTGCCTCACCCATCAATGGTTCCAATGTATCTCTTGCAATTCCAATTCCTGCCCACATAATTAGGAGTGATACGCCAATTCCTACAAAAGCATCAATATTAACACCTGTAACTTTATATACAACGAGAGAAACAACCGTTGTAAATGTAAGTACTGCATCTCCCATGGAATCTGTGGCTGTTGCCATCATAACTTTTGAATGAATGGTTTTTCCTATTTTTTTATTAAAGAACGAAAGCCACAACTTTACTCCAATGGATAACAGAAGAACCACCACCGTCCAAAGTTGAAACTGCATTTCTTGTGGCTCTTTGATTTTTCCAATTGCATCCTTCAAAAAAGTGAAACCTACTTCAATAATCAAAAATGCCACAATTAGAGCCGTGATATATTCCATTCTTCCGTGACCAAATGGATGCTCTTCGTCCGCTGGTTTGGAGGCCATTTTCACTCCCGCAAAGCTGATAATAGAAGAACCTGCATCTGACAAATTGTTAAAACTATCTGCAACAACCGAAATACTGTGCAAAAACATACCAATTGCAAACTTTATTGCAAACAAAAAAATGTTACAGCAGATTCCCACTACACTTGCCAACAAACCATACGCTGTTCGCACAGACAATTTACCAGTCTCTTTATAATTTTTTACAAAATATTTGATTAAAAAATCTGTCATTTATCCTCCGCAAATGCATCAGAAGAAAAACCATCCAACTCGGAAACGACTGGTAGCTGTTACCATATCATAAGTGTCCTCTTCTAATACTCTTTTTAATTCTTTTTTCCCTGTGTTCGGAACAACTGCATGCACCGCATCTATGAAACAAAGATTTGGATATAACACACACCACCAATTCTGTCCCTCTGCCGCACCGATTTCAATCCGAAGTGCCTCATATTTTCCGGCTGGAAACGTGACATCTCCATAGGACTTGTCCGGGAAATGGCAAACGGTAACTTCTGCTCTCACCGGATAATGATATCCTTCTTCCCGAATAATTCCCTGTGCAGTAGCCGCAATTGCATCCGTATTTTCTCTCGCCCATGCTTTCGTTGTCTCCACACTGTCCGATTGCGGCAGTTTTGTTTTCATGTATGCAAGAACACCCTCTTTGACTTTCATCTTCAATTCCTGATCTTCTTTTGTGTCGCTGTTTGCCAACACATGAAATCGAAAGACTTCCTTTGCCAATTCTTCCTGCATTCGCATTTTCTTTTGATCTACCATAATACCGGTTATCACAATTGCCATCACGATT
>CAMFVG010000073.1 GCA_945992055.1 uncultured Clostridia bacterium | reverse complement strand
CCAAAATAGTGCTCGCCTGATCAGTAATCGGATATACATAGCCTTGCCTGTCTCTCAAAACAACGCCCAATTCCCAAAAAAATTGCACGGTTTCTTTATAGCTGAATTGATTTAAAACTTCCGTTACAATTGACAGGTCATCTCCTCGAAAACATTCCGATGTCATATATAAATTTGTGAGATTGCACCGACCATTTCCTGTAGACAAAATTTTCTTCCCAACGCGGTCTTTCTGTTCAATGAGTGTCACGTCAGCTCCCTCTCGTGCAGCCGAAATAGCCGCCACAAGTCCTGAAGCTCCGCCACCTACAACAATGACGTGTTTCATATTTCTCCCTTCTATTTTGACAGTTTGACAAGTCCTTTTTGAACCAACTCTTCCAATGATCTTAGAATACCGAATTTTGCATGGGTCCATGTGAGTCCGCCTTGGAAATACACCGCATAAGGTGGCTTAATCGGACCATCCGCACTCAGTTCAATGGATGAACCTTGAACAAATGCACCGGCAGCCATAATAACTTCACTGTCGTACCCCGGCATGCTCCATGGTTCCGGTGACACAAAACTATCCACCGGTGCTGCAGCCTGAATGCCCTTACAGAATGAAATAACACCTTCCGGCGTTCCAAAGGTAACAGCTTGAATAATATCATGACGGCTTTCTGTGCTGTTCGGTATGACAGAAAACCCTAAACTTTCATATATATTTGCTGCAAATATTGCACCTTTTAACGCACCGGCAACCACAGTCGGTGCAAGGAAAAATCCTTGATAGAAAGACTGCATCACACCAAGGGAAGCACCCACTTCTTTCCCCAACCCCGGAGAAGTCAAACGATATGCGCAGTTTTCAATACATGCCTCTGTTCCTACTATATATCCGCCAATCGGTGCTAATCCACCTCCCGGATTCTTAATCAAAGATCCAACCACCATGTCAGCCCCAACATCACTCGGTTCTATTGTTTCCACAAATTCTCCATAACAATTATCAACCATACAAATCACATCCGGTTTGATAGATTTTACAAACGCAATTAATTCTCCGATTTGGGTTACCGAAAAGCTCGGACGTGTTTGATAACCTTTGGATCGCTGAATCGTTATCATCTTTGTTTTTTCACAAATTGCTTTTTTGATATTCTCATAATCAAAAGTTCCATCTTCCAACAAATCGACTTGTCTATATGTGATACCATATTCTGTCAAAGATCCTTTGGATGCACGAATTCCTATCACTTCTTCCAATGTGTCATAAGGTTTTCCAACCGGTGATAAAAGTTCATCTCCCGGTCTTAAATTTGCGCTTAACGCCAGTGCTAAAGCATGCGTTCCGCAAGTAATCTGCGGTCGTACCAATGCCGCTTCTGTATGGAAAGTTTTCGCATAGACTTCCTCCAGTGTGTCTCTCCCTTGGTCATTATATCCGTAACCACTTGCATAATTAAAACAGCTTTCACTCACTCTACATTCCTGCATTGCACGAATGACTTTCAGTTGATTGTATTCAGCCACACGATCTATTTCTGCAAAACGTTCCGTTAATTTACTTTCTATTTCCTGACCAAACACAAGTACTTCTTCCGAAATCCCCAATTCTCTATACATTGATATTCATCCTTTCCCTAATGCTGTTTTTCATTGCTTCCAGTATCTTTGTTTCATCATACTCATACTGTTTCTTATCCAACCAAATGACGTCTCGTTCCCTTCGAAACCAAGTCAATTGACGTTTGGCAAAATGTCGTGTATCACGTTTTAAAATATAAATCGCTTCCTCCAAACTGCATACACCGTTTAAATAATCTAATATTTCTTTATATCCCAATCCTTGCATAGAAACCATTTCTCTGGTATATCCCTTTTCTTTCAACCCCTGAACTTCTTTTACAAGGCCTTCCTTCAACATCATATCAATTCGTTGATTAATGCGTTCGTATAAATTTTCTCGTTTATCCGTTAAAACAAAATAACAAAAATTGTAAGGAGACTCTTTCTCTCGTTCCTGTTCATTATGATCAGAAATTTTCTCGCCTGTTTGCTTATAGAACTCTAAGGCCCGAATGACACGTTTGACGTTATTGGCATGTATCAAATTTGCTGATTTCACATCCACCTCTTCTAGCATGGCATGTAAAAATTCAGCACCTTTTTCTTTGGCAATTTGCTCCAATTCTTGACGATATTCTGTATCCTCATTACTTTCTGTAAAATCAATATCATAAAGCAACGCCTGAATATAAAACCCTGTGCCACCCACTACAATCGGAATCTTATTTTTGGCATATATTTCCTCCATTGCGTGCTTTGCCATCTGCTGAAACCGCACCACATGAAATTCCTCATCCGGTTCCAACTCATCTACCAAATAATGCTTAATTCCTTCCATTTCCTCTGGACGAATCTTGGCAGACCCAATATCCATATATTTGTAAACCTGCATAGAATCCGCGGATATAATTTCACCGTTCAATGCTTTCGCAAGTCCAATGGAAGCTTTTGTTTTTCCTACTGCTGTTGGTCCCGTCAAAATAATTAATGGTCTTTTCATAGTTCTCCTAAACAATTCGTTTAAATTTCTTTTCCAATTCTCGTTTTGTCATTGCTATAATAGTCGGTCTGCCATGCGGGCAATGATATGGGTTGTCCAATTTTAAGAGTTCCCGAATCAATACTTCCACTTCTGCTGCCGATAGTCTGGAATTACCCTTGACAGCTGCCTTACATGACATGGAAGCAATTTTTTCTGCAATCAAGTCCGGTGCAATCGAAGGATTGATCCCATCTACTAAACCGTCTAACATCTCAATAAAAAGTTCTTTTTTGGCAATTCCAAACAAATTATCCGGTACTGCACGAACCGCATACGAATCGCCTCCGAATGCCTCAATTTCAAATCCAATATTCGCAAAAACAGGAAGATGTTCCTTGAGTATCTGTTCTTCCTGCATGGAAAGTTGCAGTACCAGAGGTGGACTTAAATATTGGGACGTAAATTCTCTGTCTTTCATTCCATGTAATGTTTTCTCATATAAAACTCTCTCATGCGCAGCATGCTGGTCAATAATATATAACTCCTCGTTAAATTCTACCAACCAATAAGTATCAAAAACCTGCCCAATGATTTTATGTTCTGCAATGGATTCTTTAGCTAGTAACTTCTCATCAAAAAGATTGAGCTGTTCCTCTTTCTGTGGTTTATTATATGTTACCGTTTCACGAATACGATCAATCTGTTCCGTTTCCCTATGTACTTTTTGTAGCTCTTTTACTTCAGCTTGAGACTGTCTGTTGTGATAAGATGTAACTCTCTCCTGCATCTTTTTCATAAAATAGTCCAGTTTCGTTTCTGCCGGCGCCTGCGGTTTTACAATCGCTTCTTTCGTTTCCGGTTTGTGCTCCGGTAGTTCTACCCTCGGAATTAATTCCGGTTCTGTAAGCGTATTTTTGACTGCCTGATACACAAAATTATAGACTTCTTGCTGTTTACTGAACCGCAGTTCCATTTTAGTCGGATGTACATTTACATCCAAATCTTTGCCATCCATCACGAAATGCAATACCGTAAAAGGATACTTGTGTTGCATAGTAAAATCTTTATATGCATCCTCAATGGCTTTTGATATCATATTACTTTTTACATATCTGCCATTGATATAATAGTTTTCATAATTACGATTCCCCCTGGAAATCAGTGGTTTTCCTATATAACCGGTTACCTTTAATCCCGGAATTGCCTCATCAATCTCCAACAGATTTTGTGTAATTTCACGTCCAAAAACTTGATAAATCACATCTTTTAATTTCCCATTCCCTGAAGTATGAAGTTTCGATTGGTGATTCGTGATAAATTCAAAAGAAATTTCCGGGTGTGATAAAGCCAATCGAATCATCAACTCATTGACATGGCTGGCCTCTGTCATTGGTGTTTTCAAAAACTTTCTTCTTGCCGGGGTATTATAAAAAATTTGATGTATCAAAAATGTAGAACCATCTTTTGCACCAACGTCTTCTATTTTCTTTTCCTTACCGCCTTCAATTACATAACGGGTTCCAAATAACGAATCTTTCGTCTTTGTGAGCAATTCCACCTGTGCGATTGCTGCTACACTGGACAATGCTTCTCCACGGAACCCCAAAGATGCAACTGTAGTCAAATCTTCTACTGTTCGAATTTTACTTGTCGAATGGCGCAAAAAAGCAAGTGAAACTTCTTCTTTTGGAATTCCACAACCATTATCCGTGATACGAATGAAGGAAATGCCTCCATCTCGGATCTCCACTGTCACTGCAGTTGCTCCGGCATCAATTGCATTTTCTACTAATTCCTTAACAATAGAGGCCGGTCTTTCAATCACTTCACCGGCTGCAATCTTATCAATTGTAATTTGATCTAATACTTGAATACTTGCCATAATACTCCTTTTGTTACCATCTATTCTTAAGTTTGTTTTGCAAACGATAGATTGTATTTAGCGCATCCATTGGAGTTAAATTGCTTACATCAATATTTTGCAGTTCCTCCAAAACATCATCATCTTTCACCGTATCAAACAATGACATTTGTGCCAAATCCACTTCGTCATAGCGTTTTACCTTCTTGGCCGTTTCTGTTGTCTGTACAGAAATATCACGAATTCTATTTGTAATATCTACATCAATTAATTCGCCGACAATTTCTTTTGCTCTGGATATAACAGAATCAGGAACTCCTGCAAGTTTTGCTACTTGAATACCATAACTTTTATCTGCACCGCCTTTTACAATCTTACGAAGGAATACAATATCATCACCTTTTTCTTTTACGGCAATACAATAATTGTTGACACTTTCAATTTTTCCTTCTAATTCTGTCAATTCATGATAATGCGTCGCAAACAAGGTCTTCGCACCAAGCAAACGCTTGTTGCTGATATGTTCCACAACAGCCCATGCAATACTAAGGCCGTCAAATGTACTGGTTCCGCGACCGATTTCATCCAAAATCAAAAGACTCTTATTTGTTGCATTGCGAAGAATATTTGCCACCTCTGTCATTTCCACCATAAAGGTACTCTGTCCTGAAGCAAGATCATCTGAAGCACCAACTCGCGTGAAAATGCGATCCACAATGCCGATATTTGCACTTTCTGCCGGCACAAATGATCCAATCTGTGCAAGCAATACAATCAACGCTGTCTGACGCATATACGTTGATTTGCCCGCCATATTCGGTCCGGTAATAATAGAAATCCGATTCTTCTTATCATCTAAATATGTATCATTTGCAATGAACATGTCATTTGGAATCATCTTCTCTACAACCGGATGACGTCCGTTTTTGATATCAATAATTCCCTTTTCATTGATGCTTGGGCGTACATAATTATTACGTTCCGCAACGACAGCCAAGGAAGCCAATACGTCGATTTGCGCAATCGATTTTGCAGTCTTTTGAATACGAAGCATTTCTGCTGCAATTTTTTCACGCACTTCGCAATATAGTTCATATTCTAATGCATAAAGTTTGTCCTCTGCACCCAAAATCATATCTTCCAGCTCTTTTAATCGCGGAGTAATATAACGCTCTGCATTCGCCAATGTCTGTTTTCTCGTGTAATATTCCGGTACTAAATCTTTATATGAGTTTGTAACTTCCAAATAATAACCGAACACTTTGTTGTATTTAATTCTCAAATTTTTAATGCCGGTCTTTTCTCGTTCCTCTGCTTCCAATTCCGCAAGCCAGGTTTTTCCCTCCACCTTTGCATTGCGAAGTTGATCTACCGTTTCATGATATCCTTCTTTGATAATTCCTCCTTCTTTCATCGCAAGCGGTGGTTCTTCTTGGATAGCATTTTGAATCAAACTGCACAGTTCCTCCAACGTATCCAATTCATCATACAATTCTTGTAAAAGAGGTGTCGACAAGTCCCCTAAAATATATTTGATATGTGGAAGCATCTCTAAAGAACTTCGAAACGCAATCATATCTCTTGGATTTGCAGACTGATAAGTAACTTTGCTGATCAAACGTTCCAAATCATATACCGGGGTAAGATATTCCCGAATTTCCTCTCTGGAAATAGCATTTCTATTAAATTCTTCAACTGCATCTAATCGCTTTATGATTTCATCCTTATCAATGAGCGGCTGTTCCACAAAACTACGAAGCATACGGGCACCCATCGCCGTCTTTGTTTTATCAAGCACCCATAACAAAGAGCCTCTTTTTTGTTTTTCACGCAACGTCTCGCACAGTTCCAGATTTCGTCTGGAAGAACTGTCTAAAAGCATATATTTCCCTGTGGTATAGCAATTAATGTGTGACATGTGTGCCAGAGAATTCTTCTGTGTTTCATACAGATATTGCAAAAGCGCTCCTGCTCCAATTGTGCCACAATTAAAGTCTGCTAGCCCTAAACCTTCCAAAGAAGATACGCGAAAATGCTCTTTTAGTGCCTTTTCACACATAGCATCGTCAAAATACCAGGAATCCAAAGCATAGATCGAAATTCCCAGTCTTCCTTTTAAATCATCTACGTCAATACCACTGACAAAAAGGGCTTCATTGCAAATGATTTCTGATGGTGCGAATTTTGCAATCTCATCCAACAATTTTCGTGTATTATCTAACTCGGTTACAAAATAATCTCCTGTTGTAACATCTGCCACCGCAAGTCCGTAATGATCACCAATATAAACAATGCACATAATATAATTGTTCTTGGTCTCATCCAACGCCTGCATATTCAGATTTGTTCCGGGTGTCACAATACGTACAACTTCTCTCTTTACAATTCCTTTTGCAAACTTTGGATCCTCTACCTGCTCACAGATAGCTACTTTATATCCTTTTTGTACCAATCGATTTAAATAACCATCTACAGAATGATATGGGACACCACACATTGGTGCACGTTCTTCCAAACCACAACTTTTTCCGGTAAGAGTAATATCCAATTCTTTGGTAACAGTCAATGCATCCTCAAAGAACATCTCATAAAAATCGCCTAATCTATAAAATAGAATGCAGTCTTTATATTGCGCTTTTGTCTCCATATATTGCTGCATCATTGGTGTTAATTCAGCCACGTTTTATCTCCTTTGTTCAATCAAACTTATACAGAGTAAAGTATAGACCAATTCAGACAAAATTACAAATGTTTTCTCCGAATTAAAGCACGTGATACCTTGGAATTTCTTCCCCGAAAAACCAATAGAGAATGTAGCCACTGAGTAAAATTCCGGCAGCGCACAATCCGGAAAAAATAACAGCAAACGGAAGACAAACCTGTCCAAACAAATGAAAAGGTTGGTTACTATAATCCCAAACTGATAAACCGAGCCATTTATTCACAATAATTCCCGTAATAAATTCGCAAGCAATCACAAAAACAGTACAGCGAATCACTTGTTTCCATAGAGCCTCACTCCAACCTACTGCTCTTCCTTGAAAGGCAAAAAACATCATGCAAATTCCACCCAGCACGAACATGGTCCAATGTGAAAACCCACGAAAAATCAGTTCGAATGAATAGTATATGGTGCCACCGACAATCCATAAAAATCCATATTCTGCCAGCTTTTTCAAAAACATAAAAACGCCCTCCCTATGTAT
>CAMFVG010000072.1 GCA_945992055.1 uncultured Clostridia bacterium | reverse complement strand
ACCCAACTGCATTATGCGGTATTAGCACAAATTTCTCTGTGTTATTCCCCTCTCCAAGGCAGGTTCCTCACGCGTTACTCACCCGTCCGCCACTAAGAAACTATATCCGTTGTCCGAAAACTCCGTCAATAGTTCTCCGTTCGACTTGCATGTGTTAAGCACGCCGCCAGCGTTCATCCTGAGCCAGGATCAAACTCTCGTTAAAAGTGTTTGTCTGGTCAAAATCACTTGCTAGCAATTTTACCTTACTTTACTGTTTTGGTTCGACATGAACTGTCTGTTCTGAATTATTCTCTTAAGAAATGTTCAGGAAACTTGGTTTTGTCATCTATTGTTTAATTATCAATGTTCTGAATCGATTTGCATGGTACGCAGTACTCAAGAAAAAGAAAATCCAGTTGCAAGCTTGCTTGCATAACTGCTATTTTATTTTTCTGTAATGCACGAAGTGCATTTGCAAATCAAACGTAAGTGAGAGAACTTTGTTCTCGAACTTCCCTATTGCTCCCTTGCGACAGCTTTATAAGATTATCACGTCTCATCTGCTATTGTCAACAACTTTTTTCAAGTTTTTTAACTTTTTATTTTTTAGGGAGTGCCTAAAAAGAATAACACACTTCTTTTTTATTTGTCAACACTATTTTTCCCTATTTTATAGGCTTTTACACGCTCTTTTTTTTACACATCTAAATCTTGTATAGGAGCATTTCACACACCCCAATATTTTCGCATACATTAAAATCAGGAGGTGAAATTTTATGACATTTTTAAATTGTGGAAACAGACGTGATTGCACAGGGTTCGCCTTGGTAGCGAGCCTGATTATCGGTATCATCGCTGCATTTTTACAAATTACTGCAGTATTTACCCTGACATCGATCTTCTCAATCGTTGCTTTCGGTATTGCTGTCGTGTATCTTCTAGCTGTGCTTTTAACTACAGCCGCTATACACAAAAACCAATCCTGCAATCTATGTTGTACTCCTCTGTCTGCTTTACTTGTTGGTATTGCAGGGACCATCTTTGCTGCAGCAATTCTTCTTTTAATAAGTTTTCCTGCAACAAGTGTTATTGGAGCCATTTTTGTAGGCGCGCTCTTTTTCTTCTTCGCATTAACAATCTCTTCTACCTTATGTTTCGTTAGATGCTTGTTGAATTGTGAGCGTTAAAAAGAGGCACCTCTTGGTGCCTCTACATATTTCCCATTTGGATGATGACGGAGAAGGCGGGATTTGAACCCGCGCGCCGCTATTAACGACCTACTCCCTTTCCAGGGGAGCCCCTTCAGCCTCTTGGGTACTTCTCCAAACTACTGACATAACAAAACCACCAAACACAATTGGTGGTTTCTAACGCAGAGGGTGGGATTCGAACCCACGTGCCCTTTCGGACAAACGGTTTTCAAGACCGCCTCGTTATGACCACTTCGATACCTCTGCATCTATGAATTTTTTGTCACATCTCTTTGCGACGTAACTTATATTATCATGCAAATTTCACACTGTCAACACTTTTTTTGCTTTATTTCTTCGACAAATTTTGAAAGCTTATTTTTCCAAAAACACATTGGCGATTGTCAAATCTTCCGGTGTGGTAATCTTGATGTTTTCATATGCGCCTTCCACTAATTTCACCTTCATGCCTAACATCAATTCAACCACCATAGCATCATCCGTAACCGCTTTGTCATCCTGCTCCATCAATTGCTCATAAGCACGTTTCACGATTGCAGTTTCAAATACCTGTGGCGTTTGAATCTGCCACAGACTACTTCTTTTTGGTGTGTCTAGCACAAATTTATCTTCATCGCTGATTTTAATCGTATCCTTGACCGGCATGCCTACAACACACGCTTTGTGTGTTTGCACTTCCCGATATACGCGGGTTAGAATTTCTTCATTTATAAAGGGACGGGCTCCATCATGAATAAACACATACCCTTCCTGCACTTTCTGCAAACCGTTCCATACAGAGTGATATCTCTCCGCGCCTCCTGGCACAATAGCCTTTACCTTTTTAAATCCGTATCGCAGAACGATTTCTTGCTCGCAATACTCTCTTTGTTCCTGCCCTACAACAAGAACAATATCCTCTATAAAAGCGCATTGTTCAAACGCATACAAAGAATAATACAGAACCGGTTTCCCTCCGATTTCTAAATATTGCTTCTGCACTTTGGTTCCCATTCGTTTACCTTGACCTGCTGCCAGGATAATGGCCGTACATTTTTCTTTCTGCATACTAACGTTCTCCCAATTTCAAGTTCGGCACCGCATTAAGGTCCCAACCATGTCTTGTTCCTTTTACATATTCATAATAAGCAGCCACCCCTATCATCGCCGCATTATCCGTGCAATAAATCGAAGATGGATGATAAAATTCTACACCTTGTTCCTGACAAGCCTTTTTCATCGCTTGGCGCAATGTACTATTGGATGCCACACCTCCCGCAATCGCGAACTTAGAAAGTCCATACTCCTTGACTGCTTTCATGGCATTCTCCACAAGCACCTCTGTGACAGCCTTTTGAAAGGATGCCGCAATATCTGCATTATTATATACTTCGCCTTTCATATTACAACCATTGATGAAATTCAACACTGCTGATTTCACACCACTGAAACTAAAATCATATGGTGCATCACTGATATGCGCTTTGGGGAATACAATGGCATCCGGATTCCCTTCCTTTGACAACCTATCGATTTTCGGACCGCCCGGATATCCAAGTCCTATGGCCCGTGCCACCTTGTCAAAAGCTTCGCCGGCCGCATCATCTCTCGTTCTTCCGATGATCTCATATTCTCCGTACCCTTTCACACAAACCAAATGAGTATGTCCTCCGGATACTACCAAACAAATGAATGGTGGTTCTAGCTCTTTGTTTTCTATATAATTAGCAGAAATATGTCCTTCGATATGATGAACTCCAATAAGCGGAAGATTTTTTGCATAAGCAATCGCTTTCGCTTCTGCAACGCCAACAAGAAGTGCCCCTACAAGACCTGGTCCGTAAGTCACTCCTATTGCATCTAAATCATCCAAAGTTACAGAAGCCTCCGTTAATGCTTCCTCAATTACTTGGTTGATTTTCTCTATATGTTTTCGAGATGCGATTTCCGGAACTACTCCACCGTATAACTTATGGAGTTCGATCTGGGATGAAATCACATTAGACAATACTTCTCGTCCATTTCTCACAACCGAAGCTGCCGTTTCATCACAGGAACTTTCAATCGCCAAAATCAACACATCTTTTTCTTCTGCCATACTATTATCCTCTTCATTTACTCGTTTTCAAGAAATGCCAATTCCACCGACATGCCATCTTTTCCCGCTTTTGCATTTGGGAAAATGGCACGCACTGCATCCATGTATTCTTCCGGCCTGGTTAATGACGGGCTATAATGAGTTAACCACATTTCAGAAACACCGGCCTCTTTTGCCAATTTTGCAGCCTCGTAGAATGTCATATGCTTATACTCAACTGCCTTTACATCCTTCTCTGTTTCTCCATACATCCCTTCGCAGATAAATAAATCCGAACCCGTTGCATGTTTGCTGATAGATTCCGTCGGTCTGGTATCTGTACAATAGGTTAATTTAATACCTTTTCTGGGAGCACCAAGCACCATATCCGGCGTGTAGACTTTTCCAGATTCCTCTACAGTCTCGCCTTTTTGTAAATGTTTCCAATATGGTTTTGGAATATCCTGCGCAAGCGCTCGCTCCAAATCAAATTTCCCTGCACGGTCAATCTCCATCGTGTATCCATAGCAAAGCACGTTGTGATTTACGCGAAAGGCCTTCAGTCGATAACCGTTCATCTCAAATGTTTCTTCCGGTTCTTTTATCTCAATAAATTTCAATTCAAATGGCAACTCCGGAGCAATCACACGAAGCGCATTCACCACTCGCTCCAACCCTTTCGGGCCAATCAAAGTCAACGGTTCCGTTCTATCCGCATTCCCCATGGTTAATAGCAAACCCGGAAGTCCACTGATATGATCTCCGTGATAATGCGTAAAACAAATCACATCAATAGGTTTGAAACTCCACCCTTTTTCTTTAATTGCAATCTGAGTTCCCTCTCCACAATCAATCAAAAGGCTACTTCCATTAAATCGAACCATTAAGGCCGTCAGCCAGCGATACGGGAGTGGCATCATTCCACCACATCCTAACAAACAAACATCCAACATCGTTTTTACCTACCTACTCTATCTCTATCGGAATCTGAAATGTAGCAATCAGCTCATCATAACACTTCTCACACAAATCAAAATGATGTACTTCATTATCTTTGTTTGAAAAATAGTTCCAACGCTTATCCACTGAAAACACGTCTTCTTCCAAAATTTCTTTCCCACATTTATTGCATATATATTTTTCTACTGCTTTTGTTTCTTCCTTTTTATACTGACGCATACAATTCCTCCTTTGAATTTGTCACGTCTCTATTATAACGTTACTAATACGTGACTCCTAGTGGAAAACACTGTCTGCATTTCCATTCATTATGCAATCGTCATGCTCATAAGCACCGCATCTTCTTTCGGGTTGTCGTAGAATGCTTTTCGGATGCCATCTTCAGTAAATCCATACTGTTCATAAAACTTTCTAGCAGTCCGATTGCCCTCTCTCACATCCAAAAGAAGTCGCCTTACCTGTTCTTCCACACAATACTGAGAAACAAAATCTAGTATTCCCCGGCCGATTCCTTTCCTGCGAAAACCGTTAGACACAGCAATTCTTGCTATCTCACCTTCATCTAACACATGATATAAGATGCAATATCCCACAATCTTACTTTCTACCTCAGCGACCGCTATTAGGGCTTGTGCTTGCAAAAACGTTTCCCGAATGCTCGAAATAGACCAGGCGTCCTTGAAATTTTCTTGTTCTAGATTTGCCACTTGCTTTATATCATCTTCTGTAAGCTTACGAAATCTTACCATTTTTCTCTGCTCGCTCCCGTTCTGCCTGGGAAAGACGAAGATAATCCGGCTGGTGTTCCATCGCCGTTTCCATCTTTCCTTCAACAAAGTATTTCATACCTAACGCGCCTACTGCCGCTGCGCTTTGTCGATTCACATGGGCAGGTGCAAAACAATACTCTACCTGCAATCCTTCTTCTAACTGCGATTGGTAAGCAGGTACACCATCTCCCAGGAAAGTCACCTTTTCACCATATTGATTCAGTTTGTCAATCAATTCCTGTACAGAAATAGCCATCTGTTCTTCTACAATATCAAACGTCTTCTGGAATCGATAAATGCCTGTATATACCTGATTCCTTCTGGCATCCATGATTGGACAAATGAGTCCCTCATTCCCAAAGAGGTTGTATGCCATGCCATCCACTGTTGGTACATGAATCAAAGGTTTATTAAGAGCAAGCCCCAGTCCTTTCGCCGTAGCCGAACCAATTCGAAGTCCGGTAAAAGACCCCGGCCCTCCCGCTACTGCGATAGCATCTATAGTTTGTAAATCATACCCTGTCATCTTTACAATCTCATCCAACATTGGAAGCAATGTCTGGGAATGTGTTTTCTTATAATTCACTGTATATTCTGCAATTGTCTGGTCGTCTTCCAAGATTGCCACCGTAGCAACCAATCCGGAACTATCTAATGCAAGTATGCGCATATCTATGCTATCCTCTCCTCTATTGTGATTTTTCGGTAATCAAATCCTTGTTCCAAATCTTTTTCTATTATGATAGAAATTCGATTCTCCGGAAGAATTTCCTCGATTAGATTTGCCCACTCAATCAGGGATACTCCTTCCCCGTAAACATAATCGTCATAACCGATTTCATCCATCTCGCTTATATCACCAATTCGATACACATCAAAATGATAGAATGGCAAACGTCCTTCATCATACACTTGTACAATGGTGAACGTCGGACTGCTAATCGGTTCCTGAATCTCTAACCCTTTGGCAAGCCCTTGGGTAAACACTGTTTTCCCTACTCCCAAGTCTCCCACCAAAGTGTAAACTTGTCCTGCCATTGCTTTCTTTCCTATTTCCACACCCAATTGGTATGTTTCCTCTGCACTTCTCGTTTCAATAATCATCGAATCTTCACCTGTTTTTCCGGTACATTGGCACGAATCAATGCCACAACATCCTCATAATTTTCCCCGATACATTCCTTCGGGAAGATGATTGCACGAACGCGGCTCATATATAGAAAAATACATTTTTTTGTGCTAACCGCTTTTACAACCGCATCCCATTTGTTAGTAACCACTACATCACCCTGTCTCGCGGTAATGCCTTCTTCCGTAAACTCATACTCTAAAGGTACTTGAAACATTTCCAGTTGCGCCTGTTTTTTCGCTTTCCCCTTCAATTGTTGACGCGGAAAAATCAAAATAATCCCTGCGCACACGAACCAAATGAGGGAATCTGCAGGATTTCCACCTACTACATCAATCACACCAAACGCAAAGCAGACAATGGTAGCAATCACTCCCAATATGCCGCTCAAACGCATGCGCCCATGATAAAGTTGAAAATCCAATATATGTTTGTCTGTTATCTTTACATCAAATTTTATCGACATCTATAGTCCTCCACTTCTTTTGCACAATAAAAAACACTGTGCTCTAAAGAATTATAGCACAGCATTTTATTTGTTACAACTAATGCCTTTTGATAATCGGACTGATTTTTTTGTAAATCAGTAGTACAACAATAGACACCAATATTCCTTTCAACAGGTTAAAAGGTACCACAGCAAACATGACAAAGGTAAATAAATCCGTGATTCCCGCATTCACCTTCGTTCCCATCTCAACAATCGCATCTAACGGCATTTGAAAAGCCTTTGCATAAGTAGGAAGCATAATATACGCGTTGATAAAACATCCAAGAAACGTCATAACCAATGTTCCTATTGCAAGACTTAGAATAGCACCCTTCTTCGTCTTCTTTTTACAATAAATCAGTCCCGCCGGAAGACAAAATGCGCATCCGATACAGAAATTTGCAATTTCCCCAACACCGGCGGTAGCCGTGCCATTGATAATAAAATTCAAAAGAATCTTCACGAACTCAATTAACGCACCGGCAAGTGGTCCCATGGCAAAGCAACCGATGAGCACCGGAACCTCACTAAAATCGATCTCATAAAACGGTGGTGCAAACGGAAGCGGAATTTCAAACAACATCAATATAGTAGCAATCGCCCCAAGCATTCCTATCGTCGTGATTTCTCTGGTACCTAGTTTCATTTTTTGTCCATTCATAATGTACTCTCCTTGTTTTCCAAAGGAATTCTTCTACAAACAAAGAGCCCGGAGAATATACTCCGGGCTATAATCCTACACTTTGCGCGCATTTCTTCTCTCATCCAGACTATAACTGTCGGTATCGGAATCGCACCGATTCAACCACTTATGTGGGTCGCGGACTTTACCGCCGGTGGGGAATTACGCCCCGCCCCGAAGAATCCTTATTGATTTTTGTTCATTATACATCCTTATAATTTCATCGTCAACTGAATTCGTTTCTTTTGTAAATCTACGCTCATGACCTTCACTTCTACAATATCCCCGACACTCACCACTTCCAATGGATGTTTTACAAACTTTTTGTCCGTAAGTTGGGAAATATGAACCAAACCGTCCTGGTGTACACCGATATCCACAAATGCCCCAAAATCAATGACATTTCGAACGGTTCCTTTCAGAATCATTCCTTCGGTCAAATCTTTCATTTCCAAAACATCGGTTCTTAAAATCGGTTTTGGCATTTCATCACGCGGGTCACGAGCCGGTTTTTCCAATTCCTTCACAATGTCTTGAAGCGTCATTTCGCCAATGCCAAGTTCCTCTGCAAGCACCTTATAATCTTTGACCGATTTGGAAAGCCCACTCAACTTGCCTCCCACAATATCATCTGTCTTGTACCCCAATTTTTCCAGCAACTTTTCTGCCGCCTCATAGCTTTCCGGGTGCACGCTTGTCCCATCAAGAGGATTTTTGCCTCCTTGAATACGCATGAATCCGGCACACTGCTCGTAAGTTTTCGGCCCTAGTTTCGCAACCTTTAATAGTTCCTTACGATCCGTGAAACTTCCATTCTCTTCACGATGAGATACAATGTTTTTTGCCAGCGTATTCGAAATACCGGAAATATAGGAAAGTAGCGGTGCAGATGCTGTATTAAGATCTACGCCTACTTTGTTTACGCAATCCTCCACCACACCGGAGAGGGCTTCGCTCAACTTCTTCTGGTTCATATCATGTTGGTACTGACCTACACCTATGGATTTCGGATCAATCTTTACTAATTCGGCTAACGGGTCTTGTAGGCGCCTTGCAATAGATGCCGCACTTCTTTGACCCACATCGAAATTCGGGAATTCTTCTGTTGCAAGCTTACTGGCAGAATATACCGAAGCTCCCGCCTCATTGGTAATAATATATTGTACATTCTCCGGAATCTCTTTAAACAATTCCACAATAATCTGTTCCGATTCTCTGGAGGCTGTCCCATTTCCAACTGAAAACAATGTGATGTTGTATTTTCGAATCAACTTCTTTAATGTATCCTTTGCCGCCGCAATCTTTTGTGGAGTAGTAGGTGCCGTTGGATAAATCACAGTCGTATCCAATACCTTTCCCGTAGCATCCACAACCGCCAATTTGCAACCGGTACGGAACGCCGGGTCCCATCCAAGGACTGTTTGACCTACAATCGGTGGTTGCATCAGAAGTTGCTCCAAATTTTTCCCAAACACTTCAATTGCACCATCTTCAGCCTTTTCGGTTAACTCATTGCGAATTTCTCTCTCTATGGCTGGCGCAATTAAACGTTTATAACTATCTGCAATCACATCTTTTAATACCGGCATCGTATATGGATTGTCTGAGATAATCACCTGTTTTTCCAAATATCCTAAAATCTTTTCTTCCGGTGCTTCTACTTTAACAGTCAAAATCTTTTCATTTTCACCACGATTTAATGCAAGCACACGGTGACCCGCTAATTTAGAAATGGCTTCTTCGAATTCATAATACATCTCATATACAGATTGCTCTTCCGGATCCTTTGCTACCGATGTGATTTTTCCCTGCTTCTTAGTTAAATCTCTAATATAAATACGATAGTCTGCTTCATCGGAAATGTATTCCGCAATAATATCTTTTGCTCCTGCAATGGCCTCCTCTGCACTAGCCACTTCTTTTTCTTCTGAAATATAGTCTGCTGCAACTTCTTCCAATGGTGCTTCTAACTTCTGAAGTAAGATCAATGCGGATAACGGTTCTAATCCCTTCTCTTTTGCAATGGTTGCTCTCGTTCTTCTCTTTGGACGATACGGACGATATAAATCTTCCACAACTACCAACGTCTCGGCTGCCAAAATCTGTGCCTTCAACTCTTCCGTTAAATTCCCCTGCTCTTCTATCGTAGCAAGTACCTGCTCCTTCTTTTCCTCCAAGTTTCGCAGATACTGTAATCGTTCATAAAGTTTTCGAAGTTGCTCATCGTTAAGCGCTCCCGTTGCTTCCTTTCGATAACGAGAAATAAATGGGATCGTATTCCCTTCATCAATCAATTGTACAGCGGCTTCTACCTGCCACTTTTTCACTTCCAACTCTTGTGTCAATTTCTGAATAATGTCCATATAGCACCTTCTCCTATGTTCGTAAATTCGTGCTTTCAGAATACCATAATTTCTGTGCTCTTTCAATATTTTCAAGGCAGAGTGCACTCTGTTTTCTTGATTTTTCTACGCACCATGCTATAATATAAATCACAGAAAAGTTTTTAATTAAAAGTGAATCAAATATTGGGGGTTCTTATGACCAAACAGCAACGCAAATCAAAGGAAACAAAAGAACGAATTTTCCAAGCCGCCAAGACCATTTTGCAACGCAGCGGTTACGAAAATTTATCTATAAAGAATATCTGTGAGGAAGCAGGTGTATCAAACGGAAGTTTTTATCATCATTTCAAAACCAAAGATGACTTGCTCTCCTACTACATCGAGGCACAACCTACTGTTAATCCTGCTCTTTTGGATATGCCGCAGAATAAGGAGGAAGCCATCAATGCCATCATAGGTGTGTATTTGAATTATGCTTCCTATTGCAAGGAGTTAGGCGTGGACTTCGTGGCGGGATATTACACTCCGCGCAATCAGGCCCTCAATCCGGACATTCGTACAGAACGCCCTTATCCGATTGTTACCGTGCAGCAATATTTAGAAAAAGCTGTAGTTGCAAACGCCATTCAATTAAAACTCACCATTGCTGAAGTTGTAAACGACATCCGCATGCTCGTGATTGGAAATGCTTTTGAATGGGCAATGCGAAATGGAGAAGTCGATATGGAAGTAAATATAAAGCGCTCTCTATCACATTATTTAGAAAGTGTATTAGAATAAGAAAAAGGGAATCGGTTCATTTCGATTCCCTTTTTACACACGTCAATTATTTTATGTAATATTTTGCCTGTTCAAGATCTCTATTATACACAAAGATTTCATATTGATAGGTGAACTCGGTTGAATTCCCCAAACTTCCTTTCGTTCCACGTATCGTACCTTTCCCATTCCATTGTCCTAGACGATTTCTGGTTTTATATTTGTAAGGTATTCCTTTTCTCTCCAAAACATCTCTAATCTCATGAAATCGCACCAAATCAAATCCTATCCACAAACTTTTTGAGTTGAATATTGTAAACATAGCATGCCTTCCTTTCGCGCTAATTTTATAGTGTCATCACAGCTACCCACATGCATTATACCACAAATAATTTTCTTAAGTCCATCACAGGTCGAATCTACTCATAATATCTGCTTTTTGCAATACGCTTTATATGTTATACTAGTTGTAGATTTCTTTAGGAGGTTTATGATGAAAGATTGTCACGTACATACAAACATCAGCCATGATGGCATTTCATCTATTAGTGAATATTTAACATATGCCTCCAAGATTGGGGTAGATGAAATAACCTTTACTGAACATTACGATGATTATACTGATTTAGATACAAACTTAAAGACTTTAAATATTTCAGAATATTACAACACATATTTGCTATATAAAAATGACGATATATTGAAAACTAATTTCGGCATAGAAATAGGTTTACAACCTGATTTGGTTTTTAAAACCGAGGACATGGTTTCTCGCTATCCTTTTGATTTCATTATCGGTTCCTCCCATATCACTTGTAAAAAAGATATGGCTATGGACAAAAGTTTTTTTGATGGTTATTCAAGAAAAGAAGCATATCTTAGATATTTTAACGAAGTTTTACAAAATGTTATGCTATACAACGAATTCGATGTGTATGGTCATTTAGATTACATCGTAAGGTATGGGGGTTACGCCAGCACCAAAATAGAATATGATGAATTCAAAGAAATTTTAGATGAAATTTTGGTTCACTTAATTAAAAAAGGAAAAGGAATTGAACTAAACACATCCGGCAACCGATATGGGCTCGGTACTCCGCATCCAAACATGGATATCCTTCAGAGATACAAAGAATTGGGCGGAAAAATAATTACACTCGGCTCAGATGCCCATAAAACAACGGATTTAGCAAGAAACTTCGATGATGCCTTGGATATTCTAGAAAATGTAGGTTATAAGGAAATTGCCGTATATCACAAAAGAATTCCCGATTTTGTAAAAATTGAAACTTTGAAAAAGTGATATAAAAAATCACCCTGATTCTTCAGGGTGATTTGTGCTTTAAACTTCCCGTGTCACTTCCACCTGACACATTTCCATAGTCTTAAGTGCCGCATTATGACTTTCAACCGTAACTCCAGCGCAGCAACTGGCATCTACTTTTACAACTGCATCCGGAAAAGTTGCCTTGATAATGAGTGCATTAGAAACCACACAAATATCTGTGCATAAACCAATAAGTTCCACTTCCTCCAACGTTTCGTCTTTCCAATGAGGCCAGCCGAAATTTGGTTTGTCGATAATTTTACTATCCTCTACATAGAGACCATCTGCAATCTCCCATCCTTTAGTTCCCTTAATACAATGCTCAACAGGAAGTTTTTTTCCTTCACTTGTTTGAAGGTAAGCTTTGGAATGAGTGTCTCTCGTGAAAATAATTTCGTCGCCACGCTCCGCATACTCACGAATCTTTTCCTTTACTTTTGGCACAATAGCAACCGCCTCTTTTGTTCCAAGCGCCATATCTATAAAATCATTTTGCATATCTACTACGATTAAAGTTTTCTTCATTTTTACTTCCTCCGTATATTATGTAAAGAGCAGGAAAACTCCTCTAATTTCCCTGCTCTCTTTTGTATATCTTACAAACTTCTTGATTTTTCCGCACAGGCTTCCATCGCTTCCATAAGTGAGCTTCTAAAGCCAGTTGCTTCCAGTACCTTCACCGCTTCAATGGTCGTGCCACCCGGCGAGCAAACCATATCCTTTAATTCCCCTGGCTGCTTTCCTGTTTCTAATACCATTTTTGCACTTCCAAGTACTGCTTTTGCAGCAAACTTATATGCCTTTGAACGTGGCATTCCTTCTGCGACAGCTGCATCTGCCATAGCCTCAATCATCATAAACACATATGCCGGAGAACTTCCACTGACCGCCACTACAGCATCAATCATTTTTTCCGGAACCACTTCCACGTCTCCAAATCCACGCAAGATTTCGCAAACAGATTCTAATTCTTCATCCGTCACATATGCATTAGGGCAAGCTGCCGTCATGCCTTCCAACACCATAGCCGGCGTGTTTGGCATAGTGCGAATGACCTTAACCGGTTTACCAAACTGTTCTTCCAACCAAGCCAGCGTTTTCCCCGGTGCCAACGTAATAATCAACTGTTTCTCTTTGACAACATCCTTGATTTCAGCAATTACACTTTCATAAAACTGTGGTTTTACAGACAACACAATGGCATCCGCCCATTCCACAACCTCACAGTTGTTTTCTGTGATCTTGATTCCTAGTATCTCTTGTGCTTTTTCTCTGCTAGGGGCAAACACGTCTGCCCCCATAATATCTTCAGCCGATACAATGCCATTGGAAATAATTCCGCTCATCATAGCACTTGCCATATTACCACAACCGATAAATCCAAGTTTCATTTTCATTCCCTCTTATTTTTCTTCCTGCACTTGTTCCTCACGGATTTCCTTTGTGCGGATTTCTTTGCAAATTTGTTCTACAAATGCATCGATAGATTTTTGCCCTTCATCTCCTGCAAAACGACTTCTTACAGAAACGAGACCTTCTGCTTCTTCTTTTTCACCCACGATCAACATATATGGAAGTCTCGCAAGTCTCGCATCACGAATCT
>CAMFVG010000071.1 GCA_945992055.1 uncultured Clostridia bacterium | reverse complement strand
TTGCAATTATTACAGGAAGTAACTCCGGAGTTGGAGCTGCTACCGCAAAATTGTTTGCAAAAGAGGGCGCAAAAGTGGTAATCAGTGCTCGTCGTCTTCCGCAATTGGAAGAAGTAGCTGCTGAAATCCGCGAGGCAGGTGGCGAGGTACTGATTGTACAAACAGATGTATCAAAAATTGAAGATGTAGAAAATCTTGTTGCAAAAACAGTAGAAACATTTGGTACAGTCGACGTATTAGTAAACAATGCCGGTGTGTTAGAAGCAGGGCTGAAACCAATCGACTGCTATGAAGATGAAGATTTGGAATGGGTACTTGGAATCAATACAAAAGGTACTCTTTATTGTACGAGAGCCGTTTTGAAAGAAATGATGAAGAATAACAAAGGTTCTATCATTAATTTAGATTCTGTTGCAGGCCAATTTGGTACCGGTGGCGCTTCCTATGTAACAAGTAAAGCTGCTATCATCGGTCTCACAAAGCATACCGCACTTCGTTTTGCAGGTACCGGAATTCGTTGTAACTCGGTAAACCCAAGCACAATCGCTACTCCAATGGCAAAAACAGATCCTGCTACATTAAATCAAGACATGTTCGGACAGATGAGAAAACACATGAACCTTTCCGTTCAAATCTCTATGCCGGAAGATATCGCAAACATCTTGCTCTTCCTTGCAAGTGATGAATCAAGAGCAATCACAGGTCAAGTAATTGTATCTGATTTTGGTGCAACATTATAATACCAATAGGCGTTTGCAATCATTCATTTGGTTGCAAACGTTTTTTATGGAGGACGGAATATGAAAATCGGAATTGTAACGGGTGCTTCCAGTGGCATCGGACGTGAATTTGTTTATGCATTAGACAAAGCATTTTCTTTGGATGAAATCTGGGTAATTGCAAGACGGGAAGGACGTTTGCAGGAATTACAGGAACAATGCGAAACAAAAATAAGACCCCTTCCACTAGATTTATCCGAGAGCAAGAGTTTCGAAAAATATCAGGAATTATTACAAACGGAAAAACCAGAAATTCAGGTTTTGGTAAATGGTGCCGGTTTTGGTGTCTTCGGCCCGTTCATGGATATCTCCTTAAAAGAACAGTTAAAGATTATTGATCTTAACACAAAAGCACTGACTTCCATGAGTTATATAAGTGTACCATACATGCCAAAAGGAAGTCATCTAATTAACATTGCTTCCAACTCCTCTTGGCAACCGGTTCCATATATCAATGTCTATGGTTCTACCAAAGCTTATGTGTTGAATTTTTCAAGGGCACTGCATATGGAATTGAAACAAAAGAATATTCATGTTATGGCCGTAGCTCCTGGCTGGATCAAGACAGAATTCTTTGAGCATGCCGTAAAAGATGATACGATCAAATACTATGATCGTTTCTACACTGCAAAACAGGTCGTTGACAGGACAATGAAAGACCTAAAGAAAAGAAAAATGGTGTCAATCCTCGGGTTTCCGGTTCGGATGCAGGTGAGAATGGTGAAGTTATTGCCGGTAAAACTCATTATGTGGATATGGTGCAAACAACAGCAGAAATAAATTTGATTCATTCCAATTATACACATCAAACTATTTACATGAAATCAAACAAACCATCCCATACTATTAATCAAAAAGAAAAGGTAAGATAGGATGGTATACAATATGGACAACAAATGGAACATCGGCGAAGGTGGGGAAATGCCAATTGGCTTTGGTTTGTCTTTGGCAGCAAACGCAAAAGCCATGGATGCATTTGCAAACATGTCAGACGACGAAAAACAGAAAACTGTTGAAAAAAGCCGACAAATGCACACCCGCACAGATATGGAGCAATTCGTAAACAGTCTCGGAGAAACTCGTGACAACATGTTCTAGAACGTAAAAGAGTAATGTATTCAAAATATACATTACTCTTTTTATTTTTTATATCCCTTGTATCTTTCCGCAAGCCACAATATTCCCCGGGTTCCCCGATGGTTGGCTTTTAAAATCATCTGGCATAGCGTGAATCACAACTACTTTCCCAACAACATCCTCTGGATAAAATCGATCTGTATAAAATGCACTAAACGCTTTCCCATCTCCCGCCAAAAGCGGAGGCATATCTCCTGCATGCTCTGGATGCGACTGATTGGTTGGATTATAGTGACCACCTTCCATCATTGGCATACAACTGCTGCCATCATGAATATGGAAACCATGAAATCCATTTCCGTCCGGTAAGTTTTGAATGCTTGCTATCACTACCGTTCCTCCGTACACTTCGTAAAAAGAAACATCTCCCTCTATTGTCGGATACATAGAATTACCTTTCACTTTTGCTTTGGCATATGGCATAGATTGACCCATCGAAAACATTTCTAAAAACACCTCCGATGTAATATATTCCTCTCATCCTAATAAGTGCTCGAACAAAGAGTTTGCTTGCAAACTCTCGCGCGGGGCGCGATTGCGTAGCAACATCTTCATTATACGCGCCCCTGTGCATCCACGCGGAGCGTTTTTGCTTTAAAGAAACAAAGTTTCTTATAAAGCAAAAAAGGTGCATCTAGCCAGATGCACCTTCTATTGATTAACGATAAATAATATCATCTCTTCCCGGTCCGTTAGAAATCATAGTAATCGGATATCCGATTTGCTCTTCTACAAACTCAATGTATTTTCTACAATTTTCCGGAAGTTCTTCGTATTTTTTAATTCCTCTGATGTCGCATTTCCATCCCGGTAATACCTCATATACCGGTTTTGCTTTCTCAAGTAATGTGGTTACAGGGAAGTCTGTTGTAACTTCACCGTCGATTTCATAACCAACACATACCGGAAGCTCATCTAAATATCCCAATACATCTAATACGGTAAATGCAACACCTGTTGTTCCCTGCATACGGCATCCGTATTTAGAAGCCACACAGTCAAACCATCCCATTCTACGAGGACGCCCTGTTGTTGCGCCGTATTCTCCACCGTCTCCGCCGCGTCTTCTTAATTCATCAGCTTCTTCCCCGAAGATTTCACTTACAAATGCACCAGCACCGACTGCAGATGAGTATGCTTTACATACTGTGATCACTTCTTTGATTTCATATGGAGGAATTCCTGCTCCAATTGCTCCATATGCTGCCAATGTAGAAGAAGATGTAACCATTGGATAAATACCATGATCCGGGTCTTTCAGTGTTCCGAGTTGTCCTTCTAACAGAATAACTTTATCTTCTTTAATTGCCTGATGTAACACAACAGAAACATCTGCTACATATGGTGCAATCATATCGCGATATTCGCGAAGTGTTGTCATAAGTTCATCTACTTTCAATAACGGTTTGTGATACATATGCTCAAGCAATACGTTTTTCTTCTCTACAACACTTTCCACTTTTTCAAGTAATCTTTCATCATCAAACAATTCACTTACTTGGAAACCGATTTTGGCATATTTATCTGAATAAAATGGTGCAATTCCGGATTTTGTGGAACCGAAAGATTTCTTTCCTAAACGTTCTTCTTCATATTGATCAAATAATACGTGATATGGCATTACGATTTGTGCTCTGTTAGATACCAAAATTTTTGGCATTGGAGCACCTTGTTCTACAACTGTTTGAATTTCTTTGCAGAACACTGGAATATCCAAAGCAACTCCATTTCCAATAATACTTGTTGTATGATCATAGAAGATACCAGATGGCAATGTGTGAAGTGCAAACTTTCCGTATTTATTTACGATTGTATGTCCTGCATTTGCTCCACCTTGAAAACGTACCACGAAATCCGCTTTTTCAGCAAGCATATCTGTAATCTTGCCTTTACCTTCGTCACCCCAGTTAGCGCCGACTACTGCTTTTACCATTTCTATTACCTCTCTTTATTCATTAGTGATGGGTCTCATCTCAAGACCGCACTCCTATCATAGCACAACTCTTGTGCATTGACAGTTCTTTTTTCATTTTTTTACTTTTATACATTAATCTCGACATCCACACCCAAAAGTTCTGCATTGGCCTTCAAGATTGGACTTACATGGTTTGCAAGGAATGCATCTACTTGTTCTTTTGCGCGTCCCACATACTTACTTGGATCCATTGTCTCTTGCAATTCTTCCAAGGTCATGTTGAATTCCGGATCTGCCGCAATAAGTTCAAGCAAGTTATTGTCCTTTCCTTCCACTTTCACGTTTCGTCCCGCTTCCATGGAAAGTTCACGAATACGTTCGTGTAAATCTTGACGGTTTCCACCTTTCTTCACGGCATCCATCATAATATTTTCCGTTGCCATAAATGGGAGTTCACTCATCAAATGTTTTTCAATAACTTTTGGATATACTACTAAACCATCTACCACGTTCATGCAAAGGTCTAAAATACCATCTACTGCTAAGAATGCTTCCGGCACAGACAATCTTTTGTTTGCCGAATCATCCAGTGTTCTTTCAAACCACTGTGTCGCGGATGTAATTGCCGGATTGAGTGCATCCACCATCACAAAACGTGAAAGCGCTGCAATTCGTTCACTTCGCATTGGATTTCTCTTGTATGCCATTGCTGATGAACCGATTTGGTTTTTTCCGAATGGCTCTTCGATTTCTTTCAAATGCTGTAATAATCGAATATCGTTACTCATCTTATGCGCACTAGCCGCGATACCTGCTAAAACATTTAGCACTCTGGTATCTGTTTTTCTGGAATAAGTTTGTCCCGATACAGGATAGCATGCCTCAAACCCCATCTTTTTTGCAATCATCGGGTCAATTTTATCAATCGTCTCATGATTCCCGTCAAAGAGTTCCAAGAAGGATGCTTGCGTTCCTGTCGTCCCTTTAGAACCGAGCAACTTCATCGTTGAAATCACATGCTCTAAATCTTCCATATCCAATAAAAATTCTTGCAACCACAGACAAGCGCGTTTTCCAACTGTCGTTGGTTGAGCTGCTTGAAAATGCGTGAATCCTAACGTCGGAAGTGCTTTGTTCTCTTCCGCAAACTTTGAGAGAACTTGAATCACATTCACCAATTTTTTCTTCACTAACTTAAGTGCTTCTGTCATAACAATAATATCTGTATTGTCTCCCACATAGCAAGATGTTGCTCCCAAGTGAATGATACCTGCTGCTTTTGGACATTGCTGTCCGTAAGCATACACATGACTCATTACATCATGGCGCACAACTTTTTCACGTTCTCTTGCCACATCATAATTGATATCTTCCGCATGAGCCTTCAATTCTTCAATTTGTTCATCGGTAATAACCGGAACTCCGTTCTGACTTAAACCCAACTCTTTTTCTGTTTCAGCCAATGCAATCCATAGTTTTCTCCAAGTGCGAAACTTCATATCCGGCGAGAAAATATACTGCATTTCCTTGCTGGCATATCTTTCTGATAATGGACTTTGATATTTATCTGTACGTTGCATGTCGTTCCTCCCGTTATTTCACCAATCCAACCATCTCACTGACTGATTGGAATCCATGTTGTTTCATATATGTTTCAATTCCATCCACAATCTCCATCGTAACTGCAGGATTATGGAAATTTGCAGTACCAACAGCCACTGCACTTGCACCCGCAAGGATCATCTCGATAGCATCTTCCGCTGTCGCAATACCGCCCATACCGATAATCGGAATGTGCACAGCATTTGCTACTTGATATACCATGCGAACTGCAATCGGATGAATCGCCGGACCTGATACACCTCCTGTTTTGTTTGCAATAGCAAAGGTTTTACGGTTGATATCAATCTTCATACCGGTCAAAGTATTAATAAGTGAAACTGCATCTGCTCCACCTGCCTCTGCTGCCTTTGCAATCTCTGTAATATCAGTTACATTTGGTGTCAATTTCATGATTACTGGCTGTTTTGC
This sequence comes from uncultured Clostridia bacterium, assembly GCA_945992055.1. Lineage (GTDB taxonomy): Bacteria > Bacillota > Clostridia > Lachnospirales > Lachnospiraceae > Faecalimonas. Next base: position 24,432 of record CAMFVG010000071.1, on the reverse strand, counting down.
ACGCTTTTTAATGTCAGCAGTCAATTTTTCTACTTGCTTTGGATCCTGACCAAACGCAAGAAATCCTGCATTCACATTTGGACAGGAAATATTGATTTCCATCATGTCAATCTCTTCTTCCGCGAGGCGTTCTACCACAGCAAAATACTCCTCCGGTGCCTGTCCACATACATTTACAATAATCTTGGTATCATACTGTTTTAAAAACGGAATATCCCTTTCACAGAAAAGGTCAATTCCCGGATTTTGAAGCCCAATAGCATTCATCATTCCACCATAAGTTTCTGCAACACGTGGCGTCGGATTGCCTGCCCAAGGAACATTTGCAACCCCTTTTGTTGTCACAGCTCCCAAACGATTCAAATCTACAAATTCTTCAAACTCTGCTCCTGAACCAAAAGTTCCTGAAGCTACTGTCACAGGATTTTTCCACTCAACACCAGCTATATTCACACGCATATCCATTAGATTTCCACCTCCGTAGACAAGAATACCGGACCATCTTTACAAATACGTTTATTGTTTACGTTTGTATGGTGATCCTTCTCTTTCGACTTGCAGGTACAAGCCAAGCATGCACCAATTCCACAGGCCATCTTTTCCTCCAAGGAGATATAACATTCAATGCCATTTTCTTCGGCGTAAGTTTTAATCGCACGGAGCATTGGAGTTGGCCCACAAGCGTAAATGATATCCGCTGTCAAACCATTCTCTGCAATGACATTCATTACGTTTCCTTTTGTCCCTACACTTCCATCTTCTGTAGAGATATAAAGCATTCCGTTTTGCTCAAACTGTTCTTTTAAGAAGGTATGCTCATCACGATATCCTACCACAATTTGTTTCTCGCAATCCAATTGTTTGGCGAGTTCCAAAATCGGAGGCACTCCGATACCTCCACCCATCAAAAACGCTTTCTTTCCTTCTGCTTTCTCCAACGGAAACCCATTTCCAAGTGGTCCTACAACTGGAATGATGTCTCCCGCTTTCATTTCTGAAAATTGTTTTGTACCAGCCTTTTCGCCAGTCACACGATATACCACTCTCAAGCGTCCTTGTGCTTGATCTATTTCGCAAATACTAATTGGTCTTGGAAGTAATTTCGTTCCATCACTTGTGTACATGGAAATAAACTGTCCCGGTTTTGCAGTTTCAGAAGCCTCTGTCTGAATCCACATACTGAAAATATTATCTGCAAGTTGTTCCTGCGAAACAACTACTGCTGATTCTTTTCTTCTGTCTGCCATCTCTCTTAATTCCTTTCAACTAGCGATTATTCAATGCACCTGCGATGTCTGCAACCATATCTTCCACCGCTGCTCTTGATGCCTCACCAAAGTTTTCAGCACCAAATTTTGCATATGCTTCTTGCTTGTATGCTGCGATAATTCCACGAGAAGAATTTACAATTGCTCCAAGTCCATCTTCGTTAAAGAAGTGAACCAAATCCTTGCCTTTACCACCTTGTGCGCCATAACCTGGTACTAAAATATAAGTTTTTGGCATAACTTTACGAAGCACTTTTCCCATCTCCGGATAAGTTGCTCCTACAACTGCTCCTACGTAGCTGTAGTCATCACCCATGTGCTGTTCTCCCCATGCTGCAACTTTCTCACCAACCAATTCATACAGTGGCTTTCCATCAATTAATTGATCTTGGAACTCTCCACTGGATGGATTTGATGTTTTTACTAAAACAAAAATTCCTTTATTTTCTTCTTTACAAACCTTTACAAATGGATCTACACCATCAGAACCGAGATATGGATTCACTGTTACAAAATCTTCGTCAAATGGTACATATGTTTTGCTTCCCACCTGGACACGTCCCACATGACCTACTGCATAAGCAGCGGAAGTAGAGCCAATATCACCTCTTTTAATATCTCCAATAACTACGAGTCCTTTTTCCTTGCAGTAATCTACCGTTCTCTTGAATGCTACAAGTCCCGGAATCCCAAATTGCTCATACATAGCAATCTGTGGTTTTACGGCAGGAATTAAATCATAGGTCTTATCCACAATTTCTTTATTGAACTGCCAAATTGCTTCCGCAGCTCCTTCCAACGTCTCACCAAATTCTGCAAATGCTTTTTTTTGCACATGCTCCGGAATATAATTTAGCATTGGGTCTAATCCCACAACGATTGGTGCATTTGTTTTCTTGATATTTTGTACTAATTTATTGATCATCTTTTTTTCCTCCTAAATTGATTGTCTTTCGTATACTATATTTCCGCCTACCAAAGTGCAGCGCACATCTCCTTGAACCTTACGACCATGGAATGGGGTGTTCTTTCCCTTTGAAAAGAACGTGTTCTTATCAATAACATATTCAATATTCGGATCAAACACTACGATATCTGCAATCTTGCCTTCTGCAATTGCCCCTTTATCTTTAAGTCCCAAAATCTTTGCCGGATTGTAACTTGTCTTTTCGGCCATCTGCATTGGAGTAAGAATGCCAGGCACTACCAATTCCGTGTAAGTAAGGGAAGCCATTGTCTCCAATCCTACAATTCCAAATGCTGCTTTTGTCATAGAGCAATTCTTCTCTTCTTCAGCATGTGGCGCATGATCTGTTGCAATCACATCCATAATGTCTGCCTGAAGCCCTGCTTTTAACGCTTCTACGTCTTTTTTTCCACGAAGTGGCGGATTCATCTTAAAGTTTCCGTCATCCTCCATAATATCTTCGGTGCTCATGGCAAAATGGTGTGGGCATACCTCTGCAGTAACCGGAAGCCCTTCGTTCTTGGCAACCTCTACTAATTTTACACTATCCTCTGTCGAGCAGTGGCACAGATGCAATCGGACACCCGTTTCTTTTGCAAGCAAAATGTCTCTTGCTACAATCACATCTTCTACAGCATTTGTAATGCCTTTCAGTCCGAGTATTTTTGCCTTCTCATCCGCATGCATCACGCCGCCCTCTACCATAGTAATGTCTTCACAATGGGCAAAAATGGAAAGACCATTTTCCTTGGCAATTTTCATTGCTTTACGATACAAGGATGCATTCATAACCGATTTTCCGTCTTCGCTGATCGCATGACAACCTGCTTTTGCCATTCCTGCAATATCTGCCAATGTTTCACCTTGTTGTCCAACAGTAATGGCTCCAATTTGAATCACATTGACCGGAGAATCCATTTGCGCTCTTCTATGAACATCTTCCACCTTCTCCCCGCTATCTACCACCGGTTTCGTGTTCGGCATGGCGCAGAGGGTAGTAACTCCACCTCTTGCTCCCGCTTTTCCACCGGTCTCCAAGGTTTCTTTATATTCCAACCCCGGATCTCGTAAGTGTACATGAAGATCAATAAATCCCGGCATCACATAGCACTCTGAAGCATCAATTATGCGTTCTGCAGGTTCACAAATGTTTTCCGCCACTTTTATAATTTTATTCTCTTCAATCAGTACATCGTACTTTCCTTCTCGCTTACTTTCCGGGTCCAGTACGTATCCATTTTGAATCAATATTTTCATACTGTGTTTATCCTTTCTTTTAAAATTAAGCATAAAACTACATACTACGTTCATTCTACCATAGAGCAACAAAAAAAGGAATGTAGAATTACATTCCTTTTTTTAATATTTCTAATGCTTTATCCATTTGATTATCTGCTGTCGGATTTGATGCATCATATTTGTATTCTATTTCCACATCTGGTTTGATACCGATTCCGTGAATATTTCTACCGTTTGCAGTAAAGTATTCTGCAGTGGTAAGTTTTACACATGTTCCATCTGACAATGTAAATACACCTTGCACCAGACCTTTGCCATAACTGTTAGTTCCCACAATCGTACCGACACCATAATCCTGGATTGCTCCTGCAAAAATTTCAGAAGCGCTCGCACTGAATCCGTTAATCAATACTACTGTCGGGACATCTAAAATGGTCTTATCATCTGACTGATAAGATTGACCATTGCCATTCTTGTCTTTAATGGTTACGATATTTCCCTTTGGAAGAATCAAATCTGACATTTGGCAAACTGTAGAAAGATTGCCTCCTCCGTTGTTGCGAAGGTCGATAACCAACCCTTTCATGTTCTGTTTGTTTAAATCGTTCATTGCTTCTTCAAATTGCTTATATGTTACTTCTTCAAACGCAGTCACTTGAATATATCCGATGCCGTCTGCTTTCATCTCGTAATGAACCGTATCATTTTCAATCAACGCTCGTGTGGCTTTTGCAGTATATTCTTCCCCATCTCTTACTACAGTAATCTCAACTTCCGTTCCGATTTCTCCACGGATTTTAGAAACAATGGTATCCAAATCCTGTCCGGATACATCTTCTCCATCAACTTTGTAAACAATATCTCCGGATTTAAATCCAGCCTTCTCACCCGGTGCATCTTTGTATATTGTGGTAAATGTAACAAGACCGCTTGTCTTATCTTGTTGGATACCGACACCGATGCCACCAAAAGTACCACTTGTCATTTCAAAAAGTGCCGCCGTTTCTTTTGCATCATAATACACAGAATACGGCTCATTTAAACCATTTACATAACCTCTGATAATTGCCTCTTGTACTGATTTTGAGTCAATCTTATCAGAATAAAGATAATTATCATCAATCTGTTTTTGAATTTCTTCCAACTTTTTCAGTGTCTCTGCATCGACAATACTATCCTCATTTGCGGTGGTGCTATAAGAAATCATATTACGACCACCCAAATACAGGAATGTCGCAGTCAAAACGCCACCTACTACCAGACTGATGCCGAACATTGCCAGGGCACCAACCAGCACCCCTTTCCAAAAGTTCTTTTTGCCTCCCATAACATGTCGCCTTTCATAGTGTGTAATAAATTATGCCTTGAGATGTTTCTTAATAGTGAAAAAGCTTCCTACAAAACCAATGCCCACACCAAGTGCCAATCCTACCGGCAGCAGTGTGCGATACACATCTCCTACAGGCATAAACTCGATAAATGGAGTAATGAGTGAGAAATTTACCGAAACATAATTAATTGCACTTTGGTAAGCAAAATATAACAATGTCAGCGGTATAATTGCACCGATTAATCCAATTAAAATACCCTCAAGAATAAACGGAGCTCTTACAAAAGAATCCTTCGCTCCGATATATTTCATAATCGCAATTTCTTCACGACGAATTGTGATACCCATCGATACCGTATTACTAATCAAGAATATTGCAACAATCAAAAGTACAGATGTAATAACACCTGAAATTGTAGCCAGCAACACACTGATGTTTTTCAAAGTATCCGCCGCCGTAGCAGAAGCACGTACTTTTCGAACACCCTTTAGTTCAGAAGCGAATTCTACCACTTCATCCTGGCTATCTACGTTTTTCATATAAACTTCATAGTTATCAGAATCCACCAAAGGATTTTCTTCAAATCCAGTCAACGCATCACTATCTTCTCCGAAATATACTTTCTGGAATTCTTTCCATGCATCATCTCCGGACACATACTTCACTTCCAAAACATCTTCTCGTTGCTCTAATTTATTTTTAATATCTTGAATCTGTTTGTCAGTTGCTTTCTTTTCAAAATAAACAACAACCGGCAAGCTTTCTTCTACGTTTCTCATTACACCTTGCACGTTGACTATCAGCGAATAGAACACCCCAAAGAGGAAAATACATGCTACCATCGTTGCAATCGATGCAATGGAAAACATTTTATTTTTTGCTATGTTTCGCAGCCCTTGTTGCACGGTATATTTTATTGTACTGATTCTCATTTATACACCCACCTTTTTCGTATCGCTCACAATGTTACCCTTCTGCATCGTGATTACTCGTTTCTTCATCGCATTTACAATTTCGTGATTATGAGTCACAACTACAACTGTCGTTCCTCTCTTGTTTGCCTCTTCCAAAATCTTCATGATTTCCCATGAGTTCACAGGGTCCAAATTACCTGTCGGCTCGTCTGCAAGCAAAATAGACGGCTCATTCACGATTGATCTTGCTATGGCAACTCTCTGTTGCTCCCCACCGGATAATTCCTTTGGATACGATTTATACTTTTGTGCCAAGCCCACCAGCGAAAGTGCTGCCGGGACTTTCTTTTTCAATACACGGGTTGCAGTCTCCGTTACGCGAAGTGTAAACGCAATATTCTCGTAGACATTTCTGTCTTTCAAAAGGCGGAAATCTTGAAAAACAACTCCCATTCTTCTACGATAATAAGGGATTGCTTTATGTTTCATCTTTCCTAATTCTTTCCCCATAACCGTGATGCTACCTGATGTTGGCTCCAATTCCTTTAAAAGCAAACGAATCAACGTTGACTTTCCGGAACCACTATCTCCAACTATGAACACAAATTCCCCTTGTTCAATCTTAAGACTCACACCATTCAGTGCTGCAATCCCTTTTGAGTACTCTTTCGTAACTTCTTTTAATTCTATCATACGCTCCTCCTTAATTATTAATACTCCAATGTTTCCATATAGTTCATATATTTCACAACCATCAATGCAATCTTAAATGTAATTGCATCCTCAAAAACACGAAGATCCAGTCCTGTCATTTTTTGAATCTTATCCAATCTGTATACCAATGTGTTTCTGTGGATAAACAACTGTCTGGATGTCTCAGAAACATTCAAACTGTTTTCAAAAAATTTATCGATTGTAGTCAACGTTTCTTCGTCAAAATCATCCGGTGATTTCCCCTCAAAAATTTCGCGGATAAACATCTTGCAAAGTGGCACCGGTAACTGATAAATCAATCTTCCGATTCCTAACGTATTATACGCAATTACATTCTTTCCACCAAAGAAAATCTTTCCTACATCAAGGGCCAATTTTGCTTCTTTATATGATTTCGAAACTTCTTTTACATCTCCGACGACTGTACCGTATGCTATGTGGAACCCCTTCTCACCTGCCGCTTCTAACATTTTCAGCATACCATTTGCATATGTTTCCAATGCTTTGTAACCGTCGTTCGGTCCCACTTCTTTAATCACGATAACATTCTTTTCATCTACCGCCGTAATAAAATCTTTACTCTTACTACCAAGAATATCTCGCACTTTTTCCAAAATGGAAGCCTCTTTGCCTTCCGGCATTTCAATAATAAAAATAACACGTTTTACGTCCGTGTCAATATGCAACTTTTTTGCACGATTGTAAATATCTACCAGCAATAAATTGTCCAGTAACAGGCTCTTGAAAAAGTTGTCACTGTCAAATCGCTCACGATATGCCACCAACAAACTTTGAATTTGGAAAACGGCAATCTCTCCGACTTTCTTCGTTTCCTTGCCGTCACCATATGCAATCAAGAGGTATTCCGGTTGATATTTATCATATATTTTGAAAAATTGATATCCCTTCACTGCATAATATTCGTTCCCTGCTCCGGCAAACTCCTCGATCGTTCTTTTCAGTGCCACCGGCTCTCCTGAAGTTCCCACAAGATACTTCCCATCTGCATCCAGGATACACAGCTCTGTTTCGGTAATTTCTTTCAAACCTTCGATTGTACTTTGAAGTATTTGGTTCGATATCATTTGTATTCCTCCATAAATAATAACCTTTTTTCATCTTAATGCAAAATCACAAAAAAATAAAGAGGAAATCGCATTTTTTTATGCATTTTCCCCTTTTTTCGCCATTTCTTTCTTCAAAAGTTGTCGCGACACAAATTCCTTAACTTTTTGAAAACCGGTTTTCTCTTTTTTCATCTCGTCAAGCAAATTTCCCAGTCCTAACCACAATCTCGCATTAATCAACAATTTGTTGCGCGCAACAAATCTTTCTTCCATCGGTGACGGCAATGCTGATAATACGCATCCCACTTCTGCCCCATTCACCAGATTGAGCAACATGTCATCAGAAGCCCCTTGCACCTCCATGGTGGCCGTTTCCACCACTTGAATCCGTGCATAGTCTTCTTCCATGTAAAGTGCCAGTTTTTGCAAATCCGCCTGTGTCTCCGCCAGAAGGAATACCTTTCCTTCATTCTTGTGGAGATACTTTAAAACCATCTTAATAAACAACAGTTCATCAACTTCTTTGAGATGCCGTTCCTCCTGCACACCTGCCGCCTGCAAAATACCCTTGTCGCTTGCAAGTGCCAAATCAATAGTGCCAAACACTTCATTCGCATCTTCCATCTCTTGAAATGCGCCTATGGTCTTCATAGTAACCATCTCAATTATGTTAATCGGTTCTGTTTCCATATATGCCACCACATTCTTCAATGCATCCTTGGCAATTATGTTATTAATTTGTAATCCTAATACTTCGATTTTTTCGTTCATAACCTCACCTGTGTAATTCCCAGTCTTTTGATTATAACAGATTGTCTTTTACTTCGCAACTCTCATTTCACGACGCTTCTTTGTCACCAGTCCTCCGATTTTCCCTGTTTCTTTGGAAGAAAGTGATCTCCACCCCTCACTCAGCACTTTATCTAATAGTCCTAGTTCTTCCGCAATCTCGTACTTCATTTTCTCCTCTTCTGTCAACTCTGATAACCGAATTTCTTTTTTCTTCGCCATAGAAAAATCCCCTTTCTGTTTTGGTAAGAGGATTTCCCATTTTCATATCTTTATTCCATTTTATATCTGAGAAAGTATCCACAAGATGCCACCTGCCTGCAAAAGAAAAATGAGTGGTACTCCAAAATAGAACTTTACTTTTTTTGTTTTATGCCTAAAAAACCACATACCTACATATGCTCCAAAAGTGCCACCAATCGCAGCAAAAAGAAGGAGCGTTCTCTCGGAAATACGCCGTCTTCCTTTTCTTGCGTTCCATTTATCCACACCAAACAGTAGGAATGTGATAGCATTCACAATGATGCCGCAAATTACTATTAACTCCATAATTACACCCCTATTTCCTCTCGCAAGGTGAACGAATAAATAATCTTCTCTTTTACCGGCATTCCAGTTAATCTGGTAAGTGCTTCAGCATAATATTCTAATTGTGAATGATACTTTTCTCTGAGCTCTTCTGCCTTAAAGACGCGGTCTGTTTTATAATCCAAAACAACCAATTCGCCGTCTTCTTCAAAATAGAGGTCTATGATCCCCTGTACCAAAACAGTTTCCTCTGACTCAATGTCTGGATAAACATCTTTTGCCTTAAGTCCCAATACAAACGGTTGCTCAACAAAGCATTTCCCTGCTCTGCTTGCACGCTGTACACGTTTTCCGATTTCAGAATGTAAGAACGCAAGGATATCCGCCACGCGAATACAAGAAGCCATCTCCTCGGTCAACCGTTTTTCTTCCTGCTTCTGCAAAATCTCTCTATACAAACTCTCTTCATCATACTCTTTTGTAAAATCGAGCAATTCTAACAGTTTGTGATAAGCCGTACCTCTCGAAGCACCCGTTAACTCTCCCTCTTCTTGTAAGAACTTCGGCAATAACGGAATGATTACTTCTTCCTGATATGCATCTTCTCCTTCTTCTTCCAAATAAATCCGCTTTTTTAGCTCGGAAACGGAAAGTTTCTGTTTAATCCGTTGTTCTTGCTCGTACGGATAACGATATGTTAGTTGCTCTTCTAACTGCTGTTTTGTCGTTGCATCATAAGTTTTCTCTGTATCCCATGCACGTAACATAGCTTTGGTATACGAATTCGAAACCATCGTCTGTATTTCCTGCTCGGTCAAATCATCAAGCGTAATACGTTGTACAGATATCGGTAATTTTTGTAAAAACAACGGATTTTGGAAAGCCACCGGAATATGAAACTGCTCCAAAATCCCGGCAAAACATTGATTGCGGTACAAACTACCCAAAATCCAATCCAAGAATCCTTTGCTCCCAATCATGTTATAATATGGAAGCTGCTTTTCCCGATGTGATTGCAACGGTATCATCTCGCATACGCGTTTCTCCAAATCCGATACGCAACCAACCAAGAACAATTTTTCCTTAGCTCTGGTCATGGCCACATAAAGGACACGCAATTCTTCTCCTGCCGTTTCTCGCTGAATTCTCTTTTTAATTGCCTTCTTTAAAAGTGTCGGTGCCTTTGTACGCATCCGGGCATCAATACTATCAATACCAATCCCCCATTCAGAATGAAGCAAAACACCGGCATTGGAATCTTTTGTGTTGAAACCTTTACCCAGTCCGGTCACAAATACAATCGGAAACTCCAAGCCTTTACTTTTATGGATGGTCATTAAGCGCACAACGTCCATCTCCTCATCCATAATATTTGCCTCTCCATAATCAATCTCATATTTTTCTAATAATTCCATATAGCGAACAAAATTAAACAGGCCTTTGTAACTGGTTCCTTCAAATGCAACTGCCTTTTCCAACAACATTTCTAAATTTGCCGCACGCTGCACTCCTCCCGGCAACATTGCAATATAATCCGCATATCCACTCTCACGAAGCAGTTGTCCCAAAAGTACATGAATCGCTGTATAAGGCACCATATCACGAAATCGTTCAAACATTTGTAGAAATGCTTGTAAACATTGCTGCAATTCTTCAGATGGACCGTCTTTTACATACTGCAGCACACAATCGTACATTGTTCTTTTGCTTGCATGGTTACGAATTAAAGCAAGTTGTTCTGTTGTTATTCCTACAAATACAGAAGTCAAAATGGATGTGAATGGAATATCTTGTAACGGATTATCCAAAATCTTCAAAAAGTTGAGCAGTAATTGTATTTCTTGAGTCTGAAAATATCCTTCCTTGGAACTAGCGTAAGTTGGAATACCTGCGCCATTTAGCACTCGTGAAAGTACATCTCCCCAATCCTTTAATCCCCTGGCAAGAATCACAATATCGCGATTCTGTACTTTTCGATAGGTACCTGTTTTTTTGTCAAACACTTCATGATGTTCTTTTAGTTCTTTGATTTTCTCTGCAATGACTTCTGCTTCTATTTCCATGCGCTCTGCTGTTTTGCTGCCCGGCATATCAATCAACAAAACTTCCGTCTCATTTCCAGAATGATCTTCATATGCTGCTCCTACATGCAATGCTGCTTTTTCATCGTACTCCACGCCACCGAGAGACGGAGACATAATCTGCTCGAACACAAAGTTCGTGCTGGTCAACACTTCTTCCCTACTTCGGAAATTTTTGTGTAAATCTATTCTTCTCTGTTCTCCCTTATCTGGTCGATACTGATTATACTTTTCCACAAACAATTCCGGACGGGACAAACGGAAACGATAAATGCTTTGCTTTACATCTCCCACCATAAAAACATTATAGTTTCCTTCTGATACGCCCGAAACGCATTTCATAATCTCTTCCTGCAAAAAGTTACTATCCTGATACTCATCAATCATGATTTCTGTAAATTTAGTCTGATAACTTCTTGCAACCTCACTTGGCACCGTTTTTCCGTCCACCTTTTGGCCTAATATTTGCAGCGCATAGTGCTCCATATCGCCAAAATCAATCAAGTTCTTTTTTCTTTTTTCAGAAAGATATGTGGCATTAAACTGCTTCACCAAATCAACCAAAACCTTGACATTGCTTTTTGCAATCCCCGTATCTTCCAGAATATCCTCAAATGTTTCAGAAAAATAGTCTGCTTTTAACGCCTGCAAGAAATCCTTGGTTTCCTTGCGGATTGCTTTCACCTGTTCTATTTTTTCTTCTGAAACTTCACCTTTTTTATTTCTGCCTAATGTAGCGATATTTAACTTTTGTAATTGTTGTGCCATTTCCCCGAAGGTCTCCACCGCCAACAATTTTTCCAATTGTACCAAATCTGACAATAAAGCTTCTTTATAAGCAATTGGTCCTTCTTCCGACTCGCAAATAGTAATTCCATATTGCATCCGTTCTTGCAAATCCGAAAAAATCTTTTTCGTTTCTTCCAGGATTTCTTTCACAAACGGTTTTTCTTCTAATGCTTGCTGCGTAGAAATCTCATATTGCTCCACGCATCCATCCAACCAATCTTCCGGATATGGGTAACTCTCAGAAAATTTATGCAATTGCAAAATCATATTTTCCAAATTTCGGTCATTCTTGCCTGCCGCAAAATTTTCCACAAAGTTCAAGAACTCCGGTTGCACATTTTCATATGCAGTTTCCAAAACTTGTTCCACTACATCTTGCATCAACAGTTTTAACTCGCCTTCTTCTCCCACGCGAAACCCAGGGTCCAGATCAATAACATGAAAATATTCTCGCACTACTGACATACAAAAGCTATGTACAGTCGTAATATTTGCCTGATAAATCAGAGCCGACTGGCGTTGCAAATGTTCGTCATCCGGATTTTCAGCCAACGCTTTCTCAATCGCATCGTGAATACGCTCCCGCATCTCCGAGGCTGCCGCCTCTGAAAACGTCACAACCAAGAGTTCATCTACATTTACCGGCGGATTCTCTTTGGTCAATCTTTTGATAATACGTTCAACTAGGACAGCTGTCTTTCCGGAACCTGCTGCCGCCGACACAAGAATATTGCAATCACGCAGGTCAATCACTCTTTGTTGGTCCTTCGTAAATTCTATTGCCATGAATCCACCTCCTTCTGCATTTTCTCAAGGATCTGATCGCGGTTTAATTTTTCCAGCTCCCGGTACTGATACCCTGGCAATCTTTCATCAAATCCACAGATTGCATGGTACGGACAAAAACTACAGCCTCTCGACTTATCCAGTTTATACGGTTCTATCTTGGCATCCCCTTCTAAAATCTGTTTGCCGATTTTTATAACCTGTCCTTTTGCATGTTCCGAAATCAGTCCAAATTCTTTTGCAGACAATGCATATGCATTTGCACGCAAAGTACCATCCTTATTCTTCGCTACCGGCACTACCTGTGAATAGCCCACCAAATCTCGATCCAGATGCTGAATTACATCCCCGTCACTCTGCACGATTCCATTCGGACGCAGTTCCTTTAAAATAGCATTTTCTATACTCTGACTATCTTTGCTCTTTTCCACAATTGGATCTTGCATAATATAGTAAAGTAGTCCTGCGGGAATCACCTCTTTCCCCGGATGCTTTTGTTGTTGCATTTCCATTGCTGCATTCATATAAACTACCAACTGTAACTGTAGCCCGTAGCAAAGTTCATTCCAGTCAAAGGTTTGCTGTCCGGTTTTATAATCGATGACTTTCACATATATTTTGTCACCATCTTCACAAATATCTATACGGTCAATCCTTCCCCGCAAACGTAATTTCCCCAGTTCTCCCAAATCCACATTGGATGCCTGCAAATCTCGAAAACCTCCAAAAGATACTTCGTACCCATCTGGTATAAAGTCGCCTCTTTCCAACTGTTTCTTGAGTGCCCATACTGTACGCTGCATCATACGTTTCAAACGGGTGATTATATATTCATTTCGAAAAGAACTATATAAAATCGAATTTCCGTAATCGGTAATATACTCCTCCACACTCTCCTGTATAAGCGTATCCTGTTGCTCCTCTGTGAGCGTAGTCCACAGCAAGCCCGCTCGTTCTATTTTGTGTGAAAAGATTTCTAATGAACCATGGAACAAATTCCCCAAATCAAACGCTTGAAACTGATACTTTTCCCGTTCTTCCAGTTTGAGACCATAAGAAAGGAAATGGCTGTACGCACATTGAGAAAATTTCTCCAAACGAGAAACACTGTTTTCCAATATTTCACCGTACAATTTCTTGGCAGTTTCCCGTGTTAGCACGCTTTCCGGTTTGTCATAAAATGTTGCATCTAAAAGTTGCTCCAATTTAGTTCGCCACTGCGGTTGCTTTTTGTACCATGTATAGAGTTCCTGCCAATCCACCGGCAATCCTTCCTGCTTATTCTGTAATCCTTTGATTAATGCTGAAACACCACTCTGCTCCGTAATCTCTTTCTCTCCGATTGCATCAGATACACTTTGCGTTCTTAATGATGTAAACAGTTTGAGTACATCCAAAATCAAATAGGACGGACGCAATGTTTTGCCGCCGGACGAAGTTTTGCTGTACGTTAAATAGACCTGCTTCGTTGGCTTCGTTAACATCAGATATAAATAGAATTTCTGAATATATGTTTTTTCTTTTGCATTCGGAGCAAGAACTGCACCATGTTCTAAAATCATCTGACGATCATGCTCTGATAAAAGTCCTTGATTCCCCCCAGTGCCCGGAATATGATCATCACTGGCCCCAATCAAAAATACAACTTTCACATCTTTGATGCGGCTTCGCTCCACATCTCCTATCACAACCTGATCAAGACTCGGTGGAATAATGCCTACTTTTGCTTCTTCTAATCCTGCGTCCAAAAGTTCACAATATTCCTGTAACGATATTTTTTCATCCCCCAGCAATTCTACGAATTGGTTTAATAGCTCAATAATAATGCGATACACCTGTCCATACTCTTTCGCTAACGCAAGTTCACCTTCCGTTTCGAATTTAAGCTGGTACTCCTGTACTCGTTTTTGCAATTCCTCTTGAAGGAAAAAACTATGTAACGCTCTGGTTACCTCTAAAACTGTTTTACTTCGTCTGACCAATACTTCCACAAGCGTTTCGATACTACTCATAAACTTTTCACGAATGCGATTCACTTCGCAGAGTTCCTCTTCGGTCATCCTTCTGGTTCTCCGAATCCACTTTTCCTGCCATTTTTTGCGTCCGTGGATGCCAAGGGCAATCACATAGTTTTCTAACACATCCACTTCTTCTCTGGACAGCCCTACAAGCCCTGTGCGCAAATAACGGAATACACTCTCATAACTAAAACTCTGCTCGACCATTGCCAGCAAACTTCGAATATACTCTACGCAGGAATTTAGTAAGATACTTCTTTTTGAATCCATAAAAACAGGTATCTCATACTGTTCAAATATTCGTTCGATATAATTGGCATAGTCCTGTATCCCATTGGTCAAAACCGCAATATCCTGGTAACGACATGCTTCTTTACGAATCAAATATCGGATCTTCTGTGCCACAAAATCCACCTCTTCATATGGATTCTTTGCACACCAGATTTGAATTGTATCTTGCGATTCATCATAGGTCTTCCGTGAGTATCGGAAGAGATTGGACTCTAAAAAAGATAACGGTGCATTCTCCCGGAAACGATATATCGGATCATGATATAAATAAATCGGTGTTTTAACTTCAATCCCGCTTTCTTTTGCAAGTTGCGACAGCGTGGTCACCATCTGCTTACTCAAGGCAAACAATTGATACGGATGCGTATATGAAAAGGGATTTTCCTTTTTATCCATTGTTACTGTAACCAGAACGTCTTGGCAAATTTTCAAAAGCTCTTTCAACAGTTTATTCTGCACCGGTGTAAAGCCCGTAAATCCATCCAATACTACAATACTATCTTTCAATAACGCTGATTGATTTGCAACAGAAGCAAGCACATCCAATATCTCTTCATTGGTAATGTACTTTTCTTTTAAATATTCTTTAAAATTCTCATACACAACTTTGATGTCGTGAAGTTTATAAGACAAATTGGTTTGATGTTCCGCTTTTGCCACCATCTCATCCAAAAATTCCGGCTGAATATCATATTGTGTAAATTCCGATATAATGGATTTAATCTCACTAATATATCCCACTTTACGAAGGTTACTTCCGATAATTTTGAGTTCCCCTTCATGTTGTCCTGCGATTTTTCGAATGACAAAATTTTTACCCACATCATCCAGAATCGTTTTTTGATGCTCCCCGGTTTCCTCAAATACGCGTTGTGCAAGCCTGTGAAAACTTAAAACTTCCACGTTCATAATGCCTTTGCGCGGGCTTGCCATCACAAGATCCTTTTGCGTCTGCATCGTAAACTGCTCCGGAACCAAAACGATATAATGTTTGTCAGGACGCTCTAATGATTCTTTTGTAACCCATTCATATAAATAATGGGACTTTCCTGCTCCGGAAGGTCCCATAATAAATTGTAAACTCATTCTCTTCCTCCTAACAGTTTGCAAGCTACAATTTAATAATTAACACCGGGATCGGTGGATTGTTTGGTCGATTGTAATAACTACTTACGATTACCAGATAGCGTTTCCCGTCCAATCCCTTGACCATTTCTAAAATAGCATCTCGCTCTTCAAAACCGGTATCCCCGCCACTGTAAATACAAAGACTCATCATTCCTCCTTTTTTCAAAAGACGAAGACCCTCATAAATAGCCGCAATACTGGTTTCTTGATGTGTTGCCAGATTGTGATCTCCACCGGGAAGATAACCAAAATTAAATACAATACAGTTGATACTTTCTTTTTCAGCATACTGTCCCATGTTCTCATGGCTGTCTAAAATCACCTGTGACCGCCCTTGAAATCCAGCATCTGCCAACCGTTTTTTTGTATTCTCTACAGCTTGTGACTGAACATCAAATGCAAGCACCTTCCCACTCGCTCCAACAAGTTCACCCAATATCACAGTGTCATTCCCGTTTCCCGCCGTAGCATCAATACAGATATCACCTTCCTGCACATGTTCTTTGATAAAATGATGACACCACTCTGTTATCTGATAATGTTTCATATACCTTTATTTCACTTTCTCATAAATTTCTGCCGGCACATAGCCCTTGGCAAAAATACCATTGTCGCGATACTCTTCTTGCAACAATTCTCCGTATTTTCGAATCAGTTGAATTTTTCCTGCATCAGCATAATCATAAACCTTTTCAATCAACACTTTCTGTCCGCGCAAAACTTCCTCAATCATTCCCTGCAATTCATCTAATCCAATTCCGTGTTTCGCAGAAATACGCGTTGTATAATCCGCTCGAAAATCTCGTAAAATGCATTCACCTTCGATTTTATCCTGTTTATTAAATGCAGTGATAATCGGCTTATTCTTTACCTCCAAATTGGTGAGTGTTTCATATACTATGTGCATTTGTTCATCTCTCTGCGGATTAGATGCATCTACTACATGCAGAATGATATCGGCATATTTCGCCTCCTCCAATGTACTGCGAAATGCCTCAATTAAATGATGGGGCAATTTTCGAATAAAACCTACTGTGTCTGTAAGTAATATTTCTTGTTTACTTGGGAGTTTCAGATTTCGTGTTGTAGGATCCAATGTTGCAAACAGCTTATCTTCTTCTAATACTCCTGCTCCTGTCAATGTGTTTAGCAATGTGGATTTCCCTGCATTGGTATATCCCACAATAGCAATCACAGGTATTTTATTACGACTTCGCTGTTCCCTTGTCACTTCCCTATGACGTTTTACATCTTTCAGTTCCCGATTCAACTGTGCAATGCGGTCTCGAATCAATCTTCGGTCCATCTCTAATTTCTTTTCACCCGGACCTCTGGTGCCAATTCCACCGCCCAATCTGGAAAGTGATTTTCCCAATCCCGTCAGTCGTGATTGACGATACTTTAATTGTGCTAGCTCCACCTGAATTTTTCCTTCATTGGTAGATGCACGCCCTGCAAAAATATCCAAAATAATAAGGGTTCTGTCCATCACTTTGGTATCCAAAGCATCTTCCATATTACCCAACTGAATCGGTGACAGTTCATCATCACAGATAATACCCGTTGCCTCTGTTTCCCAAAGAAGGTCTTTAATCTCCTCTAACTTCCCTTTCCCTACATAAGTGCCCGGATGAATCTGATCTAGATTCTGGATAACACGCCCAACGGTAACAGCACCTGCTGTGGCGGCCAATTCCTCCAACTCATCCAACGATTTTTCCGTATCATCATGGTCACTGGTACTAACACCTACGAGAATCACACGTTCCATCGTTTCCTTTGTCTCAATCATTTCTGCCATATATTTTCCTACCTTGTTTCCAAAAATTCTACTTCCTTCTTTACTCGTTCATCATTCGGATAGGCTTTCACATATTTGTCCATCTGTTTTTTTGCTGCATCCCAATCTCCCATATTTTCATAAACAGCAGTGAGGTTAAACTGGATTTCCTGCTTTAATTCTGCTGTAATGTCTTCTTCCTTCAATGCCTTTTTGTAAGAATTGACAGCCTTTTCATATTCTCCCGTCTCCATATAACATGCACCCAAAAAACTATATATAATAGCGCTATCTTTTGCTTCATTTTTTAATGCCAATTCAAAATTGTCTGCTGCTTTTTCGTACTCACCCAACTCAAAGCATGCAATGCCCATACCTTCATGTGCTTTATCTAAATTCTTCTGTTTTTCAATATCTTTGGAAAAAAGCTCCTTTGCCTCTTCGTATTTTGCTTCTTCTAAAAAAGCCACTCCATCTTTGATATTTGCTGCACAGCCACACAATAGTATGGATAACGCAATTGTGATGATTATTTTTTTCTTCATATCGCACCCTCTTATTCCGTAATATGTTCCATTCCTTGATTTAAAATACTCTGTATATGCGCATCAGCAAGAGCATAATAAATGGTCTTTCCCTCGCGCCGATTCTTAACCAATTTCATCTGCTTCAAAACACGTAACTGGTGGGACACCGCCGATTGTGTCATTCCAATCGCTTCTGCCAATCCACATACGCAAGATTCTGCCTGAAACAATGTACATAAAATTTTTACACGGGTCAAATCACCAAAGACCTTATAAAAATTTGCCATTTCCGTCATAATCTCTTCGCTCGGCATACCATTTTCAATCTGATGCACCAGGTTTTCATGTGCATGTAGCTTTTCCATTTGCTTTTATACTTCCTTTCTGAGTCTATAAAAGACATCACTCATACATTTTATTATGAATGATGTCCCTTATTTGGTCAACTTATTTTCTTTTCAAAATACGCACCGCATTCAATACGCATAACATCGCCACACCGGTATCTGCAAATACTGCCATCCACATATTTGCGAATCCTGCAAACCCCAAAATCATAACAAGAACTTTTACCAAAAGTGCAAACACCACATTTTGAATTGCAATATGAGCTGTGATCTTTGCAATCTGAAAGGCCTCCGGTACGGCCTGCAATGCAGAAGTCATAAATACCACATCTGCCGCCTCAATTGCCGCATCTGCACCACTTCCCATAGCTGCACCGATATCTGCACCTGCAAGAACCGGTGCATCATTGATGCCATCCCCCACAAAAAGTACCTTTCCATATCTCTTCCTTACATCCTGCAATTTCTCCAACTTTTCCTCCGGCAAAAGATGTGCATGCACTTCCTCTACACCACACTCTTCTGCAATGACCTTGGCACTCCATTTATTGTCTCCGGTAAGCATAACTGTTTTGATGTTTTGAATTTTCAGTTCTTGAATCGCCGATTTTGCATCTTCTTTTAATACATCCGCAATCACGATATATCCGACAAGAATACCATCACATGCAAGAAGCACTTCTGTCATACCGACCGTTTCCTCTAACATAGAAAGATCGACATGAAATTTTTCCATAAACGCTCTGTTACCGCACAAAACCTTTCCCCATTGGGTAGTTGCACACACGCCTTTTCCAGCCATCTCTTCCAAGTCATTCGGCCGCTGTAATTCCATTCCTTTACGACCGGCCTCCAGCACGATGCTACTTGCAATCGGATGTGTGGATTGCATTTCACTGGTCGCTGCCATCTCCAAAATAGTATCTTCGTCAAATTGGCCGAGCGAAATACACTTTTGCACCTCGAAACTTCCTTTCGTAATAGTTCCGGTTTTATCCATAACAACTGTCTTTACTTGTTTCAGTGTCTCGATCGCCAAACCGCTTTTAAATAGAATTCCCTTTTTAGAAGCTGCTCCTATACCGGAAAAGAACGCCAAAGGAACACTAAGTACAAGCGCACATGGACAGCTAATTACCAAAAAGGTAATGGCCGTGTAAATCCATTTATCCCAATCCCCGAATAAGAGTGGCGGAACAATTGCCGTCGCCACGGCAAATCCCACAACAATCGGTGTATAGACTCTTGCAAAACGCGTAATAAAGCGGTCTATCTTTGGCTTGCTGGCCGTCGCATGCTCTACAGAACGTAAAATTCTTGTAACCATAGAGTCTTCTAATGTTTTTTCCACACGAATGTGCAGTACTCCTGATGTATTAATGCATCCGGAAATCACTTGCTCTCCTTTTGTGACTCTTATCGGGACCGGCTCTCCAGTCACTGCTGAAGTATCAATAAAACTTTCTCCATCTATCACACGCCCATCCAGCGGAATCCTATCTCCCACACGGACAACCAGCACATCTCCCACTTTTGCTTCAGATGCCGGCATCGTATGTATTCCGTGGTCGTGTAATATTTGTACAGTTTCAGGACGCAAATCAACCGCCTCCATAATCTGATTTCTGCTCTTTTCCACGGCATTTTCTTCAAAGTACTCTCCTATTCGAAAAAACAACATAATGCCCACTGCCTCTGCAAAGTCTCCAATTGCAAACGCAGCAATTGTCGCAATACTCATTAAAAAGTTTTCATCAAATACATGTCCTTTGAACAGATTTTTTGCAGCTGTTTTTAAAATCGGACTTCCAAGTAAAAGATATCCCAAGACAAACGCTCCGACAGATAAGAGCTCCAAAATATTTTTGAATACAAATCCAAATATAAACAACAATACAGAAATACCGATAACCCATATTTCTCGGTTTTGTTTCTTTTCACCCTTCTCAATCGTATGCTCTTTACCTTCCTCCTGCACCTTTACTTTCACTTCTGATTCGATATTTTCACAAATATCCTGTAAAACCGGCAGTAATCCTTCATGGTGGTCGGATAACACCCGAAGTTGCCTTGTTGCAAATGTCAGGCTTGCAACTTCCACCTCCGGTAATGCATTAATTTTTCTCTCCATTTTAGCAGCGCAATTGGCACATCCCAGATTTTCTATTATATATACTTTTTCTATTGCTGCGCACGGCACATGGTCACACGGTCTATCACAATGGTGTTCGTGATGTTCATGTCCGCAACAACATCCTTCATGCTTATGTTCTTTCATAATTTTTCTCCTTTATATGAATACTTGTTCATATATTCATATAAACACGTTAAATAAAATATGTCAATACCTAACAAAAAAGTCTTAAAACTTTTTCGTTTCAAGACTCTTGTTTGCTTCACAATCGATTATATTCATCACTAAAATTTTTGCGCAACCATTGTTTTGCTCTATATAACTTGCTGTATAAAACTGTTTTAGATATCCCCAACTGTTCTGCCGCTTCATCATGTGATAGTTCCAGACAGTAAATTAAATTCAAAATCTCATACCAAGTTTCATTTTCTTCGTAAAGTTGCCGCATTATGGAAGAAAAAAATCTATTCACATCGCGTTCTTGTTCTGCATGCAAATAGCTTTCTTCCACGTTGTGTATAGACACTTGTTGCTCTGCTACAGCATCAACCGTCTCATTTTTCAATTCTTTCTTCGTATCTCGAAGCCAGTTATAGGACAAATTTCTTGCACTTCGAAACAGATAGGCCTTGATACAGTCCGGATTAATTTTATCAAAATACAAATAAAATTTATAGAAAACTTTTTGCGTAATATCTTGTGATTCCTGCTCATTCTTTGTATAGTACAGACTAATCCTATATACCTCATCTTTATACTGCCGATATATTTTTTCAAACCTCTCCTCTTTACATTGATCGCCTCGCATACATTCATCCTCTGTGATGTTTTTCCTATATGTGGAATATTATAGCATAAGATTTTTCCTTGATAAATAGTTGTTTTTTGCAACTTGTCAACTCATGTCGAATTATGTATAATAAAAACAATTATTAAAAAAGTATAAACTTTTTATAATATTTGTATGTTTTTGGAGGTTTTTATGTGTATCAACAGACCAGACGGACGTAGAATCCGCAACATAGATCCAATGCAACTCATTACATCTTATTTGATGAAAAAACGATATGATGCAATGAATATGTACGAGGACACATTCCCTTGTGAGGCTTGGGATAAGTATATTAAAGAAAAAGAAGCAGAAGGTATAAAACTTGGTTATATGCACATTTTAATAGCCGGTGTTGTCCGCATGTTAGCTCTCAAACCACGATTAAACCGTTTTGTTATGAACGGACGAGTTTATGCAAGACCGAAAGTTTGGGTAAGTTTCGTAGTACATCCAGAATTACACGAAGACAGCGAAGGGACTACCATCAAACTTTGTTTTGAGGGAACAGAAAGTATATTAGAAATTGTTGAAATTATCAATAAAGCCATTGAAAAAGAAACTACTAAACGAACCGGCGAGAATGGAACTGACAAATTAGCACGTGTACTGACCTCCATTCCGGGACCGATTTTAAAAATTGTGGTAAATACTTTGATGTGGATGGATCGACACAATATTCTTCCAAAAGCAATTATTGAATTAAGCCCATTCCACACTTCTTTCTTTGTAACGAATTTGAAATCACTTGGAATTAACCACGTACACCATCATACATATGAATTTGGTACCACCGGGCTCTTCTTCGCAATGGGAAAAGAAAAGACTATTCCAGTTGTTCAAAAAAATGAAATCGTCCAGCAGAAGCATATGGGATATAGCTTAGTTTCTGACGAACGCTTCTGTGACGGTCTATACTTCGCATTGGCATTGCGTGAATTACGCAAAATCATGCGAAATCCGGCTGTATTAGAAAAGCCACTCGAAAAGAAGGTAGAAGATGCAAAATAAAACAAAAGAATTAGTTGGCTCACACACCCCAACTAATTCTTTTTCATTTTCTCTATAATTCATCTATTTGCCAATCAATTGGCTCAACACCGTTTGCTATCAAAAATTGATTTGTTTGACTAAATGGTTTGCTGCCGAAAAAACCACGATAAGAAGACAACGGACTTGGATGTGGTGCTTCCAGTATCAAGTGTTTCGGATTATTTAACATTGCCTTCTTCATCTGTGCAGGTCTTCCCCACAAAATAAATACAATTGGTCTATCCTGCTCATTCAACACGCGAATGGCCGCATCTGTGAATTCTTCCCATCCGATTCCCCTATGCGAATTTGCCTGATGGGCACGCACGGTCAATACGGTGTTCAAAAGCAATACCCCTTGTTTCGCCCATTTTTCCAAATAGCCGTGGCTCGGAATCCGACATCCCAAATCATCATGGAGTTCCTTATAAATATTTACAAGAGATGGGGGGATCTCCACTTCCGGTTTTACCGAAAAACAGAGCCCGTGAGCTTGATTCACACCATGATAAGGATCTTGCCCAAAAATAACCACCTTCACATCCTCAAGTGGCGTCAAATGAAATGCATTGAACACATCATCTGCCGGAGGAAAAATCTGATTTGTCTGGTACTCTTGATTTACCGTTTGAAATAATTTTTTATAATACTCTTTTCCAAATTCGCCTTTTAGGGCATCTAACCAATCTCCGTTAATCGCCGGCATAAACCCTCCTTACACTCTGACCGATACACCTTTGTCCTTCAGATACTCCTTAACCTCTTTAATTTCTAATTCCTTAAAATGGAATAAAGATGCTACTAATGTCGCATCTGCTTTCCCCTCCGTAAACGCATCATAAAAATGTTCTAATGTGCCGGCACCACCAGATGCAATCACCGGAATAGATACATTTTCAGAAACAGTTCTCGTCAGCTCCAAATCATATCCTGCTTTAGTACCATCACAATCCATACTGGTCAAAAGAATCTCTCCCGCGCCAAGCTCTTCTACTTTCTTGGCCCACTCAACAGCATCAATACCCACATCTACGCGACCGCCGTTTTTATAGATATTCCATCCGCTTCCATCTGCTCTTCTTTTTGCATCAATGGCTACCACAACACACTGACTTCCAAACTTTTCTGCTGCTTCACGAATAAGTTCCGGTCGATTAATAGCTGCCGAGTTGACAGAAATCTTATCTGCACCTTCTCTCAAAAGGACTTTAAAATCATCCACTGTACGAATGCCTCCGCCAACAGTAAATGGAATAAACACATTTTTTGCTACCTCTCTTACCATATCCACAACTGTCTCTCTCGCATCGGAAGAAGCTGTAATATCCAAAAACACAATCTCGTCTGCTCCCGCTTCATCATAAGCTTTTGCAATGGCAACCGGATCTCCCGCATCTACAAGATTCACGAAATTGACCCCTTTTACCACTCGTCCGCCATGCACGTCCAAACAAGGAATAATTCTTTTCGTAAACATTTCTGATCCTCCTAGTCAAGCTCCACAAAATTCTTCAAAATTTTCAATCCCACATCGCTGCTCTTTTCCGGATGAAACTGACAGGCAAATACATTCCCTTTCTCTACCGAAGCATGGATATTCACACTATAGTTGGTGGTTGCCTTTACGATTTCTTCCTCTGTCGCCTTAAGATAATAAGAATGTACAAAATATACGTAAGACTGTTCTTCCAATCCACGGAATAATCTGCCATCATTTTGGAAATGTAGAGAATTCCATCCCATATGCGGAATTTTAAGTTCTTCTTTCTCCGGAATACGAAGAATCTCGCCCTTCAAAACACCAAGCCCCTTGACGCCCGGCGTCTCATCGCTTCGCTCAAACAAAAGTTGCAATCCCAGGCAGATTCCCAAA
>CAMFVG010000070.1 GCA_945992055.1 uncultured Clostridia bacterium | reverse complement strand
TTTTCTCGCAGATAATTCAAGTGCCGCTGACCCCATACACCGATATGCACTGGTTCTTCCTCAGGTAGTTGCAGGCACGGAAAATAATAGTCGCCTTGTAGCTCATACCATAGCCCATTGCTTTCATCATATTTGTACTTTTCCATAAAATCTTGACCTCCTTAAAAGCTTGTGCTACCATCATATCAAAGAGGCACAATGTCGGCAAATGTACGGGGAAATATGTGAGCCATCAGCCGGATTCTAAGTGTGAAATTTAGGTTGGTTAAGAACATCCGTACCATAAACCGGCATTAAATGTAGATGAACTGATGGAAACACTCCGTGAATATCGCGAGATGATTGCACCATATGTAGTAGATACATCAGTTGTATTAGGAAATGCAATTAAAGAAAACAAGACTATTTTATTAGAAGGACAATTGGGTACGCTAAAGGATCCTGACCACGGTATTTATCCAATGGTTACATCTTCTTCTACTTTAGCAGCATATGGAGCAATCGGTGCAGGAATTCCGCCGTATGAGATTAAGCAGATTGTAACTGTATGCAAGGCTTATTCATCTGCAGTTGGAGCCGGTGCATTTGTAAGCGAAATCTTTGGAGAGGAAGCTGACGAACTTCGAAAACGTGGTGGTGACGGTGGCGAATACGGTGCAACCACAGGGCGCCCACGTAGAATGGGATGGTTTGACTGTGTTGCTTCGAAATATGGATGTCGCATGCAGGGAACTACGGATGTGGCATTTACTGTGCTAGATGTTTTAGGTTATTTAGACGAGATTCCTGTTTGTGTCGGATACGAGATTGACGGAGAAGTAACCACTGATTTTCCGGTAACACATTTACTAGAGAAAGCAAAGCCGGTTTTCAAAGTATTGCCGGGCTGGAAATGTGAAATCAGGGGAATCAAGGAATATGATAAGCTTCCGGAGAACTGTAAGAAATATGTAGAATTTATTGAAGAACAAATCGGATACCCGATTACTATGATTTCAAACGGACCAGGACGAGACGACATTATCTGGCGTTAACTTGCGTTTACGGAGAAGGAGACAGCAAATGAAACGAGAATTAATTATTGTTCTTGATTTTGGCGGGCAATACAATCAATTGATCGCCAGACGTGTGCGAGAATGCAATGTGTATTGTGAAATCTATTCTTACAAGAAAGATTTAGAAGAAATAAAAGCAATGAATCCGAAGGGAATTATTCTGACAGGAGGACCAAATAGCTGCTATGAACCGGGTGCTCCGACCTGTGATAAGAGGCTGTTCCAATTGGGAATTCCGATACTTGGAATCTGTTATGGTGCACAACTTATGATGCACGTATTAGGAGGAAGGGTAGAAAAAGCACCGATACGTGAATATGGAAAAACAGAGGTCATCGTGGACAAATCGGATTCGTCTATCTTTGAAGGTGTCAGCTCAAAGACCACTTGTTGGATGAGTCATTTTGACTATGTATCAAGGATAGCTCCAGGATTTGAAATCACAGCCCATACCGTAGATTGTCCGGTGGCAGCAGCAGAAAGTGCTTCCGAGGGATTATACGCAATTCAATATCATCCGGAAGTCCTTCATAGCATAGAGGGAAGCAAGATGCTGTCTAATTTTGTATACAACGTGTGCGGATGCTCCGGCGATTGGAGAATGGATTCCTTCGTGGAAAATTCTATTGTAAGTCTTCGTGAAAAGATTGGAGAAGGGAAGGTGCTTTGTGCACTGTCAGGCGGTGTTGACTCCTCTGTAGCAGCAGTTATGCTTTCCAAAGCAGTCGGTAAACAACTCACCTGTGTGTTCGTTGACCATGGTCTTCTTCGCAAAAACGAGGGCGATGAAGTAGAGGCAATCTTTGGACCGTCTGGTAACTACGATTTGAATTTTATTCGTGTCAATGCACAGGAGAGATTTTATGCGAAGTTAAAGGGCGTAGAAGAACCAGAGACAAAGCGAAAGATTATCGGAGAAGAATTCATCCGTGTATTTGAGGAAGAGGCAAAGAAAATCGGAGAAGTCGATTTCTTAGTACAAGGAACCATTTACCCAGATGTGGTAGAAAGCGGACTGGGTGGCGAATCAGCAGTTATCAAATCACATCACAATGTCGGTGGACTTCCGTCTGTAGTAAGTTTCAAAGAAATAGTAGAGCCACTTCGGGATTTGTTTAAAGACGAGGTGCGAAAAGCAGGACTTCAGCTTGGAATTCCGGAACACTTAGTTTTCCGTCAGCCATTCCCAGGTCCAGGACTTGGCGTAAGAATTGTCGGGGAAGTGACCGCTGAGAAAGTAAAGATGGTGCAAGATGCAGATGCAATCTATCGGGAAGAAATCGCAAAAGCTGGTTTGGATAAGAATATAGGACAATATTTCGCGGCACTGACCAATATGCGAAGCGTGGGATGTATGGGGGATGAAAGAACCTATGACTATGCAATCGCGTTGCGCGCAGTGACTACCGTAGACTTTATGACTGCGGAATCAGCAAGGATACCGTGGGAAGTACTAGAAAAAGTAATGAATCGAATTGTAAACGAGGTGGATCATGTAAATCGCGTACTATATGATATTACAAGCAAGCCACCGGGGACAATCGAGTGGGAATAAATCATAAAGTCTGAAAAACAGCATAAACAAAGGATTTTCAGCTTAAAAATTCCCGATTTGATAGCAAAATGATAGCAGACTGCAAAACGCATTTATTGTGCGTTCCCTGTGGTTTGCGGGTACAATTATCTTAATAAATTCTAAAAAGGCATTACTGACTTTTGCAGTCGGTAATGCCT
>CAMFVG010000069.1 GCA_945992055.1 uncultured Clostridia bacterium | reverse complement strand
TCCACGAAGATATAGCAGGAGGTTTCTCCGGCCAGCTCATGGCAGAAATCATCCACCAGCAGCCCTGCGCCGGATATGTCTGTGGGGCAGATATAGTCCCGCAGAAAGTCATAACCGGCGCGGGCAAAGGCGTCCTGTGTGCTTTTCCAGAAAATCGCAAGGTTATCAGAATATACGCTGATGCGAATAATTCGCAGAGGCTGCACCTTTGCGCGTTGCTCCAGATACCAGTTCACCGCTGTGGTCTTACCGTAGCCCATAGGTGCGATTATCGCGGTCAGGGCGTAGCGGGAGATGGGCCGCAGACTTTCCTGCAAGCGCTCGGATATGTAGATGGTGTTCAGATTCCTTTTCGGTTTTGGCATGGCGAGTTCCTCCTAATTCCGTCCATGTTGTTCCTCTGTTCAGATGTAATTTCACAATTTTTAATATATACGAATATCCAAAGAGATACAGGGCATATAGAAAATGTTCAGAGGAAGAAGCAAATTGCAAGCAATACAAAGTGGTACGTACTCTGTATTTTTGCTGTAAGGCAGTCTTTTATAAACCACCTGCTATGCAAGTGTGACAACAGCAGCATTAGCTTACAGTAAAAACCTCCAATGTTATACTTAGTATAGGTTCACCAACCGTACTAAAACAAAGGAGGTATCACAAATGGATATTAATAGTTTATCACATACGAAATGGAATTGTAAGTATCATATAGTGTTTGCTCTTAAGTTCAGAAGAAAAATAGTATATGGACAATTAAGACAGGATATCGCGAATATTCTTAATGTACCCTGCAAGAGAAAAGGAGTAAAGATTGTGAAGGCAGAAATATGCCATGTTTATCGACATATTTTTTCTGCAAAATCGCAGACATTTACAGCGGCATAAGGATTGATAAATTTTTTCTGGCAAGCGATCATTTCAGTTCTCATGGATTCATTTCTAATCAGTTCTTCTGCTATGTGCAATAGCTCTTCTGTTATTTCACCGGATATACTCATGCCATGCTTACTAAAATAATCAGCGTTATAGCTTTCACATCCGGGAATTGGCGAAGTATGAAGGATAGGAATTCCACATACAGCAGCTTCCGTGGATGAGAGACCACCCGGTTTTGTGATGAATAAATCACATGCTTTCATATAGGATGACATGTCATCACATTGACCAATAACCGTAATTCCTGCGTTATTCTGTTCTTTCAATTTTTGAAACAGATTCTGATTGCTTCCACAGACAATAATAAGTTCTATATCTTTTCTGGAAGAAAAATAATACTGTATTTTTGAAATTGCATTTTCAATATTTCCGCCACCCATACTTCCACCGGCAATCAGAATATATTTCTTCTCCATAGCAAGCCTCAATCGCTTTTTTACTTCCCTGCGAGGTTCATTTGCTGCAAAACAATTACGCGTAGGGATACCAAAAGGATAAAGCTTTTCTTTAGGGAGTCCTCTTTTAATAAAGTCCTCTGTCAAGTCTTTGGCCGGAATAATGTATGCATCGCATTCAGTTTCTTCTGTAAAAGGAATACATACATAATCGGTTGCAACAAAGATTGTTTTGGGAATAGAAATGCCATGGCGTTTCATATTTGTCATTATTTCTGCAGGAAATAAGTGAGGCATGATGACAACATCAAAGTGATGTTCTGTAAAATATTCCTGCATTATTTTATCCATGCCACGATTTACAAAATAGACCGGAGAATGAAAAGGTAAACGGCGGTAAGAATTACCAATTCTATATATTGCTCCAAATGCTTTTGGAGTATTTCGGGCGGTTGCTATGTAGGTTCTGTCTATTCCATTAGACAGACGATTGCTTTTTAGCATATAGGGATTAAGCATTTTAGCATGATGTCCACGCTTTTTCATTTCCTCCAAAATAGCTTTACCGGCAGAATTGTGACCGCCTCCGGTGCCGCAGGATAAAATCAGTGCATCCATAAAATTCTCACCTTCATTTTCTCTTTTTCCTCAGAGCTTGCCGCCATACGTAAGTAAACAGCTGCTGTGATAAATAGAAATCCAATCCATATATTGGTTTCCGTTACCAGGCAGGCCATGCATAAAAGCGAACAGAAATATGCAATTAAAGTACGATAAAAATGTGGAGTAATGCGAAATACCAGGGAAAAGAAAATAAAAAATGCCGCAAGTGTTGCAAATGGCTGCCAGATAGGAAGCAGTCCCAACAAACAGCCAAAGGTTACGGTAATCCCTTTTCCACCTTTCCATTTGTAAAATAACGGAAATGCATGTCCAATAACAGGGGAAGCAAGGACAAGTGATGTTGCTAAGACAACAGGACGAAAATGTATCATTATATAGCGCATATAGAAGAAAACAGGGATAAAACCTTTTAACAAATCACAGATCAAAGTCAATGCTCCACACCAAAATCCGCCATATTTAAATGCATTAGCAGCTCCCGGATTCTGATCCTTACTGTTTTCAATCATATTTTCCTTCCGAAAAACATTGGAAAATATCCGAGCATATAAAATACTTCCGGATAAGTATCCAAATAAAATGAATAGTATGGTTTGCATATAAACTCCCTTTTGAAAAAGCCATATTTGCTTTAATGAAAATAAGTATATCACCAGAAGTTTATAGTGTCCATTTAGAAAATGTCTTTATTAGGTCTTGTATTCAGTAATGATTATCTATTATAATTTAAGAAAGTAAAAAATTATTTTATGGTAATTTACAGGGGGCGATAAGATGGATAGGATGAAACCAAACGTTTTGGTAGTGGATGATGATGTTGAATTTCTCAACATTGTAAAAACATATCTTGAAGATGTCGTAAATGTAGAACTTGCTTCCAGTGGCAGACAAGCACTCCGACTTGCTCATGAAGTGCCTATCGATTTAATTTTACTGGATTTTGAAATGCCAATCATGGATGGTGTCAAAACACTGACCAACTTGCGTAACCTTAAATCATGTATTAATGTACCGGTTATTATGATTACCGGTCGAAGTGATCGTTATGCGGTAATGAATTCTCTTGTTATGGGAATTGACGGTTATCTCTTAAAACCTGTGGATAAAGAAACACTGGTGAATACCGTTTTGGAGACTTATCATAAAAAAAGTATTAAGGGAAATAAAAAGACAATCGTTGCAATAGATGATGATATGTCATATTTAAAGCAGCTGAATAGTTTCCTTAAGGAAACCTATCATGTTATCATGATAAATTCAGCCAGACTTGCGCTGGAATATCTGCAGAATCATATACCTGATATTATTATATTGGATTATCAAATTCCGCTTTTTAACGGTGTTACACTAATGAAAATGATCCAACAGAACACCGGAAATGAAAAGGTGCCATTTATTATTTTGTCCGGGACATTGGATCAAAAGGCAATTATGGAGTTTTGCCCGTATAAGCCTGCAGCGGTTCTTGCGAAGCCGGTAGAAAAGGAAGTTCTTTTGGAGCACATAGAACAGGCACTTTTAGAAAATGAACAGGATACATTTGAATTATGAAAATAATAACTTCTCAGCTTTTATTTACATGCTTCCTGTTTGCGTTCTATTTCTCAATTCAGGTATATCGTAAATGGGATTTGCATCATCTTGAAAACAGACTTTTTTCCGGGTTATGTTTTGCCAGTGGAATCTGGAGTCTGGGATTTTATGGAATAAACATACAAGTGGATGCTCATAAAGCATATTTATGCAGAACTTTTGGGATGCTTGGTGTGTTTGCTTTCTTAATTATTGCTCAAATTATGATTGCTCATCTCTCTACGTTACCAAAAAAAACAAGTCGCTTCTTTATCCTGTTTTCTTACATAGGAATTCCTATTTATATCTTTTTGTTGCCCGAAGATAGGGTAATATACCATCTGAGCAATATCGGTATGACTTATTCCTTTGTTTCCGGTTTCTGGAATAATGCTTATGTACTCTATACGATTATAGTTGCCCTCATGATGGCAATTGCTCTCATATATACCATACGAAATTTTACATATGAATATATACACATATATGCAAAAAAACTTTTTTATGCTGAGCTGTTAGTTATGCTGGGTATGCTTTTGGATACAGTTTTTCCATTAATTGGTATTCCCGCTTTTCCGGGAAGCACAATAGGACAATTTGTCGGATTGGTGGTAATGTATGATGCGATTGCATTTATTAACAATTCCAGAATTGATATGAATAATTTATCAAGATATGTATATTCTTCTATTTCATCACCGGTTTTGGTATATGATAATGATTTAAAACTAAAAATTATCAATGATGCTGCTTTTTCATTTTTAGGAATCAATGAATTAACAGAATACATTACGATAGACAGTCTTTTCAAATTAAAATCCGAAGAAGTTTTTCAATTTGAAGGCAATCGAAAGGATTTAGATACGGAAAGTTTTCGCAATCAAATACCATGTAATTTGGCCATTAACAAAATTATGAATGACTATAATGATTTAATTGGGTATATCATTATTG
>CAMFVG010000068.1 GCA_945992055.1 uncultured Clostridia bacterium | reverse complement strand
TGGAATGTCTGACGAAATAAAGGAAGAACTTATGGAACTTATAGTTGTGGGAGATCTTCCTACATCCGAAGATAATATTACAGATTATTTCATAAAGCTACGTGAAGGAACGCAGCAAGAAACACCGTAATACGAAAATAAAGACTAAAGATCTGCCCTCGTTTCTTGATAGGACGGGGGCATGGTATAATGAGTTATACAAATAAGAATTTCACGCACTGTAAAATACTTTTGACACGGCTAAAATGGACAATGTCAAAGCGTTTTGATAGACCAAAATTTCTTTTTTGATTAAAGTGGGTTATGAAGGAGGTGACAAAGATGGAACTTAGCAAGCAGATAAAAAAATATCGAACAGAGGCAAATTTATCGCAAGAGGAGTTGGCAGATAAAATTTATGTTTCAAGACAAACTATATCAAATTGGGAAAATGAAAAAAATTATCCTGATATTAAAAGTTTAGTGCTTATGAGAGAAGTCTTTCAGGTATCTCTTGATAATTTAATCAAAGGAGATTTAGAAAGAATGAAAAAAGAAATTGACACACAGGAATATGCAAAATTTCAAAAGGATAGCACTATTTTTACCGTATTATTTATTGCTTTATTGATAGTACCTGTACCACTTGTAATGTTATGGAAGTGGTTTGGAATGGCATTGTATTTATGTTTGTTTGGAATAGGAATGTATTTTGCTGTCAGAATTGAAAAGTACAAGAAGAAATATGATATTCAGACTTTTAAAGAAATTGTTGCATTTACTGATGGGAAGAGTTTGGATGAAATTGAAAAAGCAAGAGAAGAAGGCAAAAGGCCATATCAAAAGGCTCTCTTGGCAGCTGGTTCAGCGGCATTGGTTGTTATTATTGCACTTATTATGAGTGCTGTAATGAGATTATTCTCTTGAGAACACGAAACTTTCAGGCTTCTGTTGAGTCTGGATACACGCAAAGATTTGAATTCTCACTTGAGGTATTTTTAGGGATTTAATAACTATTATATTTTGTTATGGAAATCTCAGCAAAACCTTGAAAATACTAAAGTTTTCATAGGTGTCCTTGCCGTCACATCTTGTATCGTGTTATATCGTTTTACCCTTGGTTATGACCTCTGATAAGGGAAAAAACAAGGGAAAGAAAATCTAGTAACAACTTATAACAAATTATAAAATGGCGGTTGGGACTGGATGAGATGCTTTTATTACAATTGCAGGCAAGGACAGATAAGATGAGATTAATATACGCAGAGCACAACCAACAGACAAACAGTATTGATGTAACCACATATAGCCATCACAAAGTAGATTCTTTGTGGTGGTTATTATTTTTTATCTCGTATTTCTTCATATTTTTTTTATAAAAAAACTTGACATATATATTGCACTACGATATACTGCATATAACGAAGTGCGATGTATTGAAGCATGATATATCGAAGTGAAAAACAGGAGGAGATGGAAGCAATGGATGCACATATTAAGAAAGTTTATGTTCCCATGACAGAAACTGGTTTTTATATTTTGTTATGTCTAAGAGAAGAAAACCACGGATATGGAATTGTACAGATGGTTAGAGAAATGACGAATGAGGAAATCATTTTGGCACCGGGAACAATGTATGGAAGTTTATCAAAGATGGAGAAGGATGGGTTGATTCGCTTTGTTCGGGAAGAAGAAAAAAGAAAAATATATGTAATTACAGACCTTGGAACAGAAGTACTTGGTATTGAAATGAAAAGAATTGAACGACTTTTTAAGAATATGAAGGAGATGAGTTAATGGGAAACAAAAAAACGGTTTTTAAATTTTTTACAATACCGCAGTATCAGCAGGAAGAGAAATTTTTAAGTGAGATGCATGAAAACGGATGGTGCTTTGCTCACGTATCATTTCCTGGATTTTATCACTTTGAAAAATGTGAACCAAAACAAGTGTCATACAGATTGGATTACAATCAGGAAGGTATACGAAATAAAAGGGAATATGTTCAAATGTTTTCCGATTGTGGTTGGGAGTATATTGAGGATTTTGTAGGGTATAGTTACTTTAGAAAAGAAGAGCAACCGGGAGAAGAAAGAGAAGAAATCTTCTGTGATGATGAATCCAGACTTGAGATGATGAAGCGTGTTTTTAAAGGTAGAATAATTCCTCTTATTATATTGTTTGCTATGGTTATTCTTCCGCAATTCCATATGAATACTACAGGATATGGGGGAGGCGGTAATATACAAGATGTATTATCATTAGTATTTCTGGTATTGGCAATATTGTACCTTGTTATTTTTAGTGTATTAGCAGGTCAGTTCTATCAGTATGAAAAATTAGTGAAAGGGGATAGTAATGGATTTCAATTAAAATATGTGGGCATATTCGCTCTCATCATGGTCTTACTTATCGGAATAGGCACATTTTTCTGGTTATCAAATCGCTCTGTGTATGAAAAAAAAGAGAGGGACAATGGTTATGTTATAGAGGCCGAGCATCTAAATTCAGCTATTGTTACAGAACATGCTTTGGAATCAGGAGATATGATATCGTTTGATTTCAATTGTGAAACAGGATATGTACATTTGAATGTTTCACAAAAAGGGAAAGAAACGGTATTTTATGGAGATTTTTATGAAGTATATGGAAATGCTGCGCCGCATGTGATTACGATTCAAGAGGATGGCAATTATACAATAGAAATTGACGGTAGAAATGTTAAAGGAGAGATAGAGGTTATAATAACGAAATAAATTTGTTGTTCTCTACTTGAACCGAAAGTGAGCGGTAGTCCAATTAAATGACCTTCTTTTTGTGGATTATAGTAGTTGATGTATGGTATGTATAATTGGTAGGAAAACTTTCAGTCTGTAGGAGAGATTGAAAGCACACGATTATTTAAATTTGTCTGCGAAAAGCCCGTAAATAGGCGGATGTTAATATGAGTTGCTTGTGGCAACGGCTCTTTTGGATATAGAATTGAGCCATTAAAAACAAGGAGGCAGAGATTATGCTTAATGAAAATATCAAAAGGATTAGAAAGTCAAAAGGGCTATCGCAAGAAGAACTTGCAATTAAACTGAACGTAGTAAGACAGACTGTATCAAAATGGGAGAATGGTTTGTCAGTTCCGGACTCCAGTATGCTGATTATGTTGGCGGATGAATTGGATTCTACTGTAAGTGAATTACTTGGAGAACCTATAGTAGAACCGACTATTGATGATTTAAAGATCCTTTCTGAAAAATTGGAAGTTATTAATTTGCAGCTTGCAAAAAGAAGTCTAACAAAAGTAAAAACGATTCGATGGATTCTTATTTCATTGTGTGCGGTTATAGCGATAATATTTATCGCACTTGCATTTATGAATAGTTCTTATCTGGATTGGAATTACAATGACCCTGAGTTGGCAGTGGCAGGAACAATAATGCATGGGTTTGAATTCTTATTTGTAAGACTTGCACCGATTGCTTTTTTGGCTTCTGTAGTTGGAATTGTAGTGACATATAAGAAAAGATAAATTCTTTAGGCTACAATCAATAGCGGT
>CAMFVG010000067.1 GCA_945992055.1 uncultured Clostridia bacterium | reverse complement strand
GAAAAAATAAATCCAAATCTATGTGGACTGTGCTTATTATATATCTTTTGTTCATCAGTGTCAATGGATTTTAGACAAAAAGTGAAACGTTTTGTTTTGTATTAATAAATCACATTAATTTATGTCTTTTATTGAGTTTCCTTCCTGTAATTTTGTAGAAAGGACAAGTTCAACAGGCACCATGTCCGTATTTTTCTTTTCTATCTTATTCAACAGCAGTTCCACACATTTTTCGCCCATTTCTTTCATAGGCTGAACTACCATATACATTGCCGGATTCGTAACATGCGATAAGATAAGATCATCAAATCCCAGCATGGAAATATCCTCAGGGCAGCTGATGGAAGATTCATTTAC
Source organism: uncultured Clostridia bacterium (assembly GCA_945992055.1). GTDB lineage: Bacteria > Bacillota > Clostridia > Lachnospirales > Lachnospiraceae > Faecalimonas. Next base: position 4,330 of record CAMFVG010000067.1, on the reverse strand, counting down.
TGCCATTACCGCTCCAAGGGTAATTTCATAATTTGTCATAAATACAGCTGTGGGACGATTTTGCATTGAAATAATTTTTTTCATGCTTTCATAACCATACTCTATGCTATGAATCCCTTTAAAATAACGATCTTCCTTTATTTCAACGCCAACATTTTTTAATGCATCTGTAAAACCTTTACATCTCTCAATTCCTGTATATTCTTTCCCCGAGGAAATAATAGCTATGTCGCGGTGACCATTTTTAATAAGAACATTAGTTGCGTGCAATGCCGCCATCCTATTATCAATTCTTACACAGTCACAACCACCATTTTCAGCTGCACGATCCAGAAATACCAATGGAATATCAGCATTTTTAACAAGCTCAATTATACCATTGCCGGCTTCCACAGGAATTACAATCAGACCATCAACCTTCTTGTTAAGAAGGAATTTAATATTCTTTCTCTCTGTTTCTTCGTCTTGATTTGAATCACAAATCAGTAATCCGTAGCCTGCTTTGCGCAAAGTATCACCCATATATTTCAAAAGTGTGCCATTAAAAATACTTTCTATACTGTATACACTTACGCCAATCGTTCTGGTTTTATTTGTAACAAGACCTCTTGCAATTTCATTCACCTCATAATGAAGTTCCTTTATTGCCATCTCGATTTTTATCTTATTTTCAGGCAATACATTACCACCATTTAAATATTTTGATATTGTTGCAAGTGATAAACCTGTTCTGTTTTTAATGTCTATTATTGTTGCAGGCATTTTATCTCCTTAACCATATTGCGCGAAACGTTTCGCCAAATACTTTAAAACTACCGGAAGCGATATCGCTTCCGGTAATCATTTTACATTAGCACCTATGTAAGCATATCATTATCTGATTGTTTTGTAAAGAGGGCCATATGCGGCACATGCCTTGTAATCAGCAGCTTCTTTATCAGATCCAAATGCATTCCAAGCTGCAGGACGATAAATATCATCTGCAGGAACATTATGCATACAAACAGGAATTCTTAACATAGAAGCCATTGTGATAATATCTGCACCAATATGTCCATATGAAATTGCACCATGGTTAGCGCCCCAATTGTTCATAACATCATATGCCGTCTTAAATGGAGAACCTTCTTTTCCATCCGTACGTGGTGCAAACCATGTACATGGCCATGTATAATCCGTTCTCTTCCATAAAACATCCGAAACCTCATCCGGAAGGTTTACAGTCCATCCTTCCACAATTTGAAGAACCGGTCCAAGATTTTTAACAAGGTTAAGTCTAATCATCGTTGCAGGCATTTCAGCTCTTGTAAGGAAACGACAAGAATATCCGGCACCTCTAAAGTACCCATTGTCAGCAGGATTCCATGTGGTAGCCTTCATCATTGCATCCATATCTGCTTCCGTAACCTCGTACCAAGGTTTCATCACGCCTTCGCCATTCTCATCCTTTACTTCGCCACATGCATCAAGGCAACAGGAACCTGAGTTAATAAGATGAATAAATCCATCTGCATCCTTTGCGTGACCTTCAATTTCATATCCTGTAACTCTCTTAACAGAATCACCGCTCCAATATGTTCTAACATCAGCAAACATCTGTGCTCTATTTGTAAGCAATTTCATAAACAACATTGATACACCGTTTAGTGTGTCATTCTCTGTTGCAAGAATAAATGGCTCTCTGGCTCCATTCCAGTCGAATGAAGTATTTAATATTGCCTCAGGAAAATCACAGTTTGGCCAATGGTCTGTCCACTGTCTCTGTCCCTGGAATCCGCCACAAATTGCGTTATGTCCAACCGCTTCTTCTTCGCATCCCTCAGGAAGGTTCGGATTTCCTTGGTATAAGTCTTCGATGATACAAGCCATCTTTGCTGTGAACTCCCAATCCTTCTCTTTTTGTTCGTCAGACTTCTGAATCCATTCAGGATTCTTATCAAAGCCGGGCTGTGCTTTTTCCTTAATCCAAGCAAGAGCCTTCTGGAATTCTTTTTCATCATAAATGTGTTCATCCATACGACGAAGAATCTCAACTTCATCAACGGATTCCACTCTCATTCCGAGATATTCCTCAAAGAAATCCTGATTGATGATTGATCCGCCAATACCCATACACTGCGATCCTATCTGAAGATATGATTTATCTCGCATTGTTGCAGCCGCAACAGCCGCACGTCCAAATCTTAAGAGTTTTGTCTTTACATCCTCCGGAATAACAGTATCATCCGCATCCTGAACATCTCGTCCGTAAATTCCAAATGCCGGAAGACCTTTCTGAGCATATGTTGCAAGAACTGAGGCAAGATAAACTGCACCCGGACGCTCTGTTGCATTAAGTCCCCAAACACCTTTGATTGTAAGTGGATTCATATCCATTGTCTCAGAACCGTAACACCAGCATGGAGTTACCGATAAAGTAATTGCTACACCTTCCTTACGGAACTTCGCTTCACAAGCTGCAGATTCTGCGACACGTCCGATTGTTGTATCTGCAATAACAACCTTAACCGGTTCACCATTTGAATATTTAAGATTCTCTTCAAAAAGCTTCTTAGCTGACTTAGCCATGTTCATTGTCTGCTCTTCCAAAGATTCGCGAACCTTTAAAGGTCCTCTTCGACCATCAATAATAGGTCTGATTCCAATAACAGGATAATCGCCGATATATCTGTTTTTTGCCACTTTTAAATACCTCCATTCATTTTATAGAATTTTGTTTACATTCAGCTTATGTTCTCAGTGATACAGAGAACATAAGAATGAAAAGTTATACTATATTCAAATTATATATCTTCACAAGTAATCTTTAAAGTGTTATAGTAAGAAAAAATATGATTATATTCGCTTGTACATTTTTATCCACCATCATTTTATATACTGAACACTATGAAATATATTGAGTACAAAGAAACAAGAGAACAGGGAACATTCAATTTCCCCATAGCACTTTATCATGTAACTCCCAGGAGTCCCCGATATGACATGCAATATCATTGGCATACACATTATGAAATTATCCGTATCATATCAGGAAGTTTCCAGCTTACACTAGATTCCCAGACCAGGAAATATTATGCCGGGGATGTTATTTTTGTTACAGACGGGGTTCTGCACGGCGGCACACCTACAGACTGTGTTTATGAATGCGTTGTATTTGATTTGCAAATTCTTTTAAAGAATAACCATGCCTGTGCCAAAGCAATTCATGATATAATGGATCATCGTATCACGATAAACAATCTTCTTTCGGAGAAAAGTGAAAACATCCTTCCGATTGTAAGAAACTTAAGTCATGCACTTGCCGCCAAAATGCAGGGATATGAATTTCTTACGCAAGGCTACCTGTATCAATTACTTGGAGTAATTCTTCAGGAGCATCTCTATGAAGAAGTCGTAAGTGATAAGGTTACTACCGGACATCTTAATTCCATTAAGAGTGTTCTTGCATATATTTCAGATAATTACAGCAATACCGTCAGTCTGGATACTCTCGCAAGTATTGCCGGAATGAACCCTAAATATTTCTGTAGATATTTCAGGTTAATGACGGACAGAACCCCTATTGATTATCTGAATTTCTACCGCATAGAATGTGCATGTGAAATGCTTTCCACAATGGATATCTCTATTAAGGAAGTTGCTATTTCATGTGGTTTCAATGATGAAAGCTATTTTATAAAAACATTTAATAAATATAAAGGCATTACTCCAAAGCAGTTTATGAAAAAGAAGTTCTAAAACGGAGTTCATGTCAATTGGAGGAAAAATGAAAAGATTGAATATTGCAGTACTAATCGGTGTGATTGGATTATCCATGACATGTGTGGGATGTCAAAATAATTCTTCACCTGCCACAACAAACGAAGCATCCAATAATGTCATGGAAAATAATGAATCTGACAAAAAAGAGACTGTTGCTGAAAAATCAGCAAAATTAATTGCAACATTATTCACTCTTGATGCTCCCTTCACACAGGCAACCTGGGGCTCAACAATAGACGAAATCATTCAGACTGAAGGACCGGTTGCCAGTACATATAAGTCTATCTATGGTGGCACAACTTATGTCATTAATAAGACTTATGAAAACGTTGACGGAACTGTTAAATATATGTTCGATGATAAAGACGCATTAATGTGCGTAGCTTTCACATATCTTCCGGCAACATCCGAAGAAGTAACAGTGTTATATAATAAGCTCCATTCACAATTAGTAGATTCCCTTGGAAAAAGTGAATATCAGGCTGAACATGATACAAATTATGGTGATGTCTGGTACCGTGAAGAAGGTGATATTGTAATAGGATGTATGGTAACGGAAGAGCAGAAT
>CAMFVG010000066.1 GCA_945992055.1 uncultured Clostridia bacterium | reverse complement strand
CACATATTCTTTTCATAATTTATGTACCTCCCATATTGATAATGGAAGTGTGTACATATTATAAAAAAATATTCCAACTTCTTATTTTTTTGTGCGAATGGTATCCGTAACTTTTTTCGCCTGATTCTCAATGTGCATGCGAATTGTTGCTTTGGCAGCCTCTTTATCGCGTTGTTCTAGACACTCAATAATGCGTTGATGTTCTGCAAGTAGCGCCGGATGTACTTCTTTCCGTTTTAGATACTCTACACGATAACGATACATTTGCTCCCTCAGATTATACAAAAGCTGCACCAATCTTTGATTGTCGGTTGCATGGTAAATAATATCGTGAAACTTTACATCAGCCTCGGCATATTCCGTAACATCTCCGCTTCCCAATACATGTTCGAATTCTTTGGCCGCATCCTTCAAGGCCTCAACCTGCTCATCCGTGATTCTATCACAAGCCAACTCCACAGAAAGTTCCTCTAGAGAAGCACGCACTTCCAAAACATCGCGCAGACTTTTTTCGGTAATCTCCGCCACCTCTGCACCTCTCCTCGGAATCATTAAAACCAAACCTTCCAATTCCAGTTTTCGAATCGCCTCACGTATCGGTGTCCGGCTTACCCCTAATTTATTGGCCAATTGAATTTCCGTCAAACGCTCACCCGGTTCTAATTCGCCACGCAAAATTGCTTGACGTAATGTATTAAACACAACATCACGAAGCGGTAAATATTCGTTTATGTTTACTTCGAAATCGTTCCCCATATTAGTTCCTCCTTGTATTATGAATATTTGCTACATAAACTTGCTTTGCAATATTCATTTCTCTGATTTTTTGTTGTGCTTCTCGCGCCCTCTTTCGGTCTTCAAAAATACCAAACACTGTTGGGCCGCTACCGCTCATCATAGCATTCAATGCACCCGCCTCTTTCATGGCCTGTTTCAAAGTTTCAATAACAGGGTAATCCTCAATCGTCACTCGTTCCAAAACATTCCCCATAGAGTTTGCAATCTTATGAATATCCTGATTTTCCAACCCTTCTAATATGCCATCAATATCCGGGTGATTCGTAATTATCTCTGCATCCAACTTTTCATACACTACTTTTGTGGAAACACTAATACCTGGTTTTGCAATTAAGATATAACACTTTGGCAGTGGCGATAATGGTGTCAAAACTTCACCGATACCCTCTGCGAGAACGGTCCCTCGCATCACACAATAAGGAACATCTGCTCCTAATACAACACCACGCTCCATTAATTGCTCCTGATTAAGCCCCAGTGAAAACAACCTGTTCATCCCCACCAGCACTGCTGCCGCATTGGAACTGCCTCCGGCCATCCCTGCCGCTACAGGAATGTGCTTCTCCAATGTAATCCGGACACCCCCCTTAATTTCGAATTCATCCATCAACATCTTTGCCGCTTTGTAGGCAATATTATTCTCGTCTACCGGGAGATAAAACAGATTGGTTTCCAACTGGATTCCCGCCTCCTCTGTCTTTGTCAGAGTGACATTATCATACAAATAAATTGTTTGCATTACCATGCGTACATCATGATAACCATTATCTCTTTTGCCCAGTACATCCAACCCTAAATTGATTTTTGCAAGAGCCTTTAATGTCACTGTATCTCTCATTGTAATTCCTCCCGTTGTCCTGCATTGTATTTTAATTGTATCTTGTATACACTCCGCTTATAGTATACTCATATTCTCCTTAAAAATCAATATCCTGTCGCCTGTTCTTAGCGTCTCTGCACTGATATCATTTACATCACATATTGCCTCTACACTCGTGCTGTAACGTTTTGCCAAAGACCACAGATCATCTCCATCTTTTACGATATATCCGACGATACTAGGACGCTTTTCAATTTCTTCCGGCGACATTGGAAGCACCGTTACACCCTGAATCATTTTGCTTTTCTCTGCACGTTTAAAAAATCCCTGAAAAGCCAACACTGCTTTTACTTCAATCTCATCTCCGCCCTGCAAAGTAATACTCAATTGCTCCAGCATGGAAGAAATGTGATATCTCATATTTTCATCAGCACTGCCACATTCAATAAGATAGGAAAACGGAACTACTCCCTGCCATGTGTCAAATGGCATACTATCATTAGCCTTTACATATAAAAAGCTAATATACAAGACACCTTCTGCCAAAATCCCATCGTCCCTTTGTTCCATTTTATCCACGCGGATTGTTCCGCTGCTATGGCAAATCTGCAACACCTCATTGTTTAATTCCGGAATAGACAATCGTTCCATGATTTTACATTTGGAATGGTTCTGTACAATTAATTGTTCGTATTCCACTTCCTTTGTCTCCAACATACAATTGCCTTCTAAAGAGTACAAATCCTCCAATACATCGATTTGTTCCTCTTCATAAATTGCTATGTATAGCTGTAACGTTCCTTCAATTCCCACAATACGCATCTCGCCGTCTTCATCCACACGCACATCTGCATGTACTTCCTCCAAATTTGCTTGTACATGATGATACATGGTCTCATCCACATCATAGCATTCTACCCGGCCTTGATATGGAATCACCTGTTCAACCCAGTCAATTTTTCCTTCAGGGGATTCATAAAAGCAAAACACCAGCAGTTCTCCAGCGATTTGCAACTCATCTACTGCTAACTTCGTATCCAACTTGCGATTTGTGATATCTGTCCAAAGCATCATACCAATAGATTCTTTTGTTCCCGCAAGATTCAATTCTTCCTTGATGCGATAAGTATCCTTTTTGGAAGTATGAAGTTTGAGTAAATCCATTGCTTTTTGTTTCTTGAATACTTTACAGGCACACTCTACATCTATCGGAATGTCCTCCACCTTTCGATTTTCTTCTTCTAACTCTAATTCTACCATGGCTTTGATACGCAATTTGCGCGAATGTACCATATTGGCATTCAACTCCACACGGGCAGTTTTTATATCCGGAGTTTTTTCTGAACCTTCTTCTACGTAAACCATTTCCACAAACGGAATTTTTCCTTCCAAGCAACAAAATCTTGGTTCAAATCCTTCTGCCACATAAAGCACTTGAAAGCCCACAAATCCTTGCACACGCAAATAATTTTCCACAGGTTTCACTTCATCGATTCGCACCTGACCTTCGCTAGTTACAAGTTTCTCCATGTCATTCTTGCTATCCGGCACATTGAAATCCTCATCTAACACGAATTGATTTAATAATCTTCTTGACACTTTGTTTGTCTCGATTTGCTTTGTAATAATTTCCATTCCTGCTCTCCTTTACTCAAATACGACATTTTTATCAACAAATTCCAGCTTGACCACAATGTATGGAGTCGTTTCTCTCTCCACAATTTTTTCATCTTTTGCAGGTCCAATTAAGTTCGTATGTATATAAATAGCATTTTTCGTCTCATAAAGCTCTTTCACTTCAATGCTATATCCACTTGTTCCCTGTGAACCATAACCTACAGCAATATAGAGTTCCCCATTATCCGCATAAGTTAATTTAAAAGGTTGTTCCTCTTTTTCGTCTATTAACTCTTCTAATTCTTCCGGTATTTGATCATCATCCACAACAGTAAACGGTACATCCCGAAGTTTTTCTGTACTTATTTTTTCTGCCGAACAACCAACTGCAAGAAAAATACTACTAATACATAATATGGCTAAAATATATTTTCTCATTACAACTCCGTATATGATTTCTCTACTATACATACACAAAAAATGGCAAAAAAAGAACAGCATTTGCTGTTCTTTTCGCTTTTATTTCATCTGTTTTAATTTTTCTACTATTTCCGGAAATTCCATTCCGTGAGATGCCTTCACCAATATCGCATCGCCTTTTTTAAGCAACGTTTCTGCTTTTTCAAAAAACTCCGCTTTTGTCTCGAAATGAATAGCCGTTCCTCTTGCATCACTCATTCCTTGCGCCGTCTCTTCCGAAAGCTTTCCTATGCAGATTGCAACATCCACTTCCTTTTTTGCGGCATATACACCAACTTCATAATGCAATTGCTTTTCATTCTCTCCAAGTTCGAACATATCACCGAGTATCGCCACTTTTCGGCAATCGGCGGTTGCCAATACATCTAAAGAAGCCTTTGTGGATATTGGGTTCGCATTGTAGCAATCATCAATAATCAGAAATTTTTCTGTTTCAATCAAATTGTTCCTTCCTGAAACTGGAACCAAACTCTCAATTCCCGCTTTGATTTGTGCGGATGTCAATCCTAATTCGTGCCCGATTAATGCACCTGCCAGCGCATTATATACCATATGATGACCCGGAATCGGAATCAAAACAGATACCGTATCTTCTCCCAAATGTAAGGTGCACTTAGTTCCTCGCAACGACAAGCTTTGGATATCTTCTGCATACGCGTCCATATCCGTGGATAACCCGAAGTATAACGGTTGGTACCCATCCCACTCCTTCACGGTAATTAACTTATCATCATCACCATTTAAGACAATCTTTGCATTTGGTTGCTTGTATGAAAACATCTCTGTTTTTGCCTTTAGCACACCATCTCTATCGCCCAAATTTTCCAAATGACAAAGCCCTATGTTGGTAATGACACAAATATCCGGACGAGCTACTTTTGCCAAGCGTCCCATTTCCCCGAAATGATTGATTCCCATTTCCAAAACTGCTATCTCATGTTCCTCGCGAATATTAAAAATAGTCAGAGGTAAACCTATTTCATTGTTAAAATTTCCTGCAGTCTTTAATACCTTATATTTTTGTGACAAAACTGCTGCAATCATTTCTTTGGTGCTCGTTTTCCCCACGCTACCGGTTATTCCGACCACTTTGATGTCCAAAGCTTTTCGATAATGTTCTGCCAAATCTTTTAAGGCCTTCTCACAAGATTCTACTACAATATAAGAATAAGGAACTTCTCCAAGCGGTTGTTCCGTCAAAGTACAAAGAGCGCCATTTTCCATAACTTGAGGAATGAAACTGTGCCCATCCACGCGTGCTCCTTTAATCGGAACAAACAAACACCCCTTCTCTGCCTTTCGACTATCAATCACAACACTCGTTACTTGTTCATCAAGTTTCCATGCACTACCATAATAATCTCCAGCACAAGCCGAAGCGATTTCTCTCAAAGACATTGCTTTCATAAACATTCCTCCACTGAAGCGTTGTAACGCTCCAAGGATTTCTTAATAATCAATTCACACAGTTCTCCATATTCAATCCCTGCCGCTTTCGCCTCTTTCGGAAGCAAACTTGCAGAAGTCATGCCAGGCAAAGTGTTCATTTCAAGACAATAAATCTCTCCATTTTCATCTAACAAGAAATCTGCACGAGAATACACATCCAATTTCAAAGATTTGAATGCAAGCTCCGTGGCAAGTTGCATCTTTTTTGCTATTGCATCGTCAATCTGCGCCGGACAAATTTCCTCTGTGCAACCTGACTGATATTTGTTTGCATAATCAAAAAAACCGGTTTTTGGAATAATCTCAATAACAGGCAATGCTTTTCCATCAATAATTCCAACCGCAAACTCACGACCTTTTATATAAGGTTCTACCACGACCTCATCCTCGTAACAGAAGGATTTTTCAAGAGCATCCCGGTACTCTTCCTCACTATCTACAATATACACTCCGATACTGGAGCCGCCGGAACACGGTTTCACTACAACCGGAAGTTTTAACCCCAATTCGGTAAGTGTCTGGTCTTTGTTCACTTTTTTTAAGGCTGTTCCAAGAGGTGTCGGAACTCCTGACATTTTAAAAATCTGTTTTGCAATACCCTTATCCATTGCAAGTGCACTACCCAAATAATTTGGTCCTGTATATTTAATACCAAGAATATCAAAGGTGGCTTGTAGTTTTCCGTTCTCCCCTACGTCTCCATGAAGCCCCATGAAAACAATGTCCGCAAGACGACATATCTCCACTACGTTCGGTCCTACAAAACAATCTGACTGGTCTTCTCTGGATGCTTTAATTGCAGCCAAATCCGGTTCTGTTTCTTTGATTCCCTCTGCAATCTCAAGTCCTGCATTCGGAAGCGTAAAAACCTCCTCCAATTTATCTGCATCATATGGAAATCCAAGATAAACATCTAGTAGAAATGCTTGATGTCCTCTTTCTATCAAAGTTTTGCAGATTCCCGCACCGGAAGCCAGAGACACGTCACGTTCTGTACTCAATCCGCCTGCTAATACTACGATCTTCATAATCCATAACTCCTTTATTATTCAGCATGACTCATCTGATTTAATAATTTCTGTTTTTCATCAAACAACTTCTGTGACAAATCCACATAAACTTTATGTGGGTTGAAAAGACGTTTTGTCTCATCCCAAAGGGTTTCTTTTTCTTGTTTACAGTATGCTGCAATTTCCATCACGCTCGGAGACTCATATACGCACTGTCCGTTCAAGAAGATTGGCACAAGGATTTCGCGCATAGTGTAAGTGCCTCCAGGTAATTTCGTCTTCTTCCATGGCTCAACCGGGTCAAATAGGCGCATATCCTGTGATTCGTCAAATACTTCATCTGCAAAGCAGATTAAATCCGCACGCAGTTTTCCCGTTTCCTTGTCATAAATACGATAAATGGTTTTATTTCCCGGGTTTGTAATCTTTTCTGTATTTTCAGAAAGTTTGATTTTTGATTGGAACGTACCATCTTCTTGCTGAATTGCGGCAAGCTTATACACACCTCCAAAAGACGGACAATCCTTTGAAGTAATAAGGTTTGTTCCTACACCCCAAGAAGTAATTTTTGCTCCTTGATTCTTCAAATCATGAATCAAAAATTCATCCAAGTCATTAGATGCAGAAATGACCGCATCTTCAAATCCCGCTTCATCCAACATTTTACGTGCTTTCTTTGACAAATATGCAAGGTCACCGCTGTCAAGACGGATACCATAATTCGTAAGTGTTACTCCTGCTTCACGCATTTCTGTAAATACACGAATGGCATTCGGAACACCTGATTTTAGTGTGTCGTATGTATCTACGAGTAAAATGCAAGCTGTCGGATACAAATCTGCGTAAGTTTTAAATGCCGTATACTCATCTTGAAAACTCATAATCCAACTGTGGGCATGTGTTCCTTTTACCGGGACGTCAAACAATTGCCCTGCAAGCACATCAGAGGTTCCCACACATCCCCCAATCATGGCTGCTCTTGCGCCATAAAGACCTGCATCCGGTCCTTGTGCACGGCGAAGACCGAATTCCATGATTCCGTCACCGTCCGCAGCATAAACTACACGTGCTGCCTTCGTCGCAATTAATGACTGATGATTAATGATATTTAAAATCGCTGTTTCCACCAATTGAGCTTCCATAATCGGCGCCACTATTTTAAGAAGCGGTTCCTTTGGAAATACAATGGTTCCTTCTGGAATTGCATAAAT
>CAMFVG010000065.1 GCA_945992055.1 uncultured Clostridia bacterium | reverse complement strand
CATCCAACAATTAATGGACGGAAATGAAATTCTTGTAAGCGTTGTTGCCAGTCAGTTTATGAGCAATGTCCCGGCAGCCCTTTTGTTATCCGGTTTTACGAATGAATCTGCGCTTTTGATTGTGGGTACGAATTTGGGCGGACTGGGCACCATGATAGCTTCTATGGCAAGTTTGATTTCTTTCAAATATGTAGGAAAAGAATTCAAACAGTTGCGCGGAAAATACTTTTGGTTTTTTACTATGGCGAATCTCTTGTTTTTGGCAGTGTTACTAGGATGTGCTATGATAAATTCATAAAATTTTCATAATCATGATATGGGAAATATGGTAATATATAGAAATAAGATTACAGACAGGGAGTGACAGTATGCTTCGATTGTTATTGCGAGAAGTAAAGGAATATAAGAAGGCATCCATTGTGACGCCTCTTTTTATGATTTTGGAGGTTGCCATGGAGATGAGCGTGCCGTTCTTGATGGCTTCTATTATTGATCATGGCGTAGAGAAGGGCGACATCGGACATATTTACAAAGTTGGCGCTATTATGGTAGTGGCGGCTGTGATTGGTCTTTTGGCAGGCCTTGCAGGAGGGCGCTTTGGCGCGAAAGCTTCTACCGGATTTGCAAAAAATCTGCGGGAAAAGCTGTTTAATCACATTCAAACGTTTTCTTTTGCGAATATTGACAAGTTCAGTACGGCCGGGTTGGTGACGCGATTGACGACAGATATTACGCACATCCAGATGGCGTACCAAATGAGCCTTCGTATGTTTACGAGAGCTCCGGCAAGTTTGATTTGTGCCATGGCGATGGCGTTTTATATCAATAAAAAGATTGCAAGTATTTATTTGATTGCGGTGGTTTTATTAGGAATTGCGCTATTCTTTATCATGAAGCGTGCAACCAAGTATTTCCAACAGGCATTTCCGAAGTATGATGAGATGAATGCGGCAGTGCAGGAAAATGTTTCGGCCATTCGTGTTGTAAAGGCCTATGTGCGTGAAAAAGAAGAGACGACGAAATTCAAAAAAACAAGTGAAAATATCTACAGGATATTTGTGAAGGCCGAGAAAAATATCATCTACAATGCACCGATTATGCAACTTACCGTATATAGTTGTATTTTACTCATTAGTTGGATTGGTGCGAAGATGATTGTGGCGGATACGCTGACTACAGGGGAACTTATGAGTCTCTTGGCATATTGTATGAATATTTTGTCTAGTTTAATGATGCTCTCCATGGTATTCATTATGATTACCATGAGTTCTGCAAGTATGAAACGTATTGCAGAGGTACTACGTGAGAGCAGTGATATTACGAATCCGGAGCAACCGATTTATGAAGTTTCGGATGGAAGCGTAGAATTTAGAAATGTAAACTTTGCTTATAAGCAGGATTCCGAGGAACCGGTACTGAAGGATATTAATTTAAAAATTCATGCTGGGGAAACCATTGGTGTGATGGGTGCGACCGGAAGTGCAAAGACTAGTTTGGTAAATCTTATCAGTCGTTTATACGACGCAACAGAGGGAGAAATATTAGTTGGCGGATATAACGTAAAAGCATATGATTTAAAAAGTTTGCGAAATCAAGTGTCCGTAGTATTGCAAAATAATGTGCTGTTTTCGGGGACCATTTTGGAAAACCTGCGTTGGGGCAATGCGAATGCCACCGAGGAGGAATGTAAGGAAGCATGCCGACAAGCCTGTGCAGATGATTTTATTATGCGATTTCCAGATGGGTATCATACCCATATTGAGCAGGGAGGAACCAATGTGTCCGGTGGACAAAAACAGAGACTTTGTATTGCAAGAGCACTTTTGAAAAAACCAAAGATTTTGATTTTGGATGACAGTACCAGTGCAGTAGACACAGCCACAGATGCAAGGATTCGAAAGGCATTTGCCGAAGAGATTCCAAACACCACGAAGTTTATCATTGCCCAGAGGATTTCCAGCATACAGAATGCAGACCGTATTATTGTGATGGAAGACGGGCAAGTGCACGGATTTGGAACTCATGAGGAATTGCTTGCCAATAATGAGATTTACCGTGAAGTGTATGAGACGCAAACCAAAGGTGGCGGAGACTTTGACGAAAGGGTGGGTGAGTAGATATGGCAGGACCAATGAATAGACCCCCTAGAGGAATGAAACCGCAAGTGAAAAATCTTGGGAAGCTCTTCATGCGATTAATGAATTATGTATTTCGAACTTATAAGTGGCATTACCTGACAGTGATTGCGCTCATTTTTATCAGCGTGTTGGCCAGTGTCCAGGGAACCTTGTTTACGCAACGCCTGATTGATGATTATATAGCACCGTTATTACTTTCGGACACTCCGGATTTTGGGCCACTGGGAATGGCGATTTTGCGTGTAGCAGGATTTTATCTTGTTGGAGTGGCGGCAACCTATCTGCAGAACTTGATTATGATTTATGTAACGCAAGGGTGCCTCAAAGATTTGCGAAATGAGCTGTTTGAGCATATGCAGAAATTGCCGATCAAATATTTCGATACCCATGCACATGGCGATATCATGTCCGTATATACCAATGACATTGATACGTTACGGCAGATGGTAAGTCAAAGTATTCCACAGATTGTAAATAGTGCAGTCACGATTGTCAGTGTGTTTACCAGCATGGTGATACTTAGCATTCCTTTGACACTTGTTACATTGATTATGATAGGCATTATGCTATTTGCTACCAAGTATGCGGCTGGAAACAGTGGTAAATACTTTGTGCAGCAGCAGAAGAATCTGGGAAAAGTCAATGGTTTCATTGAGGAGATGATGAACGGACAAAAAGTAGTCCAGGTATTTTGCCGCGAAGAGGAGAATAAGAAACAGTTTAAGAAACTGAATGACGAGTTGTTTGAGAGTGCAGATAAGGCACATACCTTTACGAACGTATTAGGTCCTATTAATGCCCAACTTGGTAATGTGAGTTATGTGCTTTGCGCCATTGTTGGTGGAACTTTGGCACTTGGAAATGTATGGGGATTTACATTAGGAAAACTGGCAAGTTTTTTGACTTTCAATAAGAGCTTTAGTATGCCGATTAACCAGGTTAGTCAGCAGTTTAATTCCATTGTTATGGCATTGGCCGGTGCAGAGCGTGTGTTCCTCCTTCTGGATGAAGAGGTAGAGGCAGACAATGGATATGTAGTGCTTGTCAATGCAAAGGAAGTCAATGGCCAACTCACAGAATGTGAGGAAAGAACCGGGCGTTGGGCATGGAAGCATACCCATCAGGCGGATGGTAGCGTGGACTATGTAGAAGTCAAGGGAGATATCGTATTTGACGGTGTAGACTTTGGGTATACGGATGAGAAGATGGTACTTCATGATGTGAAACTGTATGCTACTCCGGGACAAAAAATTGCTTTCGTGGGTTCTACGGGTGCAGGGAAAACGACGATTACCAACTTGATCAATCGGTTTTACGACATTCAGGATGGAAAGATACGTTATGACGGTATTAACGTTAATAAGATTAAGAAAGCAGACCTCCGGCGTTCATTAGGAATTGTGTTACAGGATACCCATCTGTTTACGGGGACTGTGAAGGACAATATTCGTTATGGAAAGTTAAATGCCACGGAAGAGGAAATCTATGCAGCAGCAAAGCTTGCCAATGCGGATGGATTTATAAGGCGTTTGCCAAAAGGGTATGATACGATGCTGATTGGGGATGGCGCGAATTTGAGTCAGGGACAGAGACAGCTCCTTGCCATTGCCCGTGCGGCCATTGCGGATCCTCCGGTTTTGATTTTGGATGAGGCCACAAGTTCGATTGATACAAGAACAGAGCGTATCGTACAGGATGGTATGGATAAACTGATGAAGGGCAGAACCACGTTTGTGATTGCCCATCGACTTTCTACGGTTCGAAATTCAGACTGTATCATGGTACTCGAACAGGGACGTATTATAGAACGAGGAACCCATGAGCAATTAATCGAAGAAAAAGGAAAATACTATCAGTTATATACAGGAAATGCGATAGAGGCATAAAAAGAACTGTGGCGTTATTCGCCACAGTTTTTCAATGCGTTAAAACAACTGGTTAAATGAATGCTGTTGGAAGCGGCTACAATCACTTCTCGAAACAGTGCTTTTTCATCGCTTTTTGTATGGCCGATATCCGCAATAGTATCTTTTAGACCAAAGACATGAAATAAGATGTTTTCAAATTCTTCGCACAAGTAGTCATATGCGATTTCTTTCGGATATGATTTTTCCTGCATTTCACGTAACTGAACAATGTGTTCTAAAGACAGGATGTTCTTGGCAATTGCGATGTAAAACAGATAAGCGATTTGCTCTGCATAGTAGAGCTTTTTTACCGGAGATGCGATAATTCCTTTCTTTACATAATTGCTTATCATGGAAGAAGTCAATTCGATGCAACCAAGAGGGGCCAACACACCGTTAATATATTGAGTTGTTTGTTCCAAATATAAACCACCGTTTGGAAGTTCATTATATCTTGGCATATGGAAATTTTCGATGGCTTTTGCCATCTGTTTTTTAAGTTCATCTTTCATACTATTTATTTTACTTTTTTTCTTTTTTTCAGTCAAGACCTTGACGTTTATATGCAAAAGTGGTAACATATTTTATATAATCGGTTTTTGAAAAACCGATGAAGTGGTTTTTCGGAAATTTATGACGAAAGAAGGTATATTATGAAAGTAAGAATTGTGGCAGATTCAAGTGCAGATTTACAGACTACAGAGGATAAAAGCATTGTTTCTGTTCCTTTGAAGATAATGACGGACAATGCAGAGTATATAGATGATGAAATGCTGGATGTAAAGAGCATGACAGAGGATTTGGCAGAATATCGGGGTCGTTCAGGTAGTGCATGTCCGGGTGTTGGGGAATGGATGGATGCATTTGGAGATGCCGATTGGGTTTTGGGCATTACAATTACTAGTAATTTATCCGGATGCTATAATTCGGCAATGGTAGCAAAGGAGACCTATGAGTCAGAACATCCGGAGCGAAAAGTATATATTATTGATTCTTTATCTACGGGGCCGGAGATGAAGATTATTGTGGAAAAACTGCAGGCACTTATCGCAGAGGGAAAAGCGTTTGAAGAAATCTGTGAGGCAATCGAGCAGTATCGAAAGAGAACCTTTTTGGTGTTCTGCTTAAAGTCTCTTACGAATTTGGCGAACAATGGACGTGTGAGTCTAGCAGTAGCCAAGATAGCAGGCATTTTAGGTATCCATGTGGTAGGACGTGCCAGTGAGGAAGGTACATTGGAACAGAAGGATAAGGCCAGAGGCGAGAAGAAAGCCATTCTTTCGCTTGTTAAAAACATGAAAGAATTAGGATACCGAGGCGGCAAGGTTATTATTGACCATTGCTTTAATGAGGAAGCGGCCTTGCAACTAAAGAGCTTGATTCGAAAAGAATATCAAAGTGCAGATGTTCGTATCGGCACCACCAAAGGATTGTGCAGTTTCTATGCAGAGCGAGGCGGTCTTTTGGTTGGATTCGAAGGATAAGTACAGAATGAAGGAACCCGTAAAGGGTATCCTTCATTTTTTTGTGATTAAGAAATATTGCAATATTGGACAGAAACTTTATTGTGTGATACAATCCATTGGTAAGAAAATGCGTGTAAAGGACGAAACAGGTTTATGGATGCATATACAAGTTTTGCTTCTGTGTATGACACATTTATGGATAATATTCCATATGAAGAGTGGGCAGAATACTTAATAGGTTTGTTAAAAGAATATGGTGTCCATGACGGATTAATTGCAGACCTTGGTTGCGGAACCGGTAGTATGACGGAACTTTTGGCAACTGCAGGTTATGATATGATAGGGATCGACAATTCCGAAGAAATGCTGGACATTGCCATGGACAAACGCGTAAAATCGGGCAACGATATTCTGTATCTTCTGCAGGATATGCGAGCGTTTGAACTGTATGGTACTGTAAAGGCAGTCATAAGTATCTGCGATTCGATCAACTATATACAGGACGAGTCGGATTTAAAAGAAGTATTTCGTCTGGTGAATAATTATCTGGACCCACAAGGAATTTTCGTGTTTGATTTTAATACGGTGTATAAGTACCGAGAAGTTATGGGAAATCAAACCATAGCAGAAGATCGAGAAGAGTGTAGTTTTATTTGGGATAATTATTACTATGAAGAGGAAGGTATCAATGAGTACGAACTCAGTCTTTTTATCAAAGAAGCAGATTCCAAACTGTATCATAAATACCAAGAAACACATTTTCAGAAAGCTTACGAGTTAGAAACGATTCAGAAATTATTACACGAATCGGGATTAGAATATATCACCGCATACGATGCGTTTACCAAAAATGCACCGACGGATCAGAGCGAGAGAATCTATGTGGTGGCGAGAGAGAAAGGAAAATAAGAATGAGTGATTATATTGTTAGAGCAATCGCTGCAAACAATCAAGTGCGGGCCTTTGCGGCAACCACAAGAGAGGTAGTAGAGAATGCGAGGGCAGCACATAATACGAGCCCGGTTGCGACAGCAGCATTAGGCAGACTTCTGACTGCGGGCACCATGATGGGAAGTATGATGAAAAATGAAAAAGACATGCTCACCATTCAAATCAAGTGTGACGGTCCAATCGGAGGATTGACTGTGACGGCGGATGTAATGGGAAATGTAAAGGGTTATGTGGAAAATCCAAACGTCATGCTTCCACCAAGTAAGCAAGGGAAACTAGATGTAGCCAATGCCTTGGGCCTGGGCGTCCTAAATGTCATCAAGGATATGGGACTCAAAGAACCTTATGTGGGCCAGACGATTTTGACAACTAGTGAGATTGCGGAAGATTTGACTTACTATTTTGCGACATCCGAACAAGTGCCATCGTCGGTAGGATTGGGTGTCTTGATGGAAAAAGATAATACGGTCAAACAGGCAGGAGGATTTATCATTCAGGTTATGCCATTTGTAGAAGATGCAGTGGTGGACAAGTTGGAAGAAAATATTGCAAAGCTGGAACCTGTTACGACAATGCTGGATAAGGGCATGTCGCCGGAACAGATTTTAGAGACTGTTTTGGAAGGCATGGATGTGGAGTACACGGACAGAATGGATACAAACTTTGTTTGCAATTGTTCCAAGAATCGTGTAGAGAAGGCATTGATCAGTATTGGGAAAAAAGATATTCAGGAAATGATTGATGAAGGAAAGACAATAGAAATGCACTGTCATTTCTGTAATACAAGTTATGAGTTTACGGTTGACGAGTTGAAAGAGATTTTGAAGAAAAGCAGATAGGAGGCTTCCATGAAACAAGGATTTGTAAAAGTAGCTGCAGTCACTCCAAATGTGAGAGTGGCAGATGTGGAGTATAATAAAAATGAGATTTTCCGTTTGATTGATGAGACTATTTCAAACGGGGCAAAAGTGATCGTGTTTCCTGAACTGTGTGTGACTGGATATACCTGTGGAGATTTGTTTGCGCAAAGCATCTTGGTGAAAGAGGCAGAGTGTGCATTAGATGAAATTGTGGCATATACAGAAGGGAAAGATGCTTTGATTGCTGTAGGACTTCCATATTCTGTACACGGAAAATTATATAATGTTGCTGCAGTTATGTGTGATGGGGAACTTCTTGGAATGATAACAAAAATGTTTCTCCCAAACTACGGAGAAGCTTATGAAATGCGGCAGTTTGAACCGGGACCAAAATCACCGGAGTGGATTCCTTATGGGGAGGATGAAATTCCGTTTGGACCACAATTACTGTTTTCTTGTGATGAGATGCCAAATTTGGTAGTTTCGGCGGAAGTGTGCGAGGACGTATGGGCGCCTATGCCACCGAGCGTACGCGCTGCACAGGCGGGGGCAACCTTGATACTAAATTGCTCTGCAAGTGCGGAGGCGGTTGGAAAAGATGATTATCGCATGAAGCTAATCGAAGGGCAGTCTGCAAGAATCATCTCCGGGTATGTTTACGCCAATGCAGGGGAAGGAGAATCCACTACAGATGTTGTATATGGCGGCCATAACATCATCGCGGAAAATGGAGTGGTTTTAAAAGAGTCCACCCGTTTTGTGAACGAGACCATTTACAGCGAAATAGATGTGGACCGCATCATTGGAGAACGCCGCAAAAACACAACCTTCCAAGTGGATGAGGAGGCACAAAACTTTATAGAAATTCCATTCTCCTTATGTGTGGAAGAGACAAAGCTTACCAGAACTTTTGAGCCAATGCCATTTGTACCAAGTAGTGATACAGAGCGCGAGAAACGCTGTGAAGAGATTTTGATGATTCAGGCCATGGGCTTAAAGAAACGATTGGAACACGCCCACTGCAAAAGTGCAGTGATAGGAATTTCCGGTGGTTTAGATTCTACACTGGCGCTACTAGTTATAGCAAAAGCATTTGACATGCTTGGCGTGGAAAGGGATAAGATTACTTGCGTAACGATGCCATGCTTTGGAACTACGGATAGAACCTATCAGAATGCATGCAAGATGACACAGAAACTTGGCGCTACGCTAAAGGAAGTCAATATCAAAGAAGCGGTAAGAACGCATTTTAGAGATATTGGACAGCCGGAAGAGAAACATGACGTGACCTTTGAGAACGCACAGGCTAGGGAGAGAACCCAAGTCCTTATGGACATTGCCAATATGACGAGTGGCATGGTGATTGGAACGGGCGATATGTCGGAACTGGCACTTGGATGGGCTACCTACAATGGTGACCATATGTCCATGTATGGAGTAAATGGTTCGATTCCAAAAACATTGGTGCGCCATTTGGTGCGCTATTATGCAGATACCTGTAAAGATGAAGAACTTTGTGCCGTTCTTTTGGATGTGCTTGATACCCCGGTGAGTCCGGAATTGCTTCCGCCGAAGGATGGAGAGATTGCACAAAAGACAGAAGACTTGGTGGGACCATACGAGTTGCATGATTTTTATTTGTACTATATCCTTCGCTTCGGATATGAGCCGAGCAAGATTTATCGTTTGGCGAAGGAGGCGTTTGCAGATGTGTATGACAAGGAAACGATCCTGAAATGGTTGAAGACTTTTTATCGACGATTCTTTATGCAACAGTTCAAGCGTTCCTGCCTGCCGGATGGACCGAAAGTGGGAAGTGTAGGCGTATCACCACGAGGAGATCTTCGTATGCCGAGTGACGCGTGCGCAAATCTCTGGTTAAAGGATTTGGAAACAATCGAATAAGAGAACGAAAAGTACCTCGAAAAAACGAGGTACTTTTTTTGAAAAAACATATTGACATATAGTCTTGTTGAGAATATAATAAACATACTCGTCGAAGAGCAAATCTATTTTTCAAGGGATGTTCATCCCAAGTATCCAAAACGAGCAAAAAGAAAAATGTGAGAGGAGGCATGATAGGATGATTGTCGGTTTTTTTGTGGTTGAATAACGAAAAGGAGGAAGAAAAGTGAGTAGAAGCAAACGGAGATTCTCGCTATTGTTTCTGTGCGTTATGGTCATGACGTACGTATTCCTTCCGTTTCAATCAGGCGCTTCAGCAGGAAGTGTGACCTCATACGAAAAAATCACATGGGGTATTAGTAGTGGACGTTATTACGTAAATGGGATACAAGCCTTTTGTGCAGAGTATCTGAAGACATCACCGCCTCAGGGCACACAGATTTCCAACATTGTACTATGTGAAAATGACGGAGTTAGAAAAGCCCTTTATTACGGGTACAATGGTCCGGGCAATGTGCTTGGCATGGATGATCGGGCCTTTATTCTCACTTCAGTGGCTATATCGGATGCCAATGTCGGGGAACGTGAGACCGGTGTAAAAGCCACCTATGATGAGTTTTATTGGGAACTTGTTAATAATCCGGGGGCGTATCCATCGCCACCGAGTAACTTTAAAGCATATCTTGCTGTGCCAAGTTCAGACAGTTTACAAAAGTTGGCTTTTTATGTTGTAGATCCACCTGGGTATGTAAAAGTGGTTAAAACATCTGCCGATGAGACGTTGACAGTTGGGAACCCTTGTTATTCTTTAGAAGGGGCAGAGTACGGAGTTTATCGGGATGCTTCGGCCAGTGATAACAGCTATCTTGGGACTGTGGTGACAGATGTGCAAGGTCATTCAAATGCGTTGGAATTGCCTGCCGGGAATTACTATATCCGTGAAAATAAAGCACCAAAGGGATATGTAAAAGATAATACTGTGTATCCGTTTTGTGTTGTATCTGGACAGACAACAACCTTGCAGTTAAAAGATTCGCCTCAAGTAAATTCGATTGAGCTCTTGTTACAGAAAGTGGATGCCCAGACAGGCCTTGCTAAACCACAGGGGATCGGCAGTTTGCAAGGAGCAGAATTTACGGTGAAATACTATCAGGGTCTATGGGAAAAGGACGTGGACCCGCAAAGTGTGGGAGTGTCTCCGAAGTGTACATGGGTGTTTCAAACGGATCAAAAAGGACAGATCTATATGAATGCCAAATATAAAGTATCGGGGGATGCCCTCTTTGCATCTCTGCCGCTTGGAACACTTACCATTCAGGAAAGCAAGGCGTCCAAAGGATATATGGTAAATGACACCGTGTTTGTCAGGCAGATAACGTCAGAGCATTCCTATCAGCATCCGGTTGTAGAGGAAGAAAAGATTCCACCCTATCTATTGGTTGTTCGAAAAACGGATGATTACAAAAATGATCTGGAGGGTGCGGAATTTACCCTTTATACAGAGCCGGAATGCCGAACGGAGTTTGCAAAAGAAGTGACTGACAAAGAGGGCATACTAAAGATTGAAAATTTGGAAGTCGGAAGGAAATATTACTTAAAGGAAACAAAAGCCCCTGCGGGATATAAGGTTTCGGAAAAAAGTGAAGAAGCATATGAAATATATGTGACACAATCTCCGAAAGACAATCTATATTATCTGGAGATTTTAAACGAAGCAGACATTGTGCTTCCGAAAACAGGTTCTGCCGCAACTGTTTTGATTCCTTTGATAGGGACGAGCTTATGCGGCATTAGCATTTATTTAAACGAAAAGAAAAGGAGAAATAAAATATGAAAAAAGTAAATATTGTATTATCGGCACTGTTAGCAGTGACCGTATTATTTGGAGCTACCATCCCTGCGGATGCAGCTACATCAAATGTAAATATCGAGATCAAGGCGACGGCTATGGATAATGTGTCGGTTACGGTGCCGACGGTTTTACCGATTGTTTTTCATGAAGATGGAACCAATACTTTGCCTACCAATTGGACCATTGAAAACAAGAGCACAATTGCAGGAATTCATCTTGCACAGGTGGATATGAATGCGGCAGGAAGTGACTGGAGTTTATTGGCTGCCACAGAAGATACGAAGAAACTTCCGGTAGATACCAAAGCAATCCAGTTTTCTGTAGGAAAAGAGGGTGGATTGAAATTGGTAGCGCCAACAAACGGAAGATCGAATGCGGTGGGTACTGTCACCTTCGGGGCAGATGAGATATCGATTCAATCGGGAGAAACGCAAGTGCTTTCCTTTGGAGTAAAGCGAGGTGCGTTTACGAATTCGGAAGCTTCGGCGAAAGCATTTGATATGGTGTTAGGTTTTGAATTTAACTAAAAGGCTTAAAGAAAGATGAAAGAAATAAAGAAGGTAAAAAAGAAGCGAAAACGATATAAAAAGATACGCAGTTTTATAGTCATTGTGGGAGTGTTATTTCTCGTAGCATTGTTGTTCCGGTGTGGAAAGGATGAGAAGGAACCGTTGTCAGAATATGAAGAGCAGGTAAATGCAATTACAGAAATTGATTATTCTAAACAGCAGGATGCCCTGAATGCCGTTGTGGAAGAAGGGAAGATGAACGTGAACTATTCTTCAGAAGCAGTTTTTAAGGGAACGGTGAGTGAGAAGTTTAATATCAAAAATATTAAGAACAATCATCACCCGATTGTCTTTGAGTTATACGATGAAGAGGAGGAATGCCTTTATCTGTCGAAGAAAATAGAACCGGGGTATGAGATGAATTATATCCAACTTAACAAGGCGTTAGAAAAAGGAGTCCACGAATGTAAGTTGAAAGTGGGATATGCGGAAGAGGGAAATGTTTCTTCCGTATTCCCCATTACGATTGAGGTGAGGTAGATGAAGAACGTATACAGATGCTTGCTGGTAGTAGTTGCAGCACTTTGCATGCTGTTATGGAAAACGGAAAAAGGTATGGCGGCAGAAACAGGGGAAAATGTCAGTCTGACAGTACCCAGTGAGCTATCCATTGTTTTTGAGTCGGATGGCACCAATACGGTGGAGGAATTTCAAATTTCCAATCAGGCATTCGTTCCGATTCATCTTACCGGCGTGAATATCACAGAATACAACGGGTGGAAATTGATTGCGGATAACAGCGCCATTCCGGCAAATCAGAAACTTTTAATGTTTCAACTGGAGGGACAAAGTTTGCATGAAGGAAATAACCCGTTGACACTACAGATACCGGAGTCTGCGAAAAAGAATCTTCGGATAGAAGTGAAGCGGGGAGCTTGGAGCCAGGGATGCCCATCGGAAAAGGCATTTGAAATGGAATTTCTATATAGCTTGGGACAAAAAGAATTTCAAGTTTGCTTCGACGGCAATGGCACCCTAGAAGAACTAAAACCAATCACTGCATGCAATGGAGAAGTGGTACAGCTGCCAAATCCATTTCTGGTAAAACACAACTTTCTGGGATGGGAGGATGCCAATGGAAATCTCTATCGCGACCAGATGGCCATGCCTATCGGAGGAATCTCGCTAACAGCCAAGTGGCAGAGAACTTATGCATATGCAGTATATGCAAAAGAAGATAGTTCGTTAACCTTTGTGCGATCGGCGGACCCTATTTTGGAAGGAAGTGTATATCAGGGAAAAACAGTAACATCTGTATATTCCGATTTTGAAGACAATGAGTACAATGCCAATCGCTTGCCGGAATGGTACGATCTGCAGATAGCGGATGCCTCCAGTGTTTTGAAGGTGGAGGTACAGGATGTGATTCAACCAAAATCAACAGCCTATTGGTTTTATTGTTTGACAAATGTGGCCTCTTTCAAACTGGATAAACTAGATATGTCAGAGGCTACAAATATGATTTCCATGTTTTCCGATGCGGGCCGTGAAGTGACCGGAAGGTTTGAACTTTCCGGCATTGGAAACTGGGATGTTTCCAACGTGCGATACATGGGTACTGCATTTCGCGGAACGGGAAAAGGCGCCAAGGAATTTGTCATGGATGATATTGGGAATTGGAATACCAAAAGTGCAGAAGATATGTTGCTTATGTTTGCGGGAACCGGAGCAAATGGGAATTGGCAGTTAGATTGTAGTGCGTGGGATGTCCGTAATGTAACGAATCATGATATGTTTCATTACGGAGCGGAAAGCAAAGTTATTCCGCCGAAGTGGGTGCGCTAATATGTGGAAAAAGATACTATTGCTTGTGGGGATTATTTTATGTATTTACCCTTATGTGGGAAATAGAATCTCCACGTGGAAGCAACAGAAAATTTTAGCATCCGACAAAGAAGAACTAGTAGGGGAGCTTACAATTCCCAAAATCGAGGTGCAGTTACCAATCTATCCATGTGATAACGAGAAGGTGTTGGAACTAGGTGTGGGATGGGTGGCAAACAGTGATGCGCCAGGAAGTGGATTTGGAACACACAGTTTGCTTGCGGGGCATCGTGGACTGCCGCATGCCACATTACTGAAACACCTGGATGAAATGGAAAAGGGAGATGAGTTTTATATCCTGCAAGAGGAGAAAACACTTTGCTATCGGGTGTGTAATATACAGATTATTTTGCCTGATGATACGGAAAGTCTGAAGCGGATGGATGGAAAGGAACTGGTATCTTTAATTACCTGTACACCCTATGGGATTCATACTCATCGGTTGATTGTGACAGGAGAAAGGATAAAGTGAACAGAATATGAAAAAAATAGGAATGTTGCTTGCTTTTTGCAGTCTTATGATTTGCCTGTCCCCTTTGCCTGTCCTGGCGGCAACGGGAACGGTACGTGTGGAATTGCCAAAAGAAATGAGTGGGAAAATATTGGCATTGAAAAGAGATGGTAAAAAGGAAGCAGAGGTGTTGGTAGATGACCAAGGAAAAGCTATTGTACAAGATTTGGAAGCAGGCATGTATGAGATACAGGTTCCAAACACGGAAGAACTCACCTTTGCCGTCAGTGAGGTTAAGATACCGATGTGGAGTGAAGAAGAGAAGAAGATGATGTATGACATTACTGTCATACCCAAATATACTCGCACGGTTGCGACACCAAAAACAGGTGATGCGAGCGTGGGCTTACGCTATGCCGGAATCGGGGGAGGAGCATTAGTCGTTGTGGCGATAATTCTTTATTGTCGTAGAAGGGGAAATTAAATTTGGTTGATATGCCAGTTCATCTGGATTGCACGCCATATCTACATAACTTTGTGGATTGTAGGGAGAAAGGGGTACATGAGATGAAAGGCGAAACATACTACAAAATAATGACACTTTTAGGTGTTGCAAATCTTATACTTTATTGTATTGAGATTTTTAAATAATTAAGTCGGTTTTATATGCGGAATAAAATTATACGTCAATGTGTTACCAGCACATTCCACTACCATATTATTTCCTACAGAATATGACGAAAGTTTAATAATGAAGCATATAAAACTTGTCTTTTTAATTTTTTAGTGATATACTATCCATGTAGTATGAAGGTTCGTTGAATCTTAAGTATTTGAACCTTGTCGTCTGGTAAGCGACAAAGTAAGCAGTATCTAGAAAAGCATCAGAGTGTATCTGGTGCTTTTCTTTTTTACGATGACAATCATACAAATTCTTTTTTTCTTTGGAAATATGTGCTACAATAGATTGGATTATAGAAAATTAGGAGGAATCAGATGAAGAAAGCGATAGCGTTACTTCCTATCGGAGTATTTTTGATTATATTTTTAGGTGCAGGAATTGTGATGAAAGATTTCTACGCTATGCCGGCCATTGTTGCATTTCTGATTGCACTGGCGGTTGCGTTTTTGCAAAACAGAAACCTGTCCTTTTCAGAAAAGATGGCCACCATTTCAGAAGGTGTTGGAAATGAAAATATCATCACCATGTGTTTGATTTTCCTCTGCGCGGGAGCGTTTTCCGGAGCAGTAACTGCAGCAGGTGGTGTGGAGAGTACGGTAAACTTTGGACTATCTATTTTGCCATCGAATATCGCAGTGGTTGGGCTGTTTGTGATAGGGTGCTTTATCTCGGTATCCATGGGAACGTCCATGGGAACCATTGCTGCCTTGGCGCCGATTGCAGTAGGTATTAGTGAAAAGACCGGATATGCCATGGCCATTTGTATTGGTGCAGTTGTTTGTGGAGCTATGTTTGGGGATAACCTATCCATGATATCCGATACCACGATTGCAGCGGTAAAGACCCAAGGGTGCGAGATGAAGGATAAGTTTAAAGCAAACTTTTTGATTGTACTTCCGGCAGCGATTGTTACGATTCTTATTTTCTTATTTATTACAAGAAATAGTAACTATCAGATGACAGAAGAGCTTTCTTACAACTTGCTACAAATCCTTCCTTACATATTAGTTCTTGTGGGTGCGTTAATCGGCATCAATGTGTTTGTGGTTTTGATAGGAGGAACGGTCGTGTCACTTCTTGTGGGCGTAGGTACACAAAGTTTGGCTTTAAAGGATGTGTTCCAAGTAGTTGGTGACGGCGTCATGGGGATGTATGATATTACCGTAATTTCCATTGTGGTAGCATGCATTGTTTCCTTGGTTAAGAAAAATGGCGGTATTCAGTTCGTTTTGGATTTCATCCGCAAAGGGATTAAAGGAAAGAAAGGTGCAGAACTTGGAATCGCAGGACTGTCTCTGGTGCTAGATGCATGTACTGCAAACAATACGGTTGCCATTGTGATGGCGGGACCGATTGCCAAGGAAATTTCAGAGGAGTTTGGCGTGGATGCCAAACGTTCGGCGTCTCTCCTTGATATTTTCACATCCGTAGGACAGGGATTGCTTCCTTATGGAGCGCAACTACTATCAGCAGCAACATTGACTGCGTTGACACCATTTGAAATCATGCCGTATTTGTACTATCCGATTTTGATGGCAATCAGTGCAGTATGTTTCATTATATTTAGTAAAGAGAGGGAAAAGACAGATGGAATTGATGTATAAGAGTACGAGAAGTGAAGCATATAAAGTGACGGCTTCCGAAGCTATATTGAAAGGGCTGGCAGATGACGGTGGATTATTTATGCCGGTTCAGATTCCGAAGCTTGATGTAACATTGGAAGCTTTAAAAGACATGTCCTACCAGGAAACCGCATATGTAGTTATGAAGCAGTTTTTGACAGACTTTACGGAGGAAGAATTAAAGAGCTGTATCGAAAAAGCATATGATGACAAGTTTGACACGGAAACAATCGCACCACTTGCAAAAGTAGAGGATACATATTATCTGGAACTTTTCCACGGAGCGACAATCGCATTTAAGGATATGGCACTTTCTATCTTGCCACATCTTCTTACCACCTCTGCAAAAAAGAATCAAGTGAAAAATGAGATTGTTATCTTGACTGCCACATCCGGGGATACCGGAAAAGCAGCACTTGCAGGATTTGCAGATGTGGAGGGAACAAAGATTATCGTATTCTATCCAAAGAACGGAGTCAGCAAAGTGCAGGAATTGCAGATGGTGACACAGAAAGGGGACAACACATCGGTTGTTGCCATTCATGGAAACTTTGACTGTGCACAAAGTGGAGTAAAAGCAATCTTTGAAAATAAAGAATTGGCAAAAGAGATGGCGGAAAAAGGATACCAATTTTCTTCAGCAAACTCCATTAACATCGGACGTTTGGTTCCGCAGATTGTATACTATGTGTATGCTTACGCAAAGTTATTGCAGAATGGGGAAATTGAAGCGGGGGAAGAAATGAATGTGGTAGTTCCGACCGGAAACTTTGGAAATATCCTGGCAGCCTATTTTGCAAAACAGATGGGAATGCCGATTGGCAAACTTATCTGTGCTTCCAATGAAAATAAAGTTTTGTTTGATTTCTTTGAAACAGGGGTTTATGACAAGAACCGAGAATTCATTCTCACCATATCTCCATCCATGGACATTCTCATCTCCAGCAATCTGGAAAGGCTTATTTACTTGATTGCAGGATGCGATGCAAGTAAGAATCGAGAACTTATGGAAGCATTGAAGGAAAAAGGGGCGTATGCGCTTACGGATGAAATGAAAGAGAACCTTTCGGATTTTGCAGCGGGTTATGCGACAGAAAAAGAAGTAAAAGAAAAGATTGCAGACACTTACGCAAAGACCGGATATGTAATGGACACCCATACGGCAGTGGCAGCATCAGTATATGAAAAATATGCAAAAGAAAGTAAAGATGCGCGTAAGACGGTCATTGCATCCACGGCAAGTCCTTATAAATTTGCAAGAAGTGTCATGACCTCTATTGATAAGAAATATGATGAAGTAGAAGAGTTTGATCTGATTGATACTTTAGAAGTGCTTTCCGGAGTGGATGCACCGAAGGCAATTGAAGAAATCCGAAATGCAAAAATTTTGCATACGTTAGAATGTGATGCAGATAAGATGGAAGAGACGGTTAAGAAAATTTTAATAAATTAAGAATAGATTGCTTGACTGAAAAAGAATTGAATGGTAGAATATAGAATAATTATAATTTTATAATTGGAATAATTGTGAATATAAAAAAAGGAAGGGATCAAAATGAAGTACGAAAAACCAATTGTA
Source organism: uncultured Clostridia bacterium (assembly GCA_945992055.1). Lineage (GTDB taxonomy): Bacteria > Bacillota > Clostridia > Lachnospirales > Lachnospiraceae > Faecalimonas. The sequence continues at coordinate 26,998 of CAMFVG010000065.1, read as the reverse complement.
GAAGTTATTGAACTGGACCTAGAGGATATCGTTTGCTTGTCACTTGGTGGCGAAGGCGATAGCGATGATCCGTGGGCGTAAAGATAGGAAGGAAGGAGTGAACGTTATGAAAAAAGTATTAGCAACTCTACTTGCACTTGCAATGATCGTAACAGGATTTATGTACCTGAATCCAAACGCAAGTGAAGTAGATGCAGCAACAGCTTCAAGCGAAAGTAGCTATATAACAGTAGCAGAAGCTAATTGGAATGATTCTGACAAAGACGGCGTGCCGGATTTGGAAGACTATTTGTTTGCGGGATATTTCAAATCTGAAGTGTGTACGCAGGCAAACAAAGCAACAAAAGAAACAGCTACACATGCAAAATTTGTAAAAGCAGACACTTTGGATGTGAAAGTGCAGATTACAAACGGTGTAGTACAAAAATCTGACGTACAAGATGAAGACGGAAATGAAAAATATGTAGATAAGTATGTTATTCGTTTCGTTTCATCTGTAGAAAGTTTGGATTATAGTAAGATTGGTTTCGAACTCGAGTTAGAGGATGGAACAAAGGTAAGAAATACTTCAAACAAAGTATTTTCAAGAATTGATTCTACAACGGGTGTGGCAGGTGGAAAAATTGACACATATGATTTCAGCCCGAAGATGGTAGGAGAAGATTCAGAGTACTTCATGACAGCAAAACTTCCTGTAGAGGTAGGAAATGAAGGTGTTACATATAAGGTAAGAGCATTCTGGAAAACATTAGACGGAACAGAAGTATTCGGACAACAAAGATGTGTTTCTATTAATGACTCTGGTGAAAACATCATCAATGTAACTGTAGATCAGGCTATGACTGTAGGCGGAGCATATACAGCTACATATGGACCAAATGCAGAGGGAACAGGCGCTGACGCTACACAAGTAGAAGTCCTTTCTTCTGAAAACGGACATTCAAATGTACGTATCACTTTAGGTGGCGAAGATACTGCTTTGGGACTTAAATCAGCAACCAAGTTTGTGATTACTGGTGCGGAAGGTACAGTAAAAACTATCTATAGAAACTACTACACAGATGTTGCTGGAACAGCAGATACATCTTGGTATGATGTAGACCCAACTGCAACAAGATTTGCAATCGCATCTGTTTCAGACCTTTATGGTTTGGCTAGTATTGTAAATGGCAAAAAAGATCTTTTCTATCAAAATGAAATTCATCTTGTTAGAAGTGTAGAAGTTAACAAAGGTCTTGCAATTCCTGCTTCAGAAGCAAGCGATGGAGTTGCAACATGGAAATCAGATACAACGCCTGTGGCATGGACACCAATTGGTAATGAATGGAATGCAGACTTCAGAGGTATCTTTGATGGTGATAATAATACCATTAGTGGTTTGTATATAAGTGGCGGAAGTTCTTTTGTAGGACTCTTTGGTTATGCAGGCATTAACAATGGAGAGGATGCGGAAATTGCAAATGTACGTTTGACAAACAGTTATTTTGAAACTAGTTATGCAAATGTAGGTGCAATTGTTTCCTATGGATATGGCTTGAAACGCGTGGAGAACGTTTATAGTGATGCAGTGCTTGTGTCTAGCAATGCAACTGCATACGTAGGTGGATTGGTTGGACGTCTGAGCCCGAAGGACAAAACTATAAAAGATGGCGACAATAAAGCGGCTATCACAGAACCACACTTGTTGTACAAAAACTGTTGGTTTGATGGTGAAATTAATTCTTCATCTACAGGTGCTGCTAACATTGGCGGTATCATGGGTGCTTTGAACAATACATATCGTCTTGATATGATTAATTGTCTTTACACAGGGACAATTAATAATGCAAGTACATCTGCATATGTAGGCGGACTCTTTTCTAGAAATGTCAATGCAATGTGGATGGAACTTACTAATTGTTTGACAACAGGTGAATTCAATGTTGCTACCAATGCTAAGGGTGGACTTTTTGCAACAGCACAACATCCTACATTAGGTTGGTTGGAAATGAGCAATTGTTATACTTCAGCAACAAAAGCTTGGAATGCAAATGGCTTTACGGCTTACACAGCAGCAGATTGTCAAAAAACTACAGAGCAATTAGCAACAGCTAATGTAAATACATTATTCCCAGGACACAATGGTGCATGGGTAAATAATGTAGAAGATGCGCAGACACCAATCTTAAGCGCATTTGCTAGCTGGTGGAATGAAAAACAATATGAAGCAGGTTTAGATACAAGTTGGTATGATGCAGACGCAACAGAATATGTTATCACAACTGCAGCACAATTGAATGGTTTAGCAGAACTTGCTAAAACAAATACATTCTCTGGCAAGACAATCAAACTTGGTGCAAATATTGCTTTGAATAAAGCAGATAGCACAATTGTTAAGAAGTGGGTAAAAGGAACAGCAATTGCTGATAATATGTGGACACCAATTGGTACTTCAGACAGTAAGTTTGCGGGTACATTTGATGGTCAAGGATATACGATTAGTGGACTTTACCTCAATGCTACGAGTGCGAATTCAGGATTATTTGGTGAGACAACCGGAACAACGGTTATTAAGAACTTTAAACTTGTTGATAGTTACATGAAGACGACGACCGGACGATTGGGTATTGTAGGACGCGGTACAGTAGAAAAAATTGAGAATATTTATACAAATGCAATTATGGAAACTGGTACAGGTCATGCAGTAGCAGGTATGCTCGGTGAATTTGTTCCGGCAGGTGAATCTGTAGTTGCAACATTCAGTAACTGTTGGTTTGATGGTTCTATTACATCAGGTGGCGAGATGGCTGCAGGTATTGTAGGAAATACAACAGCAAGATCTACGATCACGTTTAACAACTGTTTGAATACAGGAAACATCTCTTGTGTAAAACGAGCAGGAGGAATCCTTGGATATATCAATAATGGTTGGTATGTATCACCGGCATGGCAAACTGATAAATGGTTGTTTAATAACTGCTTAAGTGTAGGTGATGTACAGACAACAGGAACGGATACATGGAGTGTTGAAGGTGCACTTATTGCAGCGGTCAATACAAATGTAGTAAGTTTGACGGTTAATAATTCGTATGGTGTGGGAGATAACTTGGTAGGTAAAGTTGGTAGTGGAACAGTACCGGAAGGATATCTCAAGACCAGAAATGAATTGATTTATGCAGATGAAACAGAATTATTCCCAGTATTAGTTGGCGAAACAGAAAATGCATGGGTAAGCGATGGTGCTACTGGATGGAACAATACAGACCGTGGTACACCAATCCTTGCAACATTTGCAGAGTGGTGGATTGCAAATATTCCACATGATGAGTTGACAGTAGATATTTCATGGTACAACGATAATGATACAGAATTCACATTGTATGATGCGGCAGACCTTAATGGTTTAGCAGAACTTGCTAAAACAAATACATTCTCTGGCAAGACAATCAAACTTGGTGCAAATATTGCTTTGAATAAAGCAGATAGCACAATTGTTAAGAAGTGGGTGGCTGGAACAGTAACTCCAAGTAATACTTGGACACCAATTGGTACATCTACTACACCGTTTGCAGGAACATTTGATGGTCAAGGATATACAATCAGTGGACTTTACTTAGATACAAATGTAGAAGGTGCAGGTTTGTTTGGACGAACAGCTAGTCCAAGTGAATTTAGAAACTTTAAATTGGTTGATAGTTATATGAAGAATAGTGCTCCAAGTTTGGGTATTGTAGGTAAAGGTGCAGTTATCTGTATGGAAAATATCTATACAAATGCAGTTATGATCAGTACTGCTACTGACCGAAGTGACGTAGCAGGATTCTTGGGAACAATGGATAAATACGCAGCTGATTATTTGCAAGTTTATACGACCTTTAGAAATTGTTGGTTTGACGGATATATAGAACAAGCAAAAACAGCACGTAAAGCAGGTGGATTTGTGGCTGGTATGTCAGGAGCGGCTTCAGTAGGATTCTATGACTGCTTAAGTACCGGAACAGTAACAGGCGGATATAATATTGGAGGATTCTTTGGTGCGAAAGATACTTACGCTGTAGCTGAAATTAAAAATTGTTTGTCAGTAGCAACTGTTATTGCAAATCATACATCGTATGCAAATAGGTACGGCTCGTTCTATGGTGATCATTCAACAAGTGCATCTAATTCTAAGATTTACACTTCGTATGGAGTGCTTCAAATTGTAGGAAACGGAAACAATCCTGCAACAGGAACTGTAAAGACACGTGACGAACTTATTGGAACTGATGTGGCAACATTGTTCCCAGAATCAAATGCGTGGGTAAATGATAATCAAAACGGATGGAACGATACAGACCGTGGTACACCAATCCTTGCATATTTTGCAGATTGGTGGATTGAAAATGTTAAACATGATGAGTTGACAGTAGATTTTTCTTGGTACGATGAGAATGCTACAGAGATTACATTGACAACTGCGGATCAATTTTATAGTTTTGCACAACTAGCAAAGACAAAGAACTTTGCAGGTCAAACTGTAAAACTCGGTGCAAATATCGTATTGAACGAAGTAGATGAAACGATCCTTGCAAAATGGCAAGAAGGTTCTGCTGTCGGCAAAAATTGGACACCAATTGGTACAGCAGCAAAACCGTTTGCAGGTACATTTGATGGTCAAGGAAACACAATAAGTGGACTTTACTTAAACGCAACAGCAAGTGCATCAGGTGTTTTTGGAACAACTGCAGCAACAGCAACAATTCAAAACTTCAAATTGATTGATAGCTATATGAAGAGTACAGGTGATCAATTCGGTTTGATTGGTGATGGTACTTTTGCGAAGATTGAAAACGTATATACAAACGCTATTATGTGTTCTGAAGGTAACCATGTAGGTGGCTTTATCGGTCGTGCATCTGGATCGGGAGCAGAAATGCTTATCAGTAATTGTTGGTTTGATGGAACAATTACTCAAACTGCAGATACTACAAATAGTAAGGGTACCCAAGGTGGTGTCAGTGGTTTTGTTGGTATGACTGCTCAAACGACAGGAACAAGACCAATATTTGTAGCACAAAACTGTTTGAATACCGGAAGTCAATCTGGTTACACTCGTGTTGGTGGATTTATAGGTTGGCATGCATATGGGAATAAAGAACAAGACAGCACTTGGGCAAACTGTTTGATGGTTGGAAGTGCAGAGTCTGACGTTTCTGCAACAGCATGTATGTTTATTGGCGATGCAGCCACATCAGGAAAAACAATAATCACAAATACTTACACAACAGGCACAGTGCTTCTTCAAGGTGGTAGTGAGTCTTATGTAACCTATAACCAAGATGCAGTTAAATCAAGAGTTGATCTTTACCAAGCAGACTTAGCAACCTTATTCTCAGGTTCAACAGCTTGGGTACAAGACACAGGATACAATGATGTAGATCGTGGTACACCAATCCTTGCAACATTTGCAGAATGGTGGATTGCAAGACAGGACGAAGGTGCAGTTGAGGCTGCACCAAGCATTGCTTGGTACTCAGAACCTGTGGATGGTGCATATGTAATCCAAAATAAAGGTGATTTATTAGGATTCTTATCATTGGCTAAGAAAGGTGAAACTTTCGACGAAAAAACAATTAAATTAGGCGCGAATATTACATTAAATACACCTAATGTTTCAGAATGGAAAGCAGGCACAGATGTGCCTACTTATACATGAACACCGGTTACCTTTAATGGTAACTTCGATGGACAAGGACATTCCATTTCAGGTATTTATGTGAAATCAAGTAGCGTAGCTGTTGGTTTCTTTGGAAAGACAGCAGCAGGAAGTTCTATTAGTAACTTTAGACTTCTTGATAGTTATGTAGAACAATCATATGCATCTGGTACATGGAGCCACTTTACTGGATCAATTGTTGGAGATGCTGCTGGTGATATCACCAATGTTTATAGTAATGCTACAATGGTAAGTCCATGTCACTATACAAGTGGTATCGTTGGCATTATGCGTCCGGCTTCAGTAGAAGGTGAAACAGTTGCAATTAATAATTGTTGGTTTGATGGTAGCATTGAGTTGACAAAAGAAGTAGGTTATATCGGTGGTATCGTAGGATACCAAGAAAACGGAACCCTAAACTTAACAAATGTTTTGTACACTGGACATATCAAAGGAAACCGTCCAACTAGTGATAATTATGGTATCGGAGGAATTATTGGGCAGACTTATAACACTGTTACAGCGACTAATTTAGAGTCTGTGGTTTCAGCAGGGACTTTTGATATTCCGAATGGAACAAAATGGATTGGTTCTGTCGTTGGATATTTCTACAGTGGAGTAAATGAAACAGACACATCAACTTATACTTTAAATAATGTATTTGCCAACAGAGGATGGGGCACAACTTTTTCTTGGGGCGGTGGAAACGGTACTTTAACAGGTCAAGTTATTCAAACATCTAATGGTGATCGTTTGATTGGTTATGTGCCACAAGTTGCAAGAGATATTAAAAATGATACTTTACTTGATGCACAAAAGTTAGACTTCACAAGTGCATGGACCATGAGAACAAATGATGTTCCGATCCCAACAGCATTAAAAGATGTAGTGGATGTAAGAACTATCGTTAGCGATGCAACTATCGCAACACTCACAAATGAATTAGGATTGGGAACAATTAGTGGAAGCCTTTCTAATGCAGTGGCAGAAGGTGCCGGTGATTATGTTGTGACAGTAACTGGTACAAAAACAACATATGACAGCTACTTACAATTCCTTAATAACGAAGCTAATGGATTTAAACCGCAAGCAAGCAATGTAGGAACACCTATGGAGGCGGATGGTGTTTATAGTGCTACATACTACAAAACAGTTGCTAATAATTTGGGTGAATGGGTTGTAAATGTTACATTCGTTACAAATGATGGTAAGATTTATGTATCTCTTAACTCAGATGTAGATTCAATGGCAAAGACATTGGTGGATGATGATGCGAAGAATCCAATTGGCACAGATACAGGAACGAATGCAGTAGCGCTTAGTATGGTAGAAGACAAAGAAGCTGTAAATATTACAGGTAACTGTTTTGTATTCCAATTGCCAAATGGACACTTTATCATCAATGATGGTAATACAGATAACGGAAGTGGAGCGATTTTGAAAGCTTATTTGCAATCACAAGTAGGGGAAGGAAATCCAATCTACATTGATGCTTGGACGATTTCTCACTTCCATAATGATCATGCAGGTGCTTTGATGGATTTTGCGAAAGATGCTTCTCTTAGAGAGAATGTTTACTTGAATGCATTATATGCAAATGAGCCAAGTGCTTATGGAGCAACAATCTATGAAACCAGAACAATTGGTGACATTAATGGTGCAATTCAGGGTGCAAAATTGTTAACTAAATCTCCGACAGATAACTCTGCTCCGGATTTCTACGAAGTACACATGGGTCAAAGATATTACTTCAATGGTCTTACAATGGATATTGTAAATACTCCGGAACAAATTGCTGTTGATACATGGACAGGTGGAGAGAAGACAGTAGAGACACATACTCCAGACCCATTCAATACATCTTCTGTAAACTTTGTATTCACATTGAATGAAACAGGTAAGAGAGTTCTTATCGGTGGTGACTCTACAAAGATTACAATGCAGTATATCATAGATGCATATGGTGAAAACAATAATACATTGGCTAATATTAATGTATTTGCAGCATATCATCATGGTAAGAATGCGATGAATCAGTACAACTTTAATAATGGTTCATCTTATTATCCGACGAGTGCTCAAGATGGATATGTAAATGCAGGTAAAGCCAATACAGGTTGGGCAGATTTCTTGTTGAATAACACCAATAATGAAAGCAATAAGTTTGATGTTATGTTGTTCCCATTTGTTAAAAAATTCTCAACATATAAACATACATCAACTAGCACAGAAGATTATTACTTAGGACAATATAAGAATGTATATGTAGGCGATGATGGTTCTGTTGTATATCCATGGAATATTGGTGAAATCAACGCAGATTATGCAAATCGTTCTAACTTACATTTAACAGTTGGATATGAGGATAGTACAAGTGCAACAGATGCAAATCCACACGGAACTGTGAAAATTACATTTAATGCAAATGGAGATATTTCTTGGATGGCATATAAAACATTGCATGGACAAGAAGCAGTGCTTATGTATTAGAACAATATCCTGGTTCAGAGAATAACGGAACTGTTACTCCGGACAGTGAAATCTAATCATGGCTTGAATTGTTTGGAAGCATAATTAAAATTAGGAAGAAGCGAGGGAACTCCTCGCTTCTTTTTTTAAGCATCATAGTCTTGGCAAGACTATGATGCGATGATATTATATTTACAAGCATTACATTTCTACTTATCGTGTCATTCATTCACGTCTTATATCTGCCGTTCTGGCAAAAGGAAATCTCAATGCTGATAAAAAAGAAGCAGAGAGGTTTGTGAGGGAATGCCTCCTGCAAATAAAAGGAGGTAATACATGAAAGTAAAAAGAGCATTGATTGCATGCAAAAGGCTCTTTGTCAAAAGAAAGTAAAAGGATATCTTGTTTCGGTATGTGTTTCGGGATAAGAGTGATATTCTACAGCTATACAATGCAATCAATCAAACAAACTACACAAATGCAGAGGAACTTGTTGTCACTACAATGGAGGATGTCATCTATATTGGCATGAAGAATGACTTGTCATTTTTGATTGCGAATGAGCTTAACCTGTATGAGCATCAAAGTACGATGAATCAAAATATGCCGTTACGGGGGTTGCTCTATTTTGCCAAGATGTATGAGGGGTATGTGGAATCCCAGAAAAAGAACCGTTTTCAAAAAGAACGGATTCCACTGCCATATCCGAGATATATTGTTTTTTATAACGGGGAAGAAAATTTGCCGCAAAAAATGGAAATGCGATTATCAGAGTCCTTTGAGGAAAGGGATGAGGAACCGGCGGTCGAGTGTATTGCAAGATTCATTAATATCAATTACGGGCAGAATGATGAGATATTAAAAGCATGCAAAAGATTGCAGGATTATTCCTATTTTGTTTCTTGCGTGCGAAAATACCTTGTAAATTGTCATAAGCAAGATGTGGCAATTAAATGTGCCATAGATGAATGCATTCAAAAAGGAGTATTAGAAGATGTTTTATTAAAACATCGTGCGGAGGTTGAAGATATGTTTTTAACAACGTTTGATAAAAAGATGTATGAGGAAGCTTTGCGGTTAGATGCCATTAGTGCCGGACGGCGAGAAGGGTTGGAAAAGGGTCGAACAATGCAGTTACAAGAACAGATCCAAAAGAAACTTCAAAAAGGCTGTTCTATACAGGAGATTGCAGATGCATTAGAAGAAGAACTCGAAGTGATTGAAAAGATTATAAAGGAGTTATAAGGAAATACAGACAGAACATTCGATTTTTTATGAGTGTTCTGTTTTGTTTTATAAAAATTTCTCGATTTTACAAAAACTCCAATATTTACTTTCTCCTAGGCATTTCAAAAAAACAAAAAATATAGTACAATATACTGTAAGGTTTGGAGGTGAGCGGATGTTCGTAATTGGTTCCCATATGTCTGTGGCAAAGGGATTAGACAAAACAGCAGAAAACGTTGTAAAAATGCAAGCAAATACCATGCAGATTTTCAGTAGAAATCCGCGAGGTTCTAGTTATAAGACGTATGGTGAAGTTGAAATGACAAGATTTCAAAGTATCCGAAAAGAGTATTGTTTTGGACCGATATTAGCGCACGCTCCATACACCTTGAATCTGGCGAGTGCAAACGAGAAAACGTATGAATTTGCCTGCATGGTTATGAAAGAGGATATTGCACGTATGGATGCGCTGGGAATCGAGAACTTGGTATTTCATCCGGGGAGCCATACTGGTATCGGAGTACAAGCCGGTACCTTGAACATTGTAAAAGGACTAAACCAGGCCATTACGGGAAAGGAACAGATTACGGTACTGTTGGAAACGATGTCCGGTAAGGGGACAGAAATTGGGTCCACCTTTGAGGAACTAAAAGCAATTCGAGAAGGCGTGAATCATCCGGAACGTATCGGGATTTGTCTGGATACTTGCCATGTGTTTTCGGCGGGATATGATATTGTGAATGGGTTAGAAGAAGTGCTGGATGAATTTGATAAAATTTTAGGGCTTGAGAATTTGAAAGCAATTCATTTAAATGACAGCATGATGCCGTTTGGTTCACATAAAGACCGTCATGCTACGATTGGGAATGGCGAGATTGGGAAAGAGGCGCTTCTTGGAGTGGTTGCGAACCCAAGACTTTTGGGAATTCCAATCTATTTGGAGACACCCCTAGAAGATGACGGGCACAGGGAAGAAATACGAATGATTAAGGAGAATGTGTATGGAATATATAATACCGCACTATTTTGAGCAGTTTCAGTGTGTAGCCGCAGAGTGTGAGGATACTTGCTGCGCAGGTTGGGCCATTATGATTGATGAGGAATCTTTGGAAAGGTACAGAAACGCAAAAGGAGTGTTTGGTGACCGATTAAAGAATTCTATTGATTGGAAAAAGGGATGCTTTTTACAGCAAGATAAGCGGTGCGCTTTTTTGAATTCGGATGATTTGTGTGACCTTCATATTCAAGGGGGCGAGCAGATGCTTTGCAATACGTGTCGGGATTATCCGCGGCATATGGAAGAGTTTGAAGGATTGCGGGAAGGCTCCCTCTCTCTATCCTGCATTGAAGCCGCCAAAATCATTCTCGGTTGCAAGGAACCGGTGCGTTTTCTTCGTTTTGAAGATGATGTGGAAGATGAGGAATATGAAGATTTTGATTATCTGCTGTTTACTAAATTGATGGATGTTAGGGGCTATATTATTGGTATGCTTCAAAGTCGTGAGATTGATATTATGACACGCATTGGAGTGGCTCTGGATTTTGCAGATCAGCTGCAGGAAGCAATAGAAGAAGGAGAAGTTTTCCGCATTGATGAAATGCTCGAAAAGTTTGGGGGAGCCGAAATGTTCTTTGACTTTGAGCAAAAGGTTAAGAGAAATCAAATGAGTGAAATCGAGTATTGCTCCAATATGCGGAAAATGTTCCGTGTATTTCGAAAATTAGAAGTGTTAAAAGCAGATTGGCCGGAGTATATAAAAGGTGCCGAGCGTACCCTTTACGGAGAAGGGCAAAGGGTATATCAGGAGAGGCTGCAACAGTTTTTAGGAAGCATGGGCGAGGAATGGTCTATTTGGCTTGAACAGTTGATGGTCTATTTTGTTTTTACTTATTTTTGTGGAGCGGTTTATGATGGTAATGCTTTGGGCAAAATAAAAATAGCAGTTACGGCCACATTGCTCATTCGGGAACTGGCCTTTGCAGAATGGATAGAAAAAGGACAACAGTTGGGCTTTGATGGGTTTGTGGATATTGCCCATCGTGTTTCCAGAGAGCTGGAGCATTCAGATTTAAATCTGATAAGGTTAGAGAAAATTTGTCAGAAATCTTTTCTTTTCAGTACAGAAGAGCTACTTGGTGTGCTTTTGTATGAAAAGATTGTATAAAATGGTAATTTCTTGTATAATACAAAAATCATGAAGTAATAATGGGTGAGTAAAAGAATGATGAAAAAGGTAGTAGAAAATGCATTGGAATTAATTGGGAATACGCCACTTCTTTGTGTGTCCCGTTATAGCAAGGAGGCTGGCATTGACCAGGCAACCATTCTTGCAAAATTAGAATATTTAAATCCGACCGGTTCTGTAAAGGATCGTGCAGCATATGGAATGATTGTGGAAGCAGAGGAAAAGGGAGTATTGACTCCAGGTGCGACGATTGTGGAACCAACTAGTGGGAATACCGGAATTGGGTTAGCAGCCGTTGCAGTGATTAAAGGATACCGCGTGATCCTTACACTTCCTGAAACGATGAGTGTAGAAAGACGGAATCTTTTAAAAGCTTATGGAGCAGAATTGGTTCTGACAGAAGGAGCCAAGGGCATGAAAGGTGCTATTGAGAAAGCGGAGGAGATTTGTCGTGAGATTCCGGATGCGGTGATATTAGGGCAATTCGATAATATGGCAAATCCGAAGGCGCATTTTAAAACCACAGGACCGGAAATCTGGGAGCAGACAGAAGGAAAGGTTGATATTTATGTGGCAACCGTAGGTACCGGAGGAACCCTTTCCGGGGTAGGAGCGTATTTAAAACAGCAGAATCCGGATATCAAAGTGGTTGCCGTAGAGCCGACAAAGAGTCCGGTACTTTCGGGAGGAGTAGCCGGAAAGCATAATATTCAAGGAATTGGCGGAGGGTTTATTCCAAACACGCTAAACACAGAAATTTATGATGAAGTGATAACCGTTCTGGATGAAGACGCATATGTTGAGGCAAGAAGGTTTGCAAGAAGTGAGGGTGTTTTAGTGGGTATTTCATCTGGTGCAGCCCTAAAGGCAGCAACAGATCTTGCGAAACGACCGGAAAATAAGGATAAGAAGATAGTGGTCATTTTACCGGATTCGGGAGACCGTTATTTATCCACTCCGCTATTTGCAGAACAGAAAGAATGTTAGGAGCAGTATATTATGGAAAATAGGACAAAAGATACGATATTAGATATTACAAAAAAACTGACCGCGAATTATGAGACGCAGGATATTATAGATGCATCATTAAAAACGAATCTGCCGGACCGTGAGGAGGTTTACCGTATATTGGAGGAACTTCATAAAATCACATTTCCGGGATATTTTGGCAGCGAAAGATTCTTGTCGAGAGAAGCTTTTGCAGAAGGAATATTAGTGTCTTTGCATTATAGAATCAAAAAGCAAATTACCAAGATTCTCTCAGAAACAGATGCTAGTGAAAAATTAGAAGAGAAAGCAGAAGCACTTACCATATCTTTTTTAAATCAGATTCCAAAGGTGCAGGAACTTCTCATGAAAGATGTGGAAGCGACTATGGCAGGAGACCCGGCTGCAAGTAGCAAGACGGAGGTTATTTTGGCTTATCCGGGTATGTATGCTATTTTTGTGTATCGGTATGCACATATACTGTATGAATTGGAAGTTCCGATTTTACCGCGTATTATGAGTGAGTATGCCCATGGACAGACCGGAATCGATATTAACCCGGGAGCGACAATCGGCGAATACTTTTTTATCGACCATGGAACGGGTATTGTTATTGGTGAGACGGCGATTATCGGCAATGGAGTAAGAATCTATCAGGGTGTGACGATTGGCGCACTTTCTACAAGAAAGGGTCAGGCTCTTTCCGGTATCAAGCGTCATCCTACCATCGAGGACAATGTAATTATTTATGCAAATGCCACCATTTTAGGAGGGAATACGGTTGTAGGGAGAAATGCAACGGTTGCGGGTAATACGTTTGTGACAGAATCCATACCGGCCGAGGCAAAAGTCAGTGCCATGATGCCGGAACTGAAAGTGAAAATGCCAAAATGAGGTGATACATATGAAATGGAATAAATTCAGACTAAAAACAACCACAGAGAGCGAAGATTTGGTTAGCAGTATGCTTATGGATCTTGGGATACAGGGAATTGAGATTGAAGATAAAATTCCCCTTACGCAATCCGATAAGGAGCAGATGTTTGTAGATATTCTGCCGGAAATCGCAGAAGATGACGGCGTGGCGTATATTAGTTTTTATTTGGAGGAAGAGGAAGACAAGGAAGCGATTCTTGCCAATGTAAAACAAGAGTTAGAAGCAATGCGTGCGTATGCGGATGTGGGGGAATGTACGATTGAAGAGTCCCAGACGGAAGATGTAGATTGGGTGAATAATTGGAAACAGTATTTTCATCAATTTTATGTAGACGATATTCTCATTATCCCTTCTTGGGAAGAGGTAAAACCGGAAGATGAGGATAAAATGATTATTCATATTGATCCGGGAACCGCATTTGGTACCGGTATGCATGAGACTACGCAACTTTGTATCCGCCAAATTAGAAAGTATGTTACGGAAGATACTATGATTTTGGATGTGGGATGCGGCAGCGGTATTTTAGGAATGCTGGCACTGAAATTTGGGGCAAAGTTTTCCGTTGGAACAGACCTGGATCCATGTGCCATTGATGCCACCTATGAAAACATGGAAGAGAATGGTATCAGTCGTGAACAATATGAAGTTATGATAGGGAACATCATCGATGACAAGGATGTACAAGACAGAGTGGGATATGAGAAGTACGATATTGTAGTGGCAAATATCCTGGCAGACGTATTAGTTCCATTGACACCGGTGATACTTTCGCAACTGAAAAAGGGAGGAATCTATATTACCAGTGGAATTATAGAGGACAAGGAAGAAACGGTTGTGAATTGTGTGAAAGCCGCAGGTCTGGAAGTGCTAGAAGTGACCCATCAGGGCGAATGGGTTTCTGTGACAGCCAGAAAGAATTAGGAGAAAGAGATGCATCATTTTTTTGTAACACCGGAGCAGGTGAAGGATGATAAGGTACAAATCATAGGTTCGGATGTGAATCATATAAAAAATGTTCTTCGTATGAAACTAGGAGAAGAAGTACAAATCAGCGATGGTAACAATGGGAAATATTTATGCAAAATATGCGCCATGTCAGCAGAAGATGTTAGGTTGGAAATTTTAGAAAAGTTGGAAACGGACACAGAATTACCATCGAAACTGTATTTATTCCAGGGGTTGCCAAAAGGCGACAAGATGGAATGGATCATTCAAAAAGCTGTGGAGCTTGGTGTGTATGAAGTCATCCCGGTAGCAACAAAACGCGCAGTTGTGAAGCTGGATGAGAAGAAGGCTGTAAAAAAGGTGGAACGTTGGAATGGGATTGCAGAAAGCGGAGCAAAACAATCCGGAAGAAACCGCATTCCAACCGTACAGAGAGTGATGACTTATAAAGAGGCGCTCCAATATGCAGAGTCTTTGGATGTGCTTTTGATTCCCTATGAGTTAGCAGAAGATATGAAGCAGACCAGGCAAGTCATAGAAGCAATCATACCGGAACAATCCGTCGGTATTTTTATCGGACCGGAGGGTGGTTTTGAAACGGATGAAGTGGAACTTGCATTGGCCCAAGGTGCTAAAGCTATCACTTTGGGAAAACGTATTTTAAGAACAGAAACCGCGGGACTTACTACATTGTCAATTTTAATGTATCATTTGGAAAACGAATCACATAACTTATAGAAAAGAAGAAAAACAGGAGAAGTATATGGAAGTATATTTGGACAATTCGGCAACTACCAGGTGCTATGACAGTGTGCGTGAACTTGTTGGTAGAGTGATGTGTGAAGATTATGGGAATCCGTCGTCCATGCACAAAAAGGGAATGGATGCTGAAAAATATGTAAAAAAAGCAAAAGAAGATTTTGCGAAATTGTTGAAGGTTCAAGAAAAGGAAATTTTCTTTACTTCCGGAGGAACGGAGAGCGACAATCTGGCGTTAATCGGATGTGCAAGAGCAAATAAGCGCGTAGGGAAGCATTTGATTACTTCCTCAATTGAACATCCGGCTATCTTAAACACGATGCAATATTTGGAGCAGGAAGAAGGATTTAGAGTGACCTATCTTCCGGTTGACTCTTATGGTTGCATTCAATTGGATGCATTGAAGCGTGCTTTGTGTGAGGAGACGATTCTTGTTTCTATTATGTATGTAAACAACGAAATTGGTTCTGTGCAACCGATTGAAGAAGCCGTGCGGATTGTAAAGAATTACAATAGGAACATTCTATTTCATGTGGACGCAGTACAGGGATTTGGGAAATATCGTATCTATCCAAAACGTATTGGGGTAGACCTTCTGTCTATCAGTGGTCATAAGATTCACGGACCAAAGGGTAGCGGTGTTTTGTATGTGAATGAGAAGGTAAAAATCAAACCGATTGTATTCGGTGGGGAACAACAAAAAAATATCCGTTCCGGCACGGAAAACGTTCCGGGAATAGCGGGCATTGGATTGGCAGCACGAGAGATTTATACGAATTTTGATGAAAAAATCACACACATGCGTGCGCTAAAGAATTATTTTATGGATGGAATTCGAAAGATTGAAAAGACGAAGATTCATGGGTGTGAAGACGATGCCAGCGCACCACACATTGTGAGCGTGGGATTTGCAGGAATCAGAGGAGAGGTTCTTCTTCATGCGTTGGAAGATAAAGGGATTTATGTATCTTCCGGCTCTGCCTGTGCATCCAATCATCCGGCAATTAGCGGTGTACTGCGAGGAATCGGAGTGGGGCCGGAGTATCTGGATGCGACACTGCGTTTTAGCCTTTCGGAATTTACAACGAAAGAGGAAATTGACTATACCTTGCAAACATTATATAATTGTGTACCGATGCTTCGAAAATACACAAGACATTAGGAGGAAAGTATACCAATGAAGTTTCAAGCTTTTTTGATAAAATACGGAGAGATAGGGTTGAAAGGGAAAAACCGCTACCTGTTTGAAGATGCACTTATGAATCAGATTCGATTTGCATTAAAGGATGTAGAGGGAACCTTTCGTGTACACAAATCTCAAGCAAGAATCTATGTAGAATGTGAAGGATATTATGACTATGACGAGACCGTAGAAGCACTTAAGAGAGTGTTCGGTATTGTGGGAATCTGTCCGGTTGTCTATGTGGAGGATGAAGGTTTTGACAAACTAAAAGAGGTAGTTGTAGATTATATGGATAAGATGTATCCGGATAAAAATACGACCTTTAAAGTGGAGGCAAGACGGGGAAAGAAGAGTTATCCGAAAAACTCCATGGAAATCAATTGCGATTTGGGAGAAGCCATTTTGGATGCTTTTCCGGAGATTCGTGTGGATGTGCATAAGCCGGAGATATTGCTAAACATTGAAGTGCGAGATTTGATTTACATTTACTCAGAAATTATTCCGGGACCGGGTGGAATGCCGGTAGGAACGAATGGAAAAGCCATGCTCTTGTTATCCGGTGGAATTGACAGTCCGGTTGCAGGATATATGATTGCAAAACGTGGGGTACAGTTAGAAGCAACCTATTTTCATGCACCGCCGTATACCAGTGAGCGTGCCAAACAGAAAGTGGTGGATTTGGCACAGTTAGTGTCCAAATATTCTGGACCAATTAAGCTGAATGTAGTCAATTTTACGGACATCCAGTTATATATCTATGAAAAATGTCCACATGAAGAATTAACCATTATTATGAGACGTTATATGATGAAGATCGCGGAACATTTCGCAAAGACAAGTGGATGTTTGGGATTGATTACGGGAGAGAGTATCGGACAAGTGGCAAGCCAGACCATGCAGAGTTTAGCAGCTACAAATGATGTATGTACCATGCCGGTATATCGTCCGTTGATTGGATTTGACAAACAGGAAATCGTGGAGATTGCAGAAAAGATTGATACGTTTGAAACGTCAATTTTGCCGTTTGAAGATTGCTGTACAATCTTTGTTGCAAAACATCCGGTGACGAAACCAAATATCAATATTATCAGACGTTCAGAAGAAAATCTGAAAGAGAAGATAGATGAGTTGATGGAAGAAGCAATTCGTTCTGTAGAAACAATTTTGGTGAAATAATAAAGACCCCACTTGTTGCAAGTGGGGTTTCATATTATACTAAATACGGAGCAAGCTCTTTTACGATAGAGTCGGCACTTTCGCCGTCTGCATGAATAGTAAGATTAATTGGTTTTGATAAATCGAGACTGAAGATTCCCATAATTGATTTTGCATCAATCACGTATCTTCCGGATACTAGATCAAAATCATAATCAAATCTATTAATTAAGTTTACAAAAGTTTTTACCTTTTCAATTGAGTTTAATGAGATAGTTACAGTTTTCATGGTTGACCCCCTTGTTTTTTATAAACATATCTTATGCTCAATAGGACGAAAAGTCAAGAAACAAAATGAAAGGATACATGACATGAAGAAGGTAGCATTACACAATCTTGGGTGTAAAGTAAATGCATATGAAACAGATGCCATGCAGGAGATGCTGGAGAATCATGGGTATGAAATCGTACCATTTCGAGAAGGTGCGGACATTTATATTGTCAATACCTGCACCGTTACAAATATGGCAGATCGCAAATCCAGACAGATGCTACATCGTGCGAAAAAGATGAATCCCAATGCGATTGTAGTTGCTACAGGGTGTTATGTGCAGGCACAGGAAGGCACAGAAACCATAGATGAAAGTATTGATGTGATCATCGGGAACAATCGAAAAAAAGATTTGATTCGCATTTTAGAGGAACAGATTCAGAAAACAGTGATTGACATCAACCATACAAAAGAATACGAAGAAATGCAGATTAGTAAGACTGCAGAGCACACGAGAGCATATATCAAAGTGCAGGATGGATGCAATCAGTTTTGCACCTATTGTATTATCCCTTATGCGAGAGGACGTGTGCGAAGCCGGGCGAAAGAAGATGTGGTTCGGGAAGTGAAGGAACTGGCGAAAAATGGATATAAGGAAGTGGTTCTAACCGGCATTCATTTGAGTTCTTATGGTGTGGATTTGGAGAACGAAAGCTTGCTATCTTTAATCTTGGCGGTCCATGAAGTGGACGGTATCCAGAGAATTCGTTTGGGGTCTTTAGAGCCTAGGATTGTGAGCGAGGAATTTGCCGGCACATTGGCAGGACTATCGAAAATATGTCCTCATTTTCATCTTTCTCTTCAGAGTGGATGCGATGAGACGCTGCGCAGAATGAATCGCAGATATACCACGGAAGAGTATTATGAAAAATGTCAGCTTTTGAGAAAGTATTTTCAAAACCCGGCACTTACTACAGACATCATTGTAGGGTTTCCGGGAGAAACAGAAGAGGAATTTGAAACATCCAAGACGTTTGTGGAACGTGTGGGATTTTATGAAACACATATTTTCAAATATTCCAAGCGTAAGGGAACGAAAGCAGCCGTCATGGAAAACCAAGTACCGGAACCAATTAAAACCCTTCGGAGCAATGAACTTTTAAGGATTCATGATGCAAGGAAAGCAGAATATGAGAGTACCTTTGTTGGAACGGAAGTGGAGGTTCTGATGGAGGAGAGCATCCAAAAGGATGGGAAATGCTATCAGGTGGGGCATACCAAAGAATATGTGAAAGTTGCGGTACAAACAGAAGAATCGTTGCAGAATCAATTAGTAAAGGTTCAAGTTGGTGAAACAGGACAAATTATACATTGAATTTCATAATTTTTTATATTAGAATGAAAACAGAGTAAGATAAAGGACGTGATCAGATGAAGAATTTAAGCAACACCCAATTTTTTCAAGTAGAAAATGGACCACAAATCCAAGCGAAGGATATCATTGAGATTGTATATGAAGCTTTGAAGGAAAAAGGTTATGACCCGGTAAGTCAGATGGTAGGTTACATTATGTGTGGGGACCCTACTTATATTACAAGTTATAACGGCGCAAGAAGTTTAATTATGAAATTAGAACGAGATGAATTGGTGGAAGAAATGCTGAAGAAGTATATTGAACACCATTCATGGGAATAAAATAATATGAGAGTTATGGGATTGGACTATGGTTCAAAGACAGTAGGGGTGGCTATTAGTGACCCTTTGGGAATCACTGCCCAAGGAATCGAAACCATTGAGCGCAAAGACGAGAACAAGTTGCGCCGTACGCTTGCGCGCATAGAAGAATTGGCAAAAGAGTACGAAGTGGAAACGATTGTACTTGGATTTCCAAAGAACATGAACAATACTGTGGGCGAGCGTGCGGAAAAGTCGCTGGAGTTTATGGCAATGTTGGAGAGAAGAACCAATCTTCCTGTGGTTATGTGGGATGAGCGACTCACTACAGTAGAGGCGGAACGAACACTGATGGAGAGCAAAGTTCGGAGAGAGGACCGCAAAAAGTATGTGGATAAGATTGCGGCAGTTTTTATTTTACAGGGGTATTTAGATTCGATGAGTGTGAGGGGATAGTATGGAGAAAATCAAATTTACATTTGAAGACACAAAGGAAGAAGTGGAGTTTTTTGTTTTAGAACAGACAAGAGTGAGCGGACAGAATTACATTTTGGTAACAGATTCAGAGGAAGATGAGGCGGAATGCCTGATTTTAAAAGATACGAGTGCGGCAGAAGACACTGAAAGTTTGTATGAGATTGTAGAGGATGACATTGAACTTTCGAGTGTCTTAAAAGTGTTTGAAGAATTATTAGAGGATGTTGATATTGAAATGTAGAGAATTACGAAAGACAGAATAAGACATGGAGGTGTAGCGTGAAGAAACAAAGTAATTCGAAATTAAAGATTATTCCAATCGGCGGTTTGGAGCAGATTGGTATGAATATTACTGCCTTCGAATATGAAGACAGTATTGTTGTTGTGGATTGTGGATTGGCATTTCCGGAAGATGATATGCTTGGAATCGATTTGGTAATTCCGGATGTGACCTATTTGAAAGATAATATTGAAAAAGTAAAAGGATTTGTAATTACCCATGGACATGAAGACCACATTGGCGCATTGTCCTACGTGCTCAAAGATATTAATGTGCCGATTTATGCAACAAAGTTGACTATCGGTATTATTGAAAACAAGTTGCAAGAGCACAATATGCTTCGCAGTACCAGAAGAAAAGTGGTAAGCTATGGGCAGTCCATTAATCTGGGACAATTGCGTATTGAATTTATAAAAACGAATCATAGTATTCAGGATGCGGCGGCATTAGCCATTTATTCTCCGGTTGGAATTGTTGTGCATACGGGTGACTTTAAGGTGGATTATACGCCGGTATTCGGAGATGCCATTGATTTACAGAGATTTGCGGAAATTGGAAAGAAAGGCGTTCTTGCAATGATGTCAGATAGTACGAATGCAGAGAAGGCCGGATTTACGATGTCAGAGAGAACGGTAGGGGTTACCTTTGACCATCTGTTTGCGGAGCATTGCAACAGCAGAATTATTATTGCAACGTTTGCATCCAATGTGGACCGTGTACAGCAGATTATTCGTTCTGCCTGCAAATATGGAAAGAAGGTTGTGGTAGAAGGTCGAAGTATGGTCAATATTATTACCACAGCATTGGAGTTGGGATATCTGGATATTCCAAAGAATACGTTAATAGAGATTGACGAATTGAAGAATTATCCGGATGAGAAAACAGTGATTATTACTACGGGAAGTCAAGGGGAATCTATGGCAGCCCTTTCCCGTATGGCAGCAGATATTCATAAGAAAGTGACCATTAAGCCGGGCGACACGGTTATTTTCAGTTCGTCTCCGATTCCAGGAAATGAGAAGGCAGTTTCCCGTGTGGTAAATGAATTGTCGCAAAAAGGTGCAAATGTCATCGTCCGTGATGCGCACGTGTCGGGACATGCATGCCAGGAAGAATTGAAACTGATTTATTCTTTGCTGAAGCCAAAGTATGCAATTCCGGTACATGGTGAATATCGCCATTTGAAAGCGAATGCAGCCATTGCGGAAGCGCTTGGTGTTGAGAAAGAGAATATTTTTATCATGCAGTCCGGGGATGTGTTGGCAATTGATGCAAACGAAGCGAAGATTGTGGACAAAGTGCAGACGGGAGCAATTCTGGTAGATGGTCTGGGCGTTGGAGATGTAGGAAATATCGTGCTTCGCGACAGACAACATTTGGCGGAAGATGGTATTATGATTGTGGTTCTTACATTAGAAAAGGGAACGAATCAATTGCTTGCAGGACCGGATATTGTGTCCAGAGGTTTTGTGTATGTCAGAGAATCAGAAGATTTAATGGAAGAGGCGCGGCAGGTACTTTACGAGGCTATTGAAAATTGTCTCATGTCCAATCGCTATGTGGATTGGAATCGCATTAAATTGGTGATTCGCGATACAATGAATGATTTTATTTGGAAGAAGACCAAGAGAAAACCAATGATTCTTCCGATTATTATGGATGTGTAGAAATGATTGTAGACGAACGAATGGTAACGTTTATCCGTTCCTTGGAGTCGGAAAACAGTGAGATACTTGAAACAATTGAAAAAGAGGCGTTGGAGACATTTGTTCCGATTATACGGAAAGAAATGCAGAGTTTTCTAAAGGTACTTTTAGCGATCAAGAAGCCGAAGCGCATTTTGGAAGTAGGGACAGCCATTGGATTTTCAGCCATTTTAATGAGCGAATATACGACGGCAGATTGTAAGATTACGACCATTGAAAAGTATGAAAAGAGAATCCCGATTGCGCGTGAGAATTTCAAGCGTGCCGGGAAAGAAGATTGCATTACCTTGCTTGAGGGGGATGCACTTGAAATTTTGAAAAATCTTGATGAAAGTTTTGACTTTATTTTTATGGATGCAGCAAAGGGGCAGTATATTTATTATATGCCGGAAGTGATTCGCCTGCTTGCAAAAGATGGCGTGCTGGTTTCAGATAATGTGCTTCAGGATGGAGATATTATTGAGTCACGTTTTGCTGTGGAAAGAAGAAATCGTACGATTCACAGCCGTATGAGAGAATATCTATATGAATTGAAACACCATGATTTGTTGGAAACATCGATTATTCCATTAGGAGATGGAGTCGCATTAAGTACGAAAGTGAGAGAGGATTAAGACATGGCAAGACATCCAGAACTGTTGATTCCTGCTAGTAGTTTGGAAGTGTTAAAAACAGCAGTTATTTTTGGGGCGGATGCAGTGTACATTGGTGGGGAAGCTTTTGGGCTTCGTGCCAAGGCGAAAAACTTTTCTTTAGATGAAATGAGGGAAGGAATTGCGTTTGCCCATGAACATGATGTGAAAGTGTATGTGACAGCGAATATTCTGGCACATAATTATGATTTGGATGGCGTGAAAGAATATTTCAAAGAACTGAAAGAAATAAAGCCGGATGGTTTGATTATAGCTGATCCGGCTATCTTTGAGATTGCAGGAGAGATTTGTCCGGAGATTGAACGCCATATTAGTACCCAAGCCAATAATACCAATTATGGAACTTTTAATTTTTGGTACAAACAAGGGGCAACCCGCGTGGTTACTGCCAGGGAACTATCTTTGGAAGAAATCAAAGAGATTCGTGCTAATATTCCGGAGGATATGGAAATTGAAACTTTCGTGCATGGAGCCATGTGCATTTCTTATTCCGGACGTTGCCTACTTAGTAATTACATGGTAGGAAGAGATGCGAATCAAGGAGCATGCACCCATCCGTGTCGCTGGAAGTATTCCATCGTGGAAGAGACAAGACCGGGCGAGGTGATGCCGGTTTTTGAAAATGAAAGGGGAACCTATATTTTCAATTCGAAAGATTTGTGCATGATCGAGCATATCCCGGAGCTGATTGAATCGGGCGTTGATAGTCTGAAGATAGAAGGGCGTATGAAGACCGCACTCTATGTTGCAACTGTTGCAAGAACATACCGCAAGGCAATTGATGACTATAAGAAAGACCCGAAACTCTACCAAGAGAATATGCCTTGGTATTTGGACCAGATTTCTAACTGCACATACAGACAATTTACGACAGGGTTCTTCTTTGGAAAACCAAATGAGGAAAGCCAAATCTACGATAACAATACGTATGTAAAAGAGTACACTTATTTGGGAATTGTAGGGAAAGAAAAAGATGGTACCTATCGCATCGAACAGAGAAATAAGTTCTCTGTAGGTGAGACCATAGAGGTTATGAAACCAAATGGTGAAAACGTAGAAGTAACTGTGAAACGAATTTTGACGGAGGATGGAATGGAGCAGGAAAGTGCGCCACATCCGAAACAAGTGTTATACGTTGATTTGGGCATGAAACTTGATCAATATGATATTTTAAGAAGGCAAGAATAAAAACTGCGTGACTAGAAAAAGTCACGCAGTTTTTCTATTGCACTTTTTTCAATCCGAGAAACATAAGAGCGGGAGATGCCCAGTTGTTTTGCGATTTCACGCTGCGTATATTCTTCTTGATTATATAGACCATAACGCATTTTTAAAACAAGGCGTTCACGAGGAGATAGTACGGACTCTATTTTTTCGTAAAGAAGAGCAATATCGTCCTTTAGATTGATTTTTGTTTGGGCGTCTGCCTCCTCGGATTCAATGATATCATATAATTGGATTTCGTTTCCATCACGATCGGTTCCGATTGGCTCATAGAGTGAGATTTCTTTGGAGCTCTTTTTTTTAGAGCGTAGCATCATTAAAATTTCATTTTCAATACAACGGGCCGCGTAGGTTCCAAGTCGATTGTTTTTGTCAGGATTGAATGTAATGATGGCTTTGATAAGTCCAATGGTTCCGATGGAAATCAGGTCCTCCGGATTTTCTTCCAAATGCTGATACTTTTTGATGACATGGGCGACCAATCTCAAGTTCCGTTCAATCAAGATATGTTTTGCTTCAAGGTCACCTTCGATGTATTTTTGCAGATAATATTGTTCTTCCTCGGCAGATAAGGATGGAGGGAAAGACTTCAAGGTAGCACCTCTTGGCGTATTTAATAATATTGTATGATAGGACAAAAACGATTGTGCTTTTCCAAGTTTAAAGTTTCACTTGCAGTCCTTATGCGACTATGATAATATAAACATATCTTCTTAATCGTTCGTATTTATCAAAACAGGCAATTCTGCCGCATATTTCAAAGATTACAAATTTATAGATGAAAGGAGCGAAAAATAGTGTTTAGCACAATTTTATCCGCTGCGCTACAGGGATTACAGGTGAATTTTGTGGAAGTGGAAGCAGATGTTAGTAATGGACTTCCCATGTTTCATTTGGTGGGATATTTGTCTTCGGAAGTGAAGGAGGCGGGAGAGAGAGTACGTGCAGCAATCCGAAATTCTGATTTTATATTACCATCCAAAAAGGTGATTATTAATCTGTCTCCGGCAAATATGAAAAAGAAAGGCTCTATTTTTGATTTAGCAATCGCCATAGCAGTATTGACTGCTTTGGAGGAAATACCAAAGCAGAAGGTTCAGGACATATTGTTTGTGGGAGAATTGAGCTTGGATGGCAGTGTAAAAGGAGTCAGAGGTATTTTGCCAATTGTGTCCGCTGCATATAGGCAGGGATATAAGTGTTGTGTTGTTCCAGAAGAAAATCGCAGAGAGGGAGAATTAGTGGAAGGGATACAGGTTATCGGGGTTTCCAATCTTCGAGAGGCCTATACATATATTAAAAGTGGGCAGAAGCATCGTAATAAGACAGCTGACCAACTGCCGATGATGGGACAAGCAAAATACGAAGACTTTGCGGATATTAGGGGGCAACATTTTATCAAACGCGCAGTAGAGATTGCAGTTGCCGGTGGGCATAATCTCTTGATGATTGGGCCTCCGGGTTCCGGGAAAACTGCTATCGCCAAACGGATTCCTAGTATTTTGCCACCACTTACTACGGAAGAGAGTATTGATCTTACTATGATTTACAGCATTATCGGGGAGGTGGAAAAAGAACATCCATTAAAGGTGATTCGTCCATTTCGTGAAGTACATTCTTCGGTAACGAAGGTGGGGATGTTAGGAGGCGGGATTTATCCCAATCCGGGAGAAATCAGTCTCGCCCACAAAGGCGTGTTGTTCTTGGACGAAATAGCTGAATTTTCGAGAGAAGTCCTGGAAAGTTTAAGAAGACCATTGGAAGATCGAGAGATTCGAATTGTTAGAGAAAAAGGCGAATATGTTTTTCCGGCAGACTTTCTCTTGGTGGCAGCAATGAATCCTTGCCCATGTGGAAACTATCCGGATCTTAATAAATGTACATGTACTACGGCACAGAGACAGGCTTATCTGGGAAAAATCAGTCAGCCATTCCTAGAACGCATTGACATCTGTGTGGAAGTCCCCAAAGTACAATATAGCGATTTGGCAGAAAAGTTATCGGAAGAATCATCGGAAACTATCCGAGAGCGTATTGTTAAGGCGAGAACAATGCAAAAGCAAAGGTATATAGAAAGTAACATAACAACCAATGCAAGACTTGATATGAAATATATCGATCAATATTGTATGTTGCAGCCGGCAGAACAACAGGTTATGCAAAAAGCCTATGAGCGACTGAATTTGAGTGCGCGGACTTACCACAAAGTTTTGGTGGTAGCAAGAACGATTGCCGACTTGGAAGAGAAGGAGCGGATAGAGGAAAAACATTTGCTGGAAGCATTGAGCTATAGACTTACGAACGAACAATATGGGAGGTAGAAAAATGCATGAAATATGAATATTGGTTTGCGAATATCAAAGGTATTAGCAATGCAAGGAAGCGTCAGATAAGACAAGGTATGAAATCCATAGAAATGCTATATTATATAGAAGAAACAGAATTAAAAAGAATGGATTTAAAGGAAAAAGAACATCAGGCTATTTTATACAGTATTCGTGACTGGAAATTAGAAGAGGAATATCAAAAGCTGGAGCAAAAAGAAGTTCAATTGATTACGATTGTAGATCCCATGTATCCAAAACGGCTGCTAGAGCTTTCTAATGCACCGTATACATTGTATCTAAAGGGCAAGTTTCCAGAAGAAGAAAAGATGACGGTTGCGATTATCGGTGCAAGAGAGTGTAGCTATTATGGAGAACGCATGGCGAAAAAATTTGCCCAGGCATTTGCACAAGAAGGGATTCAGATAGTCAGTGGAATGGCAAGAGGGATAGACAGTATTGGTCAATGGGCAGCGTTGGAAGCGGGAGGCCAAAGTTTTGCTGTTTTGGGGTGTGGAGTAGATATTTGTTATCCGAAAAGTGAATGGCATCTTTATAACAAACTACAGGGGCAAGGAGGTGTCATTTCTGAATTTCCTCCCGGTACGAGTCCTCTGCCACAACACTTTCCTGCAAGAAACAGAATTATCAGTGGGCTATCCGATGCGATTATGGTTATCGAGGCGAAAGAACGGAGTGGGTCCTTGATTACAGCCGATATGGCTTTGGAACAAGGAAAGGATGTTTATGCATTACCGGGACCGGTTGACAGCCATTTGAGTCAAGGGTGTAATGAGCTTATTAGACAAGGGGCCGGCATTTTATTATCTCCAGAGGAAGCATTGGAAGAACTGGGATTTTTCAAAC
>CAMFVG010000064.1 GCA_945992055.1 uncultured Clostridia bacterium | reverse complement strand
CCAAGGGGATAATATACGCATTGTGGGAAGATATATCAAACTCCCAAAGCTTGGCTTTGTCAAAATACGTCAGTCAATGGAAGCAGGGAAAATCAACAATGTAACGATTGAACATACTCCTACAGGCAAGTATTTTGTAGTTCTTAATGTGGAATTTGAGCCACAGCCAAGAGCAAACAATGGTGGCTTAATTGGTATTGATGTTGGTATTAAGGAGTTTTACTCCGACAGCAATGGAAATGCTGTGCCAAATCCGAAATATCTTGAAAAGTCAATGCGTAAACTCATTCGTGAACAGCGTAAGCTTTCAAGAAAACAGAAAGGTTCTAATAACCGCAATAAGCAGCGTATCAAAGTAGCATTAGTGCACGAAAAGATTACCAATCAAAGAAATGATTTCTTGCAAAAGCAGTCAACTATGCTGGTGCGTGAAAACCAAACAATCTGCATAGAAGACTTAAATGTAAAAAGTATGATTCGCAATCACAAACTGGCACAGCACATTGCTTCTGCATCGTGGTCTAAATTCTTTGATATGCTTTCATACAAAGCTGCTTGGTATGGGAACGACATAATCAAAGTGCCAACCAAGTATCCAAGCAGCCAGACCTGTTCCTGTTGTGGGTATAAGAATCCTCTGGTGAAAAATCTTGCAGTTCGTGTATGGGAATGTCCAAAATGCCATACAGTACATAACAGGGATACCAATGCAAGCATAAATATCTTAAACAGAGGACTGCAAATGCAGTCAGCGTAAACATGCAATAAACTGCACCGTAGGGCATACGGGAACAGTATAATCTAGCTTGTGGACACTGTGTAAGTCATTGTAATACCGTAAGGTATCAGCCAATGCAGTAGTGGAAGAAACAAGAATCCCCTTGCTTTAGCTATGGGGAGAGTCAAGCTGCGAAAGTTGCGAGAATGAGAATTTCCGAAGGAAATTCGAGTGCCGCAGCTTTCGAGTTACTCAATGTAATGAGAAGCATCCCTTGAATCCAGGGGATTAATGTCAGCGATAGGTCTATTCAGAAATAGGCTAGTATGATAAAATCGAAAAAGTCAGATATGTCAGTTTCACCAATCCCAATTTATAGAACTGAACTAATCTCGGTATTTGGCATGCTCTTTCAGCATGGTATGACCCAATTAAGTTACATAGCCTGCAGTTCTTGATACATGTGGGGCACAGGAGAGGAGAAGTGCCCCAAAAGCCACGCGGTGAAAGAGTGTGGCGTGGCGTAGGAGCAAGAAATGCTACAAAAAGCCACGCGGGACGGGGCGAAGGAGAGGAAAAGCGATGAAAAGGTCACGCGTCCGAGAACGGGGCGGGGCAAATATGCAAGGAAATGTGATATATACCCCGCAGTCAGGAATAGGCAAGGTGTAGAAGTTGAAAACTGTCATATATGACTGATCTGGTATGTCATCCGTTGAGAGAGTAAATATTGAAAAAGGAGTTCCAAGGGAAGTCACTATGATTATGTAATAACACAGAGGAGAGCATAATGAAAAACAAGATATTAACATTATTTTTACTAACAGGTTTTACTATTTCCATGTTGGCAGGTTGCGGAAAGACAGAAACCGCAAGCACAGCAGATACACAGGCAACAGAAAGTGCAACACAACCAGAAGCAACGGAAGAATCGACAGCAATACAAGAACCAACAGAAGAATCACATACTCACAACTACACCGAAGTAATTACAATGCAAGCAAGTTGTGAAGCAGATGGCGTAAAGACCTTTACTTGTGAATGTGGAGACACTTATACAGAGCCAATTTCTGCTACCGGTCATGTATATGAAAATTATATTTTTAATAATGATGCTACATACACCACAGACGGAACAGAAACCGCTACTTGTGTTTGCGGTTTGACAGATACAAGAACCGCAGAAGGAAGCAAATTAGAAGTCACTTGTACAGACATGCAAGCAACCCTGTATGCACAGCAAACCGTTAATGTAAGAGATTTGCCCAGTACAGACGGGAATAAGGTAGGCAGTCTTTCAACTAATGATGAAGTTAAGGTCACAGGACAAGCAGACAATGGTTGGTACAGAATTGAATATAATGGCAGTGTTTCATATGTTTCTAATAGTTATATGGGAGAAAATAAAGTAGAGGTGGCACAGGCAGACAGCTCCGCTGCTTCTTCCGGGAATTGGTATGACGGTTATGAAATGAATGTATGGTATGATATGGGACTTTATATGTATAAGTTTATACCGGAATCAGAGCATTCTCATTATTATTCGATCGGAAAAGAAGCACAAGATATGCTTAATGCACGATATCCGGATAGAGTTGCAATTAGTGGTGGAGCTGCCCCTGCTACAGTGCCGGTGGGGACAGTATGTGTAGTTGTATCTTCCTTACAAAAAAGTCCGAGTCAATTTGCAGATCGTAAAGAGGGCGAAAGGATATGGGGTGAGATACCATATATCTGGGAATAAAAGGTAATGAAATCTATAAACAAAATGGATTGCGGAAGATACTTTTGTTACACTTTGAAATGATGATAGATGAAGTAGCGACAATAATATTTGGATATTATGATGAATTAATTACAAAACAGAAGAACGAATGAGAAAAACAGCAATAAAAAGTAATACCGCAAATATTCCCATTAATAGTGCAATTCCGGAACATATGATACCGGCCCAGGCAAAAATGTTGTTTGTTTTTTTGTTATACAATGCAAATATGCTAAGGGCAAGAGAAAGACCGCTAAAAAGAAATGAAAAAAAAGGAATACATGAAAAGCATAAGGAAAGGAGCCCCATAACCATTGAAGCAATACTGAGTGGTTGTGCAGTATCATCCGGCATGTTGCTATCCAAATCTCCAGGACAAGAAATATATGGATTATTTGATTGGAAATATACCTTGCAAGGCTTACCATCCATTTTGGTATGGGTATATCTGTTGTATCCCACTTTGGAAGTGCCGTAATAGGTCTTTCCATTTACCTCAAAGCGATAAGATAAAAATGGACGTTTGGCATTTTGAGTACCTATTGACATATATATTTTTCTTGTGTTTTTCTGAAGGTCCCAATATTCTTCTATAGACATACCTTCCCGCATTTTGTTGATAAAGTTAACGCGGTCGATTATGTAGTATTTGGTATATTGTCCTGTGCATTGTGCATCGTAGTTACTCATAGCTCATCCCCCTTTTCAAAATACATTATACAATAGATATTTGGAATTGGTAAAGGTTAGCTTTAGGCATAAATATGGAATAAGGATCGGATGAACATTGAACCGGAGTGGCTTTGAGTAGAAATCACTCCGGTTTTTAGGTATAATAGAGCAGTGGCATTCATTAGTAATTGGATTAATCGATTTGACTGGCTCTCTCTTGCTGATAGGATCGATTATGTTGGAGCCTGCATTTTGGCGAGATATCGATGGTTTTGTCATTGGTCTGATAATAATGGCTATCGTTACTTTATTTCTGTTTTATATTTCTATGGCACCAGCAGGACAGGAAGCGGCAGCATCCTGCACCGCCGCCTCCTGTGATTGTACTAAAAAGAAACAGTAAGCTGCATTTTAAATTGTTCTTCACCATATACCGCATGGGGCACATCTTTCGGCATAATAAGAGTTTCTCCCTCATTCAAAATAAACACTTCTCCACCTACCGTAAACTTGCCTGTGCCTTCCAGTACCGTAACCATGGCATCACCGCCGGATGCATGAGTCGATATTTCTTCGCCTTTATCAAAGGAAAAAATCGTCATACTGAGTTGCTCATTCTGGACAAGTGTTTTACTGACTACCTGTCCCTCCTGATAATTTACTAAATCTTTTAGTTTCAGAGTAACTTGCTTTTCAATATTCTTATACATTTTATACCTCCGTTCCAT
>CAMFVG010000063.1 GCA_945992055.1 uncultured Clostridia bacterium | reverse complement strand
ACAAAAGAAAAAAGCCTTGGAAAACCAAGGCTTTCATGCGGATGATGGGACTTGAACCCATACGTAGTCACCTACGCAAGATTTTGAGTCTTGTGCGTCTGCCATTCCGCCACATCCGCGCATATCGTGTTCAAACGACTTGTTTATAATAACGTATATATTTACGAAAGTCAACTATTTTTTTTAATTCTATTAAAAAACTCATTCAAATGTAGTTCCATCTGAATGAGTTTGAAAATCGTTTTATTTATGTAATTAGTCTTCTTTCTTTTTGAATGTTCCAAGGAACTCTGTTACTACAAACACTGCCATAAGTGTTGTTGGGATGAAGTGGAAGAACCAGCCATCGCCTGCTTGTAATTCAGGTCTTGTAAGATATCCTACCACTGTAAGAATGAAAGCAATTGCCGGTGCAATTGTATACCAGACACTCTTCATTACAAAACTTAATACAAATGTTACTACACATGCTGCAAAAATAAATACCGGAATTAAAATTACGCTATTAACAGTAGTTGTTGCACCAAAGTTTTGTGTAAAAAATGTTTTTGCTTCCGGATGTTTATATATCAACCATACTACATCTGAAATCGATAATTTTCCTGCTTCTCCTCCTACATTCCAAAATGGCAAAAATTGAAGTCCAATCATAACAAGTGAAAGGAATGCGCAAGACATTCTAGGAATCGTAAGAAATTTTGGTGTTTTAGCTTTTTTTGACATTATGTTTTCCCTCCCTAATTTATAAATACAACTTTCTAAAAATCCGCTCAAAGTTGATTCATACTATACTAATTTATTGTAATTCAGAACACCTTATTTGTCAATATATTTGTGGTGCCTTTCACCTGTCCTGTAAAAAAATGACAAATATTTACATGTGAATATTTAGTTGAATTTAGCAACAAGATATTTTATAATAAATGTGAACCTGGGATGTGCGATACTTTCGTTATTTTGAACCTACAATACTTTAAATGGGATTCCTATATCTCTGTAATATGCCGAGCCTCCCTGATAGAGGATGGCAGAAAAACAGATGCGGTCACCCACCTAGCTGTGGCTAGGAGTCAAAATACGGAGAACGGCATTTTGGGGGATTTACAAAAGAGAAAAGCAGTCGCGAAAGCGGCTGCTAATTTTTGTCTTTTTTTACAAAAAGTGCTATTTTTTCTCGTTTCAAAGGTTTACTTTACCTATAAAATATATTAGAATATTTCTGTATAATTTACAAAAAGGAGACGTAGTTATGAAAATTTCATCATTGCAAAAAGCAAGATATGAGTATACTCCAAAACTTCCTGCAATGCTCCGAAACGGGATTGCAGATATTTGCGTAAAAGAAGGAGAAGAAACTCAAAGTGTAGCAGATCAGGAAAAAATCAAAGCTCTTTTTCCAAATACCTATGGTAAAAAAGAAATCACTTTCCAAAAAGGACAGAACACTTCAGAAGCTAAAAAGCAGGTTGTAGGTGTGATCCTTTCCGGCGGGCAAGCTCCGGGTGGACACAATGTTATCTGCGGATTGTACGATGCTTTGAAAGCAACAAATAGCGAAAACGTTTTATACGGATTCAAAAACGGTCCTATCGGCCTTATTGAAGATGATTATTTGATTTTTGACGATGCATACATTAATCAATACAGAAACACCGGTGGTTTTGATATTATCGGTTCCGGCAGAACAAAACTTGAAACACAAGAGCAATTCGCTATCGTTGCAGAAGTATGTAAAAAACATGGCATTACAGCAATCGTTATTATTGGTGGTGATGACTCTAACACAAACGCTGCTGTTCTTGCAGAATACTTCGCTGCACACAACACAGGCGTTCAAGTAATTGGTTGTCCAAAAACAATCGACGGTGACTTAAAGAACGAAGATATTGAATGTTCTTTCGGTTTTGATACTGCCACAAAGACATATAGCGAAATTATTGGAAATATTGAAAGAGATGCAAATTCAGCGAAAAAATATTGGCACTTCGTTAAAGTGATGGGGCGCTCCGCTTCTCACGTAGCTTTAGAGTGTGCTCTTAAGACACAACCGAACGTTTGCTTGATTTCAGAAGAAGTTGCAGAAAAGAAAATGTCTCTTGCACAAATCACAGATTACATTGCTGATTCTGTAGAAAAGAGAGCTGCAAAAGGAATGAACTTCGGTGTTGCAGTAATCCCAGAGGGTGTGGTTGAATTTGTTCCTGAATTCTCCGTATTGATTCACGAAATCAACGAACTCCTTGCAGGAAGCAAAGCAGATGCATTTAACGCTCTTCCTACATGGGCCGAAAAATATGCATTCATTGAAGCTGGCTTGACCAAAGATTCTATGGAAGTATTTGCACTCCTTCCAGAAGCAATTCAACAACAATTATTCTTGGAGAGAGATCCACACGGCAACGTACAAGTTTCCTTAATTGAATCAGAGAAATTATTCTCTGCTCTTGTAAAAGATAATTTGGCTGCAAGAAAAGTTGCAGGTACATACGCTGGTAAGTTTAATCCGCTTCACCATTTCCTTGGATATGAAGGAAGATGCGCATTCCCTTCTAACTTTGATTCAGACTACTGCTACTCATTGGGATATAATGCATTTATGCTTATCCAATATGGTTATAATGGTTATTTGTCTAAAATCTCCAACTTGTCGAAACCGGCAAATGAATGGGTTGCAGGCGGTATGCCAATCACAAAGATGATGAACATCGAAAGAAGACACGGAGAAGATAAGCCGGTAATCAAGAAAGCACTTGTCGAACTTGATGGAGCTCCATTCAAATATTTTGAAGCTCGTCGTGAAGAATGGGCAGCGGATACATGTTTCGTATATCCGGGTGCAATTCAGTACTACGGACCAACAGAAGTATGTGATATCACAACCATCACACTTGCTCTTGAACAAGAGAAATAAAAATCTATAAGCAGAGCCCTTGGGGGATTCCCAAGGGCTTTCTTTTTTGCTTTATGGAAACAAAGTTTCTATAAAGTAAAAAACTTCCCAAGACTGTAAAGTCCTGAGAAGTTTTGAATCGTCTTATATGCTCCTCGCATCTTGACTCGAAAAAGCTTCGCTTTTCCTCGTTGTCGCTTCGCTCCAAATTAACGTTTTGATAGTTTGCACCCTTGAAAAATAAGGGTTTTCAGAACTTTTGTGTCCTACCTGTGTTTTACACATAATCACACAAACCAATTCAGAATATATCAATATATCCTGATTCTTTTATCTTCCCCAGGTTCATCATCCACCAGTTCCCTGAATTCCATGGATGATTTCATGACATCTTCAAATTCCTTCTTTGCCCATTCAGGGGCATTTTCTTTCAGCTTCCAACCTTCATGTGGTTTGCTAAAATCCAACCAACCTTCTTTCACAAATCTTGGTTCTGCAATCATCAGAATCACCTTCCTTTGCCTTGATTATATCATCAGGGTAGAAATATTCAAGTGCAGGTTCAAAAGTCCGTCTGTGGTCATCCTGTGCGGTCAGGGAAGGTCATTAAATAAAGAAGAAGCACTGAATCAAGTCTTGCAGGAACAGATTCAGTGCTTCTTCTGTTTTGATAGCTGCATCTATTATAGCATCTTGAACAAAAAAATTCAACATTTAGTAGTTTCTTTTCTTGGTTTCCGCAACATATTGACCACCAATGCAGCAAGAAGAACAATCTTGATGATTTCATACCAGTTCACACTGGATTTTGTTTCAGAAACAGATGCAGAAGCATCCTGGACAGGTTCTGATGCATTGATGCTGATGGAATAGACACCATCTTTCACTTCAAACACTACATCTGCACCCTTTGCATCAATCCTGATATTGTTTGAAGGGTCAGGTGAAGGGATTGTCTGTTGTTCAGGTTCTGATGCAGGAATGTCCACCTGCTGCCCCTGTGAAGCTGTCTGACCCTGTTCTGATGGTTGTATGTAGTTGTTTATGATGACAGGTTCTTTTGCCTGTTCTGACTGCACCTGTGGCTGTTGCACTGGTGTCTGTTCTGTCTGATAATAGTTGTATGTTGTAGAACTGTGATTGTCAGAAGATTCTGTCCTTCTGTTGTCAGTTGTGGTGTTGGTTGTGCTTGTGTTCCCTGAATTGGTTGTGGTCTGACTGCTGTCTGTTGATGTTGTGGTGTTTGTGCTTGTGCTGCTATGGTCAGAATTATCTGTTGTGGTGTCATTGGAACTGTTGTCAATGCTTGTGGTGCTATTACTGGAACTGTTGTCTGTGGTGCTGTTGTTTGAATTGTCGGTTGATGTGTTATCACCTGCCCCTGAACTGCCCTGGTCAGAAGAATCAGAACCAGTTCCAGGTTGTTCTGTGTTCCCTGAATCACCATTTCCACCTGTTCCTGATGAATCACCCTGGTCACCATTGCTGTCACTTGGGTCAGAAGGTGTTGAATGGTCTTCATTGTTACTGTCACCGCCATTTCCTGAATCATCCACTGAACCGCTGTCACCACTTCCAGGTTCTGATGGGTCAGTTGATTCATCTGTACCACTGGAATTGTCATCCCCTGAATCACCAGGGTCTTCATTATCACCTGGGTCAGGTGTTGTGTTGACCACATAGTCAAATTTTCTGTATATGGATGCAGTGTTTTCATCTGTTGTGGTTATCCATCCATTGACAGTGATATTTTCATCAGAAAAAAGCTGTTGCAATACATTCAGGTCATCCTGAATCTGAACATTTCCAAACACTGTGTCTGTTATGTCTTCACCAACTGGTGCAGTATTCCCAAACACCTTTGAATCTTGAATGACCATTCTTCCCTGACCATATATTCCACCGCCTGATTCTGATGCAGTATTTCCATAAACCTTGGAAGAATTTACTTCAATATATGATGAACCATTTGACTGATTGATTGCACCGCCTTTGACACCATTCCCACCTTCAAAGGTGCATCCAGTGATTGTGACCTGACTGTCATTCATAACATAAAGATGACCGCCTGATTGACTTGTATTGTTTAGGAAGATGCATCCAGTCAGATTGACAGTTCCACCTGTGATGGTCACTGCACCACCGCATCCATCAAAAACACACTTGCAGTTCTGAAAGGTCACATTCTCAAAATTAGTGTTGCATCCAACATTTATCATGGAATTGTATGAAGTGATGTCCTTTCCATCAAAGGTGATATTCTTGAAGGTGAATGGTGTCCTGGTTGAAACCTGAATCATTGCACCATCATTCACTTTGACAATGGTCACATGCTTGTCACTGCTTCCAAAAGTGTCACCTTCTGCCTGAATATCAATGATATTGTCAATTCCTATGACATCCCCATCATTTGCCTGGATGAATGCCTGATATAATGATGAATAATCACTGCACACAACTGATGGTGTGTCATTTTGGTCTGTTTCCGCTGCAACCTGCATGACCTGGACTGTCAGCAGGGCAATCAGCAGCACAAATGAAACAATGGTCTTTCTGATTCCTTGTTTTTTCATAGTAAAACCTTCTTTCTGTATATTTTCGCATCTTAATTATACAGTCATAGGGTGTCCTATAAAAAGGACAGAAAGAAAAGACCCCTGAACAATCTGTCCAAGGGTCAGAAAAAATTATTTCAAAGATGCTTGAAGATACTTCTGTAATTTCTTTTCTAAAATAGCAGGTGCATCCCTTTGTATTTCCTGTTCTGAAATGGTCAACATGAAATGTCCATTAACCCAACCTTTATGATTGGAAGTTCTATGACCATACTCAACATATGTCGCATATTCAATGGGATTGATGACTTCCACCTGGTATGCATCACCAACTTTTGTGATTTCTCCAACAGTCCAACCCCTGCGAAGTGTACCACCAACTTTTCCTTCCACTTTGTGACCTTTATGAACATGACCACTTGCACATCTATAACTATTACCTGAATAATCACCAACAGGAGTTCTTTTAACAACCTTTG
The DNA here is from genome assembly GCA_945992055.1 of uncultured Clostridia bacterium. GTDB lineage: Bacteria > Bacillota > Clostridia > Lachnospirales > Lachnospiraceae > Faecalimonas. The sequence goes on along the minus strand of CAMFVG010000063.1, from coordinate 30,178 downwards.
CAAGCAACCTTGCAGCAATTTCTTTTGCACAAGATTCAATAAATTCTTCCTGATTATCTGCAAGTTCTTCCAGTTTATCCCTGAAAGCAACCAGTTCCCTAAAATTTACCTTTCCACTTCTTGCCATACCTTTTCACCTGCCTTTCTTCCAAACTATGCGAATGATAGTTTTTATTCATTGAATTCCCTGCATTTCCAGGGAACTTTGTGTCTTGCTTGTGACTTTTTCTTTTCCTTCCATAGGAAATCTTTGGTGCGTTCACACTGACCAGTTCAACATTTTCATCCATCAGCAATTCTGCAAGCTGTTTCTGATTCATTTCCCTTGTCACTGTTATTACTGAATGTTTATATATTACTGTGTGCATTTTCTTCCATCTTCCTTTCCAATTCCTGAACTGCTTTCTTTTTCCATGAATAAAACTGTCCTAATGAACATTTTATAATGTCACTGCATACAGTTGCTTTGAATCCGTTTATATAAAACATTTCAAGAATCTGCTTGTGTAATGGTGACAACAAATTCAGTGCAACTGTCACTTCATCCTTTTCCTTCAAAAATTCGTCTGATTCTGCTTTAATTTTTCTTGCTTCTGTTATGCAGGTTTCCCTGTTATTTTTATCAGATTCACTGTCCGTCAGGAACAACATTGCAAGTTTTTTCCACTCTAAAATTCTATCGTTATTGTTTGAAAGAATAATATCTGTTCTATTGTACCATTCCAATATTTTGATTGTGTTCATGTCATCACCTAACCTTCCAACAATTCATTGAACAAATTATTCAGGTCATTCATGGTTTGTTTGTGTTCTTCTTCATATTCCAGTCTTTTCATTGCAAGCATTTCAGTTGAAGAAGTATGTTTGTCAACCGCACATTTTACTGTCATAGAATAAGCAAAATGTGAATCATATCCATATATTTCATCATGAAGTTCCTGCAAATGCTGCATGTCCTTCAATTTTTTCAAGGCTTCCTTTTCTATCTGCGAAACCCTTTGATATGAAATATTCATTTCTGATGCAACCTGAACCTGGGATTCATCTTCCAAATATCTTGCATGAATCACCTGTGAATGCTTTGGTGGAAGTTGGTCAACTGCATCATGCACAACCTTTTTGATTTCTTCCTGGAACACCTGGTCTTCAACATCTTCTGCAATGTCTGTTTCATCTGCAAGAATGTCTTCCAGTGCTGCATCTTCTGTTCCTGCAACAGGCTTGTGGATGCTGATGCAGTTCTGTTCATATATGGTCTTTCTGATGTTGTCCAACCTTTTTTCAGTCAGTTCCAATTCCTTCATGATGGTTTTGTCATCAGGTTCTGAACCATGTGCATTTGCATATTCCTGACAGAATTTCTGATATTTTCTGATTTCATTCAGCCTGCTGTGTGGAATCCGCTTTGTATTGGAAAATGATTCTACAAAATGAATGCAGTGCTTTCTTATTTTCCATGGTAAATAGGTTATAAACTTTGAATCCCCTGGTTCATAAGCATATACTGCATCATGAAGTCCAAGATATGCTTCCTGAAACAGGTCATCAGGTTCTGCATACTTCATAAAAGGTTTGATAACAGAATAAATGAATGGTTTATTCTGTTCATATAAGACTTCAAGGTTGCCCCTGACATTGATTCCTGCTTGAATCTGTTCCACTAATTCTTCATTGGTCATTCCAACATCATCACCATCCTTTCATCAAATAAAGGGGAACAAGCATCAACACCTGTTCCCCTGGATTCTGATTCCATAATGATTTTTATTTTCACAAATACATTTTTTAGCCTGGTTCAGTCCAGTTCAAGTGTCTTTCTGTCACATCCGAAATACCAAAGGGAAGCAATATCATTATGAATTGGGTCAGGATGCAGGTTTAGTCCAAATCAACAGTCTGTCCTTCACCTGATGCAGAATCCTGACCTTCACTGTCAATCTTGTCAGCAAGTGCATCCAGGATGGTTGCATTGATGATGATGTTTTCTTCATCAGCCTGTTCACTGTAGCCATCAATAGGAACACCATAAATTGCACCATGAATTCTGATAACTTCATCAACACTGGTTCTTGCATGAATAAACAACATTGCAGCAGCTTCTTCCACTTCATTGATTGCATTCATGATACTGTCAACCTTCATCATTTTTCCAAATGTCTTTGGAAGACTTGGTTCACCTGATGCATTTGCAGCAGGAATATGTGCTTTGATTTCCACCATCTTTGCAAATAACTTCATTGTGTCATAATCATCAGCAAAGTCCTTCAAAATAGGGAACAATGCTGCATCAAGTTTTGCCACATCTGAACAGTCACTTTCAAGTTCCAACTTCATGAATTCCCTTGCATTTGCAATTCTGACCGCATAATCAGCAGACTTGTTCACCTGGTCCAAATGAAGTGCATCCATGATTTCCTTTTTTGAAGATGCAATCACTGATACAACCTGGTCATTCAGTACCTTGTCATATTTCTTCCAATTAGAAAGAATATCATCCATTCCTTCCTTGATTGTTCTTTCAAGTCCTTCCTGGGTGAATCTGCTGACATAAGATGGAACTTTGAAAGGTTCAAGAACCGCTTTGATTGCATCCCCCTGTGCTTTTCCATACTCTTTGTATGCCTTGATTAAATTGTTGATTTTGTCTTTCAGTCCTAATTTCATTTTTCATCATTTCCTTTCCTTGTATTGGTTTGTCAGTTCAGGAAGACCTTCCTGTTTCCTTGCCTGATTGATTTCATCATATATGTCAGAACAATGCTTGTTGCATTTTCTTTCCACTGCTGCAATCATTGTTCTTTTGTCTGAATCCGCAATTGCAAACTGGAATCTTCCCTTGGTTGTGTACTCTTTTGACCTGATGGAATTGACTTCCCTTTGCTTTGCCTGCTGAAACATCAGCACCTTTTGAAGTCCTTCCTGGGTCACTTGCAATGCATCCAATATCAACCACCGCCTTTCTATAAACTATCAGGATGAAAGTTCCATTTCCCTGATTTTGCTATGTTTTCATTGATTTTTGTGTCCTACTTGTGACATTTATTCTTTCAGGTCATTCACAATAATGACTTTTTCCATACACACATCAATTGAACCTTTGAAAAGACCATATCTTTTTCCAAGCTGTTCTGCTGCTTTCAATCTTTCTATTTCAGAAGGATATTTTTTCACATGAACTGCTTCACTGCATCCAAAACCAGTTGATATGATGACAACTTCTTCCCCTTGGGATTCCCCACGCATAACAGAAGTCAAATATTCAAGAACTTCCTGTGTGCTTGCAATCCTTTCTGACTGCAACTGTTCCAGTCTGTCATCAATGTATTTTTTCAGTTTTGGTTTGTTCAGATTTTCATGACCAATATCAACAGCAGTCTTTGCTGAATATCCTGCTCTGATTGCTGCCTGTGTTGCATTGCAATCAATCAGGTATTCATCACAAAATCTTTTCTGTTTATTTGTCAATGCAATCACCGCCTTTCATTACATAAATAATATTTCCTTGGGTTTTGTTGGGTGTCTTTGTTCATCCTGACATTTCCCCAGGTGGCAAAAATCCTGGGGAACATCAAGATGTGGTAAAAAAGAAAATCTTGTAAAATTAGGTGATTGATTTTCTTTGTTGCTGCAAAAGCAGCATTCTTTTCACCACTAAAAAGCAATTATATTATATCAACATACAGTATTTATTAACAGCATTATGCACTATATATGGTATTTTACAGAATTTTTACCACAGAAAAGCACCCACATCATTGAATGCAGGTGCTGATTTTCTATAAATTGTGATATTTTTTTGATACTGTCTTTCTGACAGTCTGAACATCAAGTTCCATAATATCTGCAATGTCTTCATAACTCATACTACTGTTATAATACATTCTATAAATTGCTTCATCCCTTGCATCTGTGTCTTCATACACAAAAGAACACTTCTTTTTGGGAATGTCCAGGTGAAATCCTGGATAGTTTTCAAACAACCAGTCAGCAATTTCAGGCGATTTTTCCTTGATGTCATGAATTGTAACCTTTGGCATTCAATCACATCCATTCATCTATTTCCCAAACATATATGTGTCCTTTCCAAGTTCAAATTCACCCTGATATGGATATTTCTTCAATGCATATTGCCACACCTTCCTGACATCATCCAGTGTGTTGCACCGAAGTTCATTATTGTCATTGAATTCATCCACACCAAATATTTTGCACATCAGTTCATTCAGAACCACCGCCTGATGTACAAAAAAGTCTTCTGTGGATTCTTCTGCTGCTTTCTGTCCAACAAGTTTATATGCCCACATCATATATGCAGGAACAAGCATCTTGAATTCATGACCATTGCAATCTTTCACCCAATAGAATGTGGTTTCAATTTCATCCTGAAAATATGGTTTTCCACCAGGAACACATTTCACCAGTTCCCCACATTCAACAATTTTATCCAGGTCATACAAGTCTTTTATCTGACCCTGCATGGTATCTAAAAACATATTCATCTTTTCATCATCCTTTCCTGACTATGACATGATGGACAAGATGACACAATTTCTCTATATACTCTATATTTTTATATATTATATAAATTCAAATTAAAATAATTGATTTTATACTATTTTTTAATATTTATAGTATAGAGAAATCGTGTCATGTCGTGTCATCATGTCGGATTTTCCGACACGAACAAATTTTATAATGTCGCATCATGTCCATTTATAGGTTGTGCTTCTTTTTGCATCATTCAACCTGCTTTTTTCCAGTCCTTCCACTCTTGAACAGATTTCCTTTGAAAAATTTCTTCTTGCAATCATTCTTTCCCTGATTCCTTCCATGACACAAAATCCTTCATATTCACCATAAATGTCATCAAAGTTTCTTCCAACAAGCTGTGTGTCCACCACATCATGAATACTGTCTTCATCAGAAATCATCATACTGTTCAACCAGGCAAGAATTGAATCATTATTTGCTTCAAAATCATCCAGTTCCTTCATCACAACATCAGGTTCTGTGAATCCCTGATTCTGAATAATTCTTTGAAGACCCTGCACACCTAATTTCACAAGGTATTCAATAGCAGACTGTGACATCAGTTCCTTTATGATGTTAGGATTGTAATTGTCACCATCCTTTGTGAATCGTGCTTCAAAAGGAATTATTATCAATCTGTCCTTGATTGCTGTCAATCCACTTCCACTGAACCTTGGGATTGTATTTGCTGCAAATATAAGTGTTGCATAGGACTTCATATCAAAACCATCCTGCCCCTTGAATTCAACAGTAAATGCTTCACCAGTGACAGCCTTCTTGAAAATTGATATTCCTTTTCCATGCAGGTCATCTTCTGAAATATCATCACCAATGTTTGCAAGTTTTCCATACAATCTAACCTTTGAAAATCTGTCATTTAGGTCATTCAGGTCAAGGGAACTGACATTGTCATCAGAATCTTTGTCTAATGCATAACGCAACATTTTCAAAAATGTGGACTTTCCATTTTTTCCTTTACCTGTCAGAATGAATGACTTTCTGAATTTATTTGACCTATAAAAGCAATATCCAACCATTTCTTCAAGCAGCAATCTGATTTCAGGATTCCCACTGCATATTCTATTTAATGTATCATCTGCATTCTTGTCATAAGCACCTGGAACATAATTCCAAGGAATCTTGTTCAAGATGATATAATTAGGACTGAAAGGAAGCAGTTCACCGCTATTCAGGTCAAGAATGCCATTTTCAAATGCAATCAGGTCTTCATGATACAGTGTGGATGCATTTTTCAGAATCTTGATATTCAGATACTTCAAGACTTCTGTTCGTTTGGAACTGTTCAATGTTGCACCACCTGTTCTGACCATTGCATTTTCAATATAGTTCTGATTTGATATATAAATTCCTTCATGATAGATGTGCAGTCTATTGTCAATTTTCTTGATATTGAACTGACGAATCATGTCATCACCAAAATCAGTGAATACAAAATTCTTGGAAGGAACATTCTGTGGAATAGCTTCTTCCCTGGTGATTCTTTCAATGTCACTGTCAGACAATGGTTCGGCGAAGATGAACTGATTGATGTTCTTCACAATTCTTTTCAGAACTTCTGCATTCTTGGTGACCTGGGAAGCAATAACATTTTCATATCCGTATAGTGCAGAATCCCTTCCATCACCTTCACGCATTTCCCACAACTTGACATTTGTGTTCACTGGTATCAGTTCATCAGGAACTTCATCATAGTCTGCATCAGGGTCTTTGTCGAAAATTTCTTCCCTTTGCACATTATCCACACATAATGGAATATATGTTTCACCTGAATGAATGTCTGCAATCAGACCAACTGCAAGAACTGCATCTGTATATCCTTTTTTCTTGATTTTTCCTTTGCTGTCCTTCCAGTATGTATGAATGTGACCATTATCAGGATTTTCCAATACAAGACAATTCCATTGTGCTGCTTCACACATGTTCATGAATGCATCTGACAGTTCCCTGGAATCAAAACTGATGTCCACAAAACCTTCATTCAATATTGCGCCATAACTTTTGAACTGTGATGCATCTTCAAATGTCCTGACATGGTCAATCCCCTTGTGCTTTTCAGCACTTTTCTTTTCATTACCTTTCAAATAGGTTCTAAAAACCATATCATTCATAATTTATATCAATCCTTCCATAGCAAATTCTTTGAAACTGTCACACTGATTCATCCTTCCACATCTGACATCACTGGATGCTTGCAGTTCAGGAAATTCCTGCTGCAATTTTCTTCTGCATCTTCCAACAGTTTCAAATTGTGGAAGTCCATATCCTTTCAAAGAAAGGAACAGCTTTCCAAATCCCATTGTTTCAATGTCTTCACCCTGGTCTGCAAGCAACTTCTTACAAACCAGGTAAAACAGAAGGTTGTCCGAATCCCTGGAATCAGGTTCATTCACCAGGATGTCCTGCACCAGTGCAGAAATAGTGGTCAAATTATCCATTCACAACACCGACCTTTCTATTCAGACAATGATTCATTTTGTGCTTCATGTGCCATATTTTTTATATCATGCATATAGTCAGCACATATCCAAAGAATACTTCTGAATCCATCACTGATTGTGTCTGCTTCTGCTGAATCTTCCATCAATACAAGTGCATCTCTTACTTTTTCTGCTTTCACTTCAATTTCCATCAATACTTCTTCAATTGTTCTTGTCATAATTTTTTACCTAACCTTTCATTCTTGATTTCATTGCTTCTGATTCTTTCCTGGTGTTGCAGCACCTTAAAAGAACAATTCCTGTTCTGTGCATCCAAGGATGCTTGCAAGTCTTTTCATAATTGCAATGCTTGGATTGCTTGCTTTGCCTGTTTCCAGGTTTCGCAAATACTGTGAAGTGATTCCTGCTTGCTTTGCAACTTCATTCTGCTTCAAACCAAGTTCAACCCTTCTGATTTTTAACTTAGTAACCATTTTGTCACCGCCTTTCCAAGATATATGAACAGTCTGTTTATTGTTCATTGTCATTATACAACCATTCTGTTTATTTATCAAGAGTTTTTAAAAAGAAATTGACAGTTTGTTTATTTGATGCTACTATCAAGATACAACATTGTTTTCTGTATCATCTCAAGATACAGATTTCAGAAAGGAAGTGATTCAATTGAGCATTGGGGATAATATAAAAAATCTACGCAAGCAAGCAGGATTTTCGCAAAAAGAACTTGCTGCAATGATAGAGCAGACACCAACATCAATCATGCATTATGAAAAAGGTGATAGAACCCCAAAGCAAGAAATCATTGAAAAAATCGCAACTGCATTAAAAGTTAGACCTTCAACATTATTGGGTTGGGATGAATGGGAACGCAAATACAACCCTGATGGGAAATTATCAAAAGAAGTTAAGACCATAGAATCAATCGAGGCTTTCTATGGTGATGATGCTGTGAAGCTGCTGCAACAGTTTCACATGCTCAATGATGCAGGAAAGAAAAAGATTCTTTCAGACCTGGAAGACCTGACAATGCTTCCAAAATATCAGAAATAAAAAAGAAGACCCCAACTGCTGCAACAGTCAGGGTCAGAAGCAATCAAATCAAGAATGAACCACTACGAACAATCCTGAATTGACTATTTTATATTATATCATTCCAGGCTTGTTCAAGACAACTATTTTATGGATGAAATGGTCACCAAAAACACCACTACCAACAGACTTTTTCATCCAGGACAAGAAAGGATGGAATAATATGAAGAATCCTAATGGATGGGGCAGCATCACCAAGCTGTCAGGGAACAGAAGGAAACCTTGGAGAGTAAGAAAAACAGATGGATGGAAGACCTATGACCGACTAACAAAGGAAAGTTTTGACAGGATTCCTGATGACTGTGACCCTTTTGAAAAACTTTCTGATGGGAAAATGAGATTCACAAGCAAGCAGGTTTATGTCAATATAGGATATTATGCAACCAGGCAGGAAGCAATGACCGCCCTTGCAGAATTCAACAAAGACCCCTTTGACCTGAATCTTTCATCCATCACCTTTGCAGAAGTTTATGACAAATGGTCTGACATCCACTTTGAAACTGTATCTGCATCCAATGTCAATGGATATAAAGCAGCATACCGCCTTTGTGCAAAACTGGAAAAGATGCGGATGGTTGACATCAAACTTGACCACTTGCAGACTGTGGTTGATGAATCAGGCAAAAACACCCCAACACTGCGAAAGTTGAAAATCTTATGGGGATTGATGTGGGATTATTGTGTGATGCATGAAATTCTTCCCCAAGAAAAAAGGGATATGGTCAGATATGTGGATATTAACAAAGCAGGGAATCCAAATGCCTACAACAGGAAACCATTCACCAAGAAAGAAGTCAAGACTGTTTGGAAGTGGAAGGACGGCAATGATTATTTCAAGGTTGTCCTGATGCTAATTTATTCAGGTGTCAGAATTTCAGAACTGCTTGACCTGAAAAAAGAGAATGTGAACCTGGAAGAAAAATGGTTTGATGTCATTGCATCCAAGACAGAAGCAGGAATCCGAAAAGTTCCCATCAGTGAAAAGGTTCTTCCTTTCTTCCAGGAATGGATGGACAAGAATGATTGTGAATACCTTCTTTCCACACCTGATGGAAAACATTTTGAATATCGCAACTATTATGATTCATACTGGATGCCATTGATGGAACAGATGGGAATGTTCCACCGACCACATGACACAAGACACACCTGTGTTTCCCTTTTAGCAGATGCAGGTGTTGATGAAAGAATGGTCAAAAAGATTGTTGGACATAAAGGTCAGGGTGTCACACAAACAGTTTACACCCACTTTGAAATTGAAGCATTGCTTGATGCAATCAACAAGATTTGAAGGTGGTGACCAGTATGGACAAAAACAGATACAAGCAGCAGTTTTATGATGACCACTATGAAAGAATACACCTTGCAGTTCCCAAGGGAATGAAGGAAATCATCAAGACCCTTGCAAGTGAAAAGGGAATGTCAGTCAATGCATACCTTCAAGACCTGGTCAGGAAAGACCAGGAAGGAATGTTTGACACCATGCAGATTGCAGACAGAAACAGGGAACAGATTGCAGGCATCCAGGGCAACATGCATGATGGTTATGATGTCATCTTCAAGGATGGTCACCAAATCCATTGCAGGACAAAGAAGGATGTCAGGGCAGGAATAATTGAATATTGCAAAGAAAAGGATTGATGTTTTATGGCTGAAAAATTATATATGAAAACTGATGACAGGGTGAAGATTGGTGACAAGCCAATGAAACACACTGATTCAAAAGGACAGGAATTACATGACAGACATGTAAAAAACAGAAAAGAGTTATTGAAACAATATAAAAAATAAAGGCATTAAAAGAAAGAAGAATTTGATGAAAAAATCAATAATTTCATGAAGGTGGTGTTGAATGATGGAAAATGATGAAATTATGTGTCCACTGATTGATGATACAATTGAAATTGGTGATTGTGTTGTCTGTTCTGATGTGTCAAGTGGAATGTTGAAAGAAAATTGTATTCCTGATAAATTCAAAGACAAGAAAAATTGGAAGGATATATGCAAAAACTGCAAATATCATGAAATGTAAAAGGCATCCTGCAAAGGGTGCTTTTTTCATGCAAAAAATATCTTGCACAAGACATCAAAAATCTTGCACAAGATACTGTTTTTCGTGTGTCCTATGTGTGTCATACTTGTGTCCTACGCATACAAATTGACCCTTTTTCATACAAATTCTTTATGAATCCAAAACATAAGAAAACCCTTGAAAATACTGGATTTCCAAGGGTTTCAATAATTCTCTTATATTGAGTTTTTTTATCGTTTTGAGAACTGTGGTGCTCTACGTGCGCCTTTAAGACCGTATTTCTTACGTTCTTTCATACGTGGGTCACGTGTTAAGAATCCAGCTTTCTTAAGAACTGGTCTGTATTCTCCATCAGCTTGAAGCAATGCTCTTGAAATACCATGACGAATTGCTCCTGCTTGTCCTGTGTATCCACCACCACGAACATTTACTAATACATCGAATTTATCCAAAGTCTCTGTAGCAACCAATGGTTGACGTACAACTACTTTTAAAGTTTCCAATCCGAAATATTCATCGATGCTTCTTTTATTAACTGTAATATTACCTGTTCCAGGTACTAGGTATACTCTTGCGATTGATTTTTTTCTTCTTCCTGTTCCGTAGAATTTTGCTTTAGACACTGTCTTTTCCTCCTTTTAACCTATTCTTAGAATGTCAATACTTCCGGTTTTTGAGCTGCATTTGCGTGCTCTGCACCAGCGTATACATGAAGTTTTTTGATCATTGCTCTTCCTAAAGGTCCTTTTGGAAGCATGCCTTTTACAGCAAGTTCAATTACTTTTTCAGGTTTCTTTTCCATCATCACTTTTAATGTAGTTTCTTTCATTCCTCCTACATAATCTGAATGGTGATAGTAAATTTTTTGATCTAATTTTTTACCTGTCACAGCAACTTTTGCAGCGTTAATTACGATTACATAATCACCTGTGTCAACGTGTGGTGTATATTCCGGTTTATTTTTTCCTCTTAAAACCTTAGCAATTTCAGATGCCAAACGTCCCAAAGTACATCCTTCAGCATCAACTACATACCATTTTCTTTCAATCTTTGTTGGATTAGCCATGTAAGTTTTCATTGGTTTTCCTCCTAAATAATCTCTACTCATTGTCATACTTTATATAGGAATCAGTCCACTCCGGGGCATTGGCGTAAACTGCTTCTTCTATTCTCATGCCGTTATATTATATTACGCGGCAACCTCTGTGTCAAGGAAAATATTTTCTTTTTCACCAAAAATATTTATCAAAACAATTTCTCTACTTTCCCACATTTTTTTCAATTCAAAGCTTTATTTGTGGTATAATAAAACAAATTTTAAGTAATGTTTACTTGGAGGTTTTACAGCAATGTGGATATATAACAGTGTATTTTATCAAATCTATCCCATCGGATTCTGTGGTGCCCCTACTCACAATAATGGAAGATGTGTTCCGCGCATCCGCAAAATCATGGAATGGACAGATTATCTTCAGAATCTAGGCATCAATTCAATTCTCTTAAATCCAATTTTTGAATCTGACAATCACGGATATGATACCCGGAATTTTAAGGAAATCGATTGTCGCCTTGGTACAAATCAAGACTTTCAGGACGTATGTCAAAATTTACACGCACATAACATTAAAATTGTATTAGATGGTGTTTTCAATCACGTTGGACGCGGTTTCTGGGCATTTAGAGATGTTCAAGAAAAAAAAGGGGATTCTCCTTATAAGGATTGGTTCTACATCAACTTCGACGGTAACACAGCATATAACGACGGTTTTTATTACGAAGGCTGGGAAGGACACTATGAATTAGTAAAACTAAATTTACGCAATCCGGCTGTTATCGATTATTTGTTGGATTGTGTAAAATTCTGGGTAGAGGAATTTCACATTGACGGACTCCGCCTGGACGTCGCCTACAGTCTCGACCACGAATTTATGAAGCGTCTTCGTTCTTTTTGTGAAAGCATCAAACCGAATTTTGCATTAATCGGTGAAGTTCTTTTTGGCGATTACAATCTGATTGTAAACGATCAGATGCTCCATAGTTGTACAAACTACGAATGTTATAAAGGGATTTTTTCAAGCCTCAACGACATGAATTTCTTTGAAATTGGATATTCACTGAATAGACAGTTTGGTCCGGAACAATGGTGTCTATATCAAGGAAAACACCTAATGACCTTCGTTGACAACCACGACGTAACCAGACTTGCCAGTATCTTGAAAAACAAGCAGCACATCCCTGTTGCATACGGACTTCTCATGAGTATGCCCGGCATTCCGTGTTTATATTATGGAAGCGAATGGGCACAAGAGGGGATAAAAGCTCCGGATAATGACTATGCTCTTCGCCCTTATTTTGACACCCCAATGCCAAACGATTTGACAGAATATATCAAAAAACTGATTTCCATTCGCAAAGATAGCAATGCATTGTGTTATGGGTCTTATTTTAACCTTGTTATCCAAAATCATTATCTTGTATTTGAGCGTCGCACGGAGACTGAACGCGTGATCGTAACAATCAATGCTTCCGAAAATACACAAACGGCGCATCATCATTCTTTCATCGGCGAATACACAGAACTTATCACTAATAGAATTGGCACCATGAATGGAAGTCTAGACTTACCGCCATATAGCGTACAATATCTTAAAATGCAAATCTAGTTCTAATAATCTATATAGGTATATACAAATAGTTCGTCGGATTACCGACGAACTATTCTACTATAAGCATTTCCTTGCTTCTTCTATATCTTTCTTTACCTGTGCATGCACTTGTTCCAAATTTTCAAACTTTTGAATCGGTCGTAAAAACCTGTATACTTCCAGCTCCACTTTTTCCCCGTATATATCACCTTCAAAATCCAGGATGTGTGCTTCTACAGTAACTTGCTGCTCTTTATCCACTGTAGGACGCAACCCAATATTCGTTACCGCTTGATAAACCTTGTCACCTATTCGTATCTTTGTGGCGTATACCCCACATTTCGGTAACAAATTCGCATCACATACTTCTATATTCGCAGTCGGCATCCCTACCGTTCTCCCCAGTCCTTTGCCGTGTATAATTTTTCCTGTCAATATATATGGCTCTATCATAGCAATTATTTCACCACTACCTTGCGGAAGTTTTTCTTTCCTCTTCTCAATACGATTCCTTCTTCCGGGATTTCTATCGCAACAAAGTTCTTTCGAATATCTGTTACCTTTTCACCATCCACAGCAACACCGCCTTGTTCCACGGCACGTCTCGCCTCGGATTTCGATGGTACCAACCCACTCTTTTGAAGCAATGTTAGGATATCGATCTGTCCGTCAACAAGGTCTTCTTCCGTCACTTCAAAGGTCGGCATATTCTCCGCTGCACCGCTTGAGAATAATGCTTTTGCACTTGCCTGTGCTTTGGCTGCTTCCTCTTCTCCATGCACTAACTTTGTCAATTCAAATGCAAGAATTTCCTTCGCTTTATTTAACTCACTTCCCTCCCATGCATCCATCTTGTCAATTTCTTCTAATGGAAGGAATGTTAACATCCGGATACATTTGAGAACATCTGCATCTGCTACATTTCTCCAGTATTGGTAGAATTCAAACGGTGAAGTCTTATTTGGATCCAACCAAACAGCTCCCGATTGTGTTTTGCCCATCTTCTTTCCTTCTGAATTCAAGAGCAATGTAATTGTCATGGCACTCGCATCTTTTCCAAGTTTACGACGAATCAACTCTGTACCGCCAAGCATATTACTCCATTGGTCATCTCCACCAAACTGCAAATTACAACCGTATTTTTGAAACAATGCGTAAAAGTCATAACTTTGCATAATCATGTAATTAAATTCCAAAAAGCTAAGTCCCTTTTCCATACGTTGTTTGTAGCATTCTGCTGACAGCATACGATTCACACTGAAATGAGCTCCCACTTCACGCAAAATATCTACGTAGTTCAAATCAAGTAACCAATCCGCATTATTTACCATTAACGCTTTCCCTTCTGAGAAATCAATAAATTTGCTCATCTGTTGTTTGAAACATTCGCAGTTATGTTCAATGGTTTCTTTTGTCATCATTTGACGCATATCGCTTCTTCCGGACGGGTCACCAATCATAGCTGTTCCGCCACCGATTAATGCGATTGGCTTGTTTCCTGCCATTTGCAAACGTTTCATCAAACAAAGCGCCATGAAATGTCCCACGTGTAAACTATCTGCAGTCGGGTCAAATCCAATATAAAATGTGGCTTTTCCATTATTTACCAAATCTCTGATTAACGCTTCATCTGTTACCTGTGCAATCAATCCTCTTGCTTGTAATTCTTCATAAATTCCCATTTTCTTTTCCTCCTAATTCGTTCCATAAACAGTTTACATAAAAAGAACCCTCATCCTACCAAAGGACGAGGGGTTCGACTCGTGTTACCACCTTTATTCGCTTACAGTTCACACTGCACGCCTCCATAAGTATCCGTTGAATACTCTCACGCGATAACGTGCGCCACTCCGTTGCAGCCTACTAAGGAAACCGTTCGGTGCAAAGCTCCGAGATGTATTCACAACTGTTTCCCGCGCGCCTCTCATCTCCCGGCTACTTTCTGTTCGGTACCTCAATCGTTACTTCTTCTCATCATTGCCTTCTCTTTTTCTAACGAAATATTACCCTATACTGATTTTTTTGTCAAGTCAAATACTTGTCCTCTTTTCATTCATCATATATAATTGATTAAACGGAGGTGGATTATGCCAATACAAGAATACGAAAAAGCCCTTAAGCTAGGAAAAAAAGATTACCAACAACGCCTGTCCCGTGGCGAAAAGCCTACGCTTCAGGTTTTAGATGATATTTTGCCTTCTAAAGGTTCATACGCAGAGGTTCCTCTAGGACTGGTGCAAATTCCAATTGAACAGATTGTAGGAACAAAGACCAACGGCCGAAGCAATGCTTTTGCGGGCAATTTTATGCCCATTTTGGAAAAACGTACCGAGTTTTCACAAAAATGGATTAATTTAAGTATCCATCAAGAAAACGAAGGGATTCAGGATCCAATCAAGGCTTATGAATATATGAACCGTTTTTATGTAGAGGAGGGGAACAAACGCGTCAGTGTATTAAAATACTATGGTGCGGTATCAATTCCCGGTATTGTTACACGTTTAGTCCCACCGAAAACAAAGGATTTGGAAAACAAAATCTATTTTGAATTTCTAGACTTCTATGAGCGAACCAAAATCAATTATATTTGGTTTTCTAAAGAAGGAAGTTTTGATAAATTACAAGAGCTTGTAGGAAAAGGTCCAAAAGAACCATGGTCTGAAGAAGATTGTCTTAATTTCGAATCATTGTATTATCGTTTTAAAAACATTTTCGAAAAACACAGTTCGCATTTTTCTATTACTACCGGAGATGCCTTGTTGACTTTCATTGAACTTCATGGATATGCAAATGTATGTGATAAATATATTGACGATTTAAAGACCTTAATCGCAGGAACTTGGGAAGAATTCAATCTGTTAGATGAGAAAGAAGACATTGAACTATTATTAAGTCCAACCGACAAGAAATCCTTGTTGAGCAAATTCCATTTATACAGTATTTCCAAATTGAAAATTGCATTTTTATATGAAAAAACGCCGGATTCATCCGCTTGGACCTATGGACATGAACTTGGCCGTTTGCATTTACAACAAGCTTTTCCTGATGAACTGGAAACTGTTTATTATGAAAATGTAACCATTAAAAATGTAGAAAAGACAATTCAAAAAGCTGTAAAGGATGGTTGCAACCTGATTTTTACCACCACACCTTCTTTTACACAGGCCAGTGTAAAGGCAGCTATTAAATATCCGCGCGTTCGCTTTTTGAACTGCTCCGTAAACACATCGCACAGATATATCCGTACTTATTATATACGTACGCACAAAACAAAATTCCTAATGGGGGCCATCGCCGGTGCTATGGCGGAAAACGATATTATTACTTATATTGCAGACTATCCACTTTATGGTACCATTGCAGACATCAACGCATTCGCTCTCGGTGCGAAAATGATTAACCCTCGCGCAAAGGTACATTTGGATTGGCGCTGCATTAAAGATAATGATGTCATGAAAAATATAGAGCGCACTAAATCGTCCTGTGTTTCTTCAAGGGATATGGTCTTCCCAAATGAAGACTCCAGATACTTTGGAATCTATTACATGGATAACGGAAAACCGTGTAATCTTGCTATGCCACTTATGCACTGGGGAAAATTTTACGAAAAACTGATTCTCGCCATTATGGACGGTTCTTGGGCATATGACGATACTTCTTCCAACAAAGCGATTAACTATTGGTGGGGCATGTCTGCCGGTGTGATTGATGTAATATGTTCTAGAAATCTGCCAATTGGAACCAAACGTTTAATAGAGCTTTTGAAATCCACTATGATGAATGGCGAATTCAATCCTTTTACAGGTGTACTCTATTCCCAAAATGGAGTTGCACAACCAGATCCTGAATACAGTCTCACTCCAGAAGAAATCGTAAACATGGATTGGCTGGCAGAAAATGTAATCGGTCATATACCAACAAAAGAGGAATTATTAGATAGTGCAATTCCTGTATATCTACAGCAAGGAATTGCGCAGAAAGGATAACGCAATGAAAATTCTGGCAATTGCAGACGAAGAATCTAAATACCTTTGGGATCACTTTGAACAGAGTAAATTAGACGGCATCGATTTGATTATCTCCTGTGGCGATCTGGATCCACGTTATCTTTCTTTTCTCGCCACTTTTGCCCGGTGCCCGGTACTCTATGTACACGGCAATCACGATAAGAAATATAAACAAATTCCGCCGGAAGGTTGTATTTGCATTGAGGATGAAATTTTTGTATATAAGGGAATTCGTATATTGGGTCTTGGTGGTTCCATGCAATATGCTTCAAATGTGCATCAATACACAGAAAAAGAGATGGGAAAAAGAGTCAAGAAACTAAGGTGGAAACTCTTTTGGAATCATGGATTTGATATTTTAGTAACCCATGCACCTGCATATGGCATAAATGATGGAGATGATTTGCCACACCGTGGTTTTGAAGTTTTCAAAACTTTGCTGGATAAATACGCGCCAAAGTTTTTTTTACACGGACATGTTCACTTGAATTACGGGAATTCAAAAAAACAAATCGACACATACAACAACACACAGATTATCAACGCTTTTGAAAGATGTGAATTTGAATACAAATAAAGGGCTTCGCAATGCGAAACCCTTTTCCTTATTATACAAGTTCAAGAAGAACTTCCATAGCAGCGTCACCTTTACGTAAACCAATTTTTACGATTCTTGTGTAACCACCGTTACGGTTTTCATATTTAGGTGCGATTTCTGTGAATAATTTTTCAACCAAATCAACCTTTTTTGCACTTCTCTTTTTACCAGTTTCAACTTCAACTACTGGATAGAGAACCTTTAACATTTCTCTTCTTGCATGTAATCTAGAAGGCAAATCTTTCTTGATTGTCTTCTCAACTTCATCATAAACAGTAACTTTTTTACCATCTACAACTTCTTTTACTCTTTTACCATCTTTGTCTTTACGAGCAACTTTAGCTGTTACTGTAACTTCTTCAAAGTTGTCTTTTTCTTTAACTGCCATAGCAATAAGTCCTTCAGCTACTTTGCGAATTTCTTTTGCTTTAGCTTCTGTAGTAACGATTTTACCGTTGTTAAGTAATGCTGTTACTTGATTTCTGATTAATGCTTTTCTTTGGCTTGCTGTTCTGCCAAGTTTTCTATATTTTGCCATTTTCTTTTCCTCCATTTACACGTGGTTATGCTTCTTCGGGCTTACTAGCCATGTGCTGTTACATAATTCTGTAACATTTTCACAAGGTAGTTCTTGTCGTTAAGCTCATCATCGCTCATAGCTCGACTTCGCCAATCTCCAAGAACGGCCTCGCACTAAATTCAATCATCGCTTACAGCTTGATTTCACTAAGTTGCTTTCGGCCTATTCCTCGCCTTGGCTCAGTTCCAAGCCAAGTTCTTTTAATTTACTCAATACTTCTTCTAAAGACTTGCGTCCAAGGTTACGAACTTTCATCATATCTTCAGAAGTTCTGTTTGTTAACTCCTCAACTGTGTTGATGCCAGCTCTCTTTAAGCAATTATATGAGCGAACAGAAAGTTCTAATTCATCAATGCTCATTTCAAGCACAGCTTGTGTAATGTCGTCTTCTTTGTCAATCATTACTTCTGCTACTTGAGCCACTTCTGATAAGTCAATAAACAATTTCAAGTGTTCATTAAGAACTTTCGCAGCCAAACTTACAGCTTCGTCCGGAACCAATGTTCCATTTGTGTATACATCAAGTGTCAATTTGTCAAAATCTGTGATTTGACCTACACGAGTGTTTTCTACTGTCAAGTTTACGCGTTCTACCGGTGTGTAGATTGAATCAATCGGAATCACACCAATTGGTAATTCATCATTTTTGTTCTTATCTGCACTTGCGTAACCTCTACCTTTAGAGATTGTAAGTTCCATGTATAATTTACTGTCAGCACCTCCGTTAAGAGTTGCAATCACTGTTTCCGGATTCATGATTTCAATATCAGAATCTACACGGATATCAGCTGCTGTTACAACACCTTCTCCTTCAAACTCAATATAAGCCGTTTTTGGCTCATCTGTTGATGAAGAGTTTTTAATTGCCAATGATTTTAAATTCATCACAATTTCAGTAACATCTTCTTTTACTCCTGGAATAGAACTGAATTCATGCAAAACACCATCGATTTTTACATGACTTACAGCTGCTCCCGGTAAAGAAGAAAGCATAATTCTTCTCAAAGAGTTACCGAGTGTTGTACCATACCCTCTTTCCAAAGGCTCTACAACAAATCTACCATATGTTTTATCTTCTGAAATTTCAGTAATTTCAATATTTGGTTTGTTAAAATCAAACATCTCAAAGCCCCTCCTTTTTGGGTATCACTTTCCAAACAACCCTGCGGATTATCTAGAATATAATTCGACGATTAACATTTCGTCTACAGGTACATCGATAACCTCTCTTGAAGGAAGTTCTTTTACTGTCCCTTTCAAAGCCTCTGCATCTACGTCTAACCATTCTGGAACTAATCTTCCACCTGTTACTTCAACGATTTCTTTGTATCTTGGTGAAGATTTCTTTGCTTCCTTGATTTCGATTACATCACCTGCACTGATTAAGTAAGATGGAATGTTTACTTGTTTTCCATTTACTAATACATGTTTGTGATCAACGATTTGTCTAGCTTCTTTTCTTGTTCTTGCGAATCCCATACGGAATATAACGTTGTCTAATCTTGACTCAAGAAGAATCATAAGGTTAGGACCTGTTAATCCTTCCATTCTAGAAGCCTTTGCGTAGTAATTTCTGAAAGGTTTTTCCAATACGCCATAGATAAATTTTGCTTTTTGTTTTTCACGTAACTGAAGTCCATACTCGCTCATTTTTCTATTAGCTCTTTTTGATTGTCTGTTAGATTTTTTATCGATTCCCAAATAGATTGGATCCATACCAAGTGATCTACATCTTTTAAGAACCGGAGTTCTATTAATTGCCATCTTCTCTTATCCTCCTATTTAGACTAGACTCTTCTACGTTTTGGTGGACGACATCCGTTATGTGGTACCGGAGTTACGTCCTTGATGCTGATTACATCAATACCGCATGCTTGAAGAGCACGGATTGCTGCTTCTCTTCCTGAACCAGGTCCTTTAACCATTACATCTACTGATTTCAAACCATGTACTAATGCTGCCTTTGCTGCTGTTTCAGCTGCCATTTGTGCTGCATATGGAGTAGATTTTCTTGAACCTCTAAATCCCAGACCACCAGCACTTGCCCATGATAATGCATTTCCTTGTGCATCTGTTAATGTTACGATTGTATTATTAAAAGATGATTGGATATGTGCTTGTCCTCGTTCAACGTTTTTCTTGACACGTTTTTTTGTCACTTTTTTTGTAACTTTTTTAGCCATGTTAAACTAACCTACTTTCTTTCTTTTTATTTTTTAAGGAAGTTCTTCTTACTAACCTCGTGCGTCGTCTTTCACTCGCACTCGCTAAGTTCCGAAGAACAAAGTTCGCACTAATCTCAAGCTGCGCTAGTCAGCTTGCCTTCGCTAAGTGCTCTACTTTTTCTTGTTTGCAACAGTTCTCTTTGGACCTTTTCTTGTTCTTGCATTTGTTTTTGTCTTTTGTCCACGAACAGGAAGTCCTTTTCTATGACGGATACCTCTGTAGCATCCGATTTCCTGCAATCTCTTGATGTTGAGAGCGATTTCTCTACGGAGATCACCTTCTACCTGATAGTTGCCATCAATAACTGCACTGATTGCTTTTACTTCGTCGTCTGTTAAATCTCTACAACGAGTGTCTGGATTTACTCCAGCTTCTTCCAAAATTTTTGTTGCGCTTACTCTACCAATACCGTAGATGTAAGTCAAACCGATTTCGACACGTTTGTCTCTT
Source organism: uncultured Clostridia bacterium (assembly GCA_945992055.1). Classification (GTDB taxonomy): domain Bacteria; phylum Bacillota; class Clostridia; order Lachnospirales; family Lachnospiraceae; genus Faecalimonas. The sequence continues at coordinate 9,562 of CAMFVG010000063.1, read as the reverse complement.
GGTAAATCTACACCTGAAATACGAGCCATGTGTTCTTCCTCCATTTTTTTCTTTTTTGGGTTAATATTGTCTCAAATTGGGGTACGTTTTCATGTACCCAGCTGCTAGATACTACAGCCTTTCTCGGAAATGACACCGAGTATTATAAGCAATATACATCGAGGATAGTTTCTCTGTATATTAATAGTACATTACTGTACTACAGCCGCCTAAATAATGTTGTGCTTTTACGCACAAATACGACAACGATATTTTAATTATCCTTGTCTTTGTTTGTGTTTCGGATTTTCACAGATTACTCTGATGCTTCCTTTTCTTTTAATAATTTTGCACTTTTCGCAAATTGGTTTTACTGATGATCTAACCTTCACGGCAAATCCTCCTTTCATCCATTGCTTTACATAAGTTTCCTGCACATTTTCCGCAAAAAAATCGCAACTCATATATTTTCACACACAAAAATACACGGAAACGTGCTTATACATTATACAACCACATATTTCTAAAGTCAACAGATAAATTATTTTTTTTATTTATCTCTCCAAGTTATTCTTCCTTTTGAAAGATCGTATGGAGACAATTCCAATGTTACCTTATCTCCCGGTAAAATTTTAATAAAATTAGTACGCAATTTTCCACTGATATGAGCCAATACCTGATGTCCGTTTTCCAATTCTACTTTAAACATTGCGTTCGGTAATTTTTCTACTACAGTTCCTTCAATTTCAATCACGTCAGCTTTTGACATTTTCTAAATCCTCCTTGTTTCCTTATCAAATAATTTCAGTCTTCGCTTAATGCCCACATCATCAACACCTGACAATTCCTGTCTGTCGCAGATAATCTGCACATGTTTTATCTTCTTCTTTTTTGGATTTGCAAGTGGGCGGTATTTACCATCCACCAGATATACATATGATTCATCAATCTCGTATATCACATAAACATGACCTTTATCATGACCTGCTTTGGATTTTGCAAGCATTCCTTTTTCTATCTCATTTATACGCATGTTGTACCTCTTCTTATTTTGATAAGGTCAAAAGTATCGGTTCATCTTCCGTTATCAACACAGTATTTTCATAATGTGAAGATAGGGAACCATCTCTTGTTACTACTGTCCAATCATCATCCAGCCATTCTACTTCCCATGTACCAACATTAATCATCGGCTCAATCGCCAACGTCATCCCGCTTCGCAATTTCGGTCCTCTGCGATTCATTTCGTAGTTTGGCACTTCCGGTGCTTCGTGAAGTTGCATTCCAATTCCATGTCCACACAAGTCACGTACCACACCATATCCCCGCTCCGTGGCATAATTACCAATTGCAGCTGAAATATCAAACAGATAATTGCCTTCTTTTGCGTATTTTATGCCTTCAAAGAAACATTCTTCTGTTATTCTAATCAAATCTTTCGCCTTCTGGCTAACTTCACCGATGGCGTGCGTTCTCGCCGCATCGGAATGATATCCTTTATAAATCAAGCCTGCATCTAAGCTTACAATATCACCTTCTTGGATGATTCTTTTTCTGCTCGGAATACCATGGACTACTTCATCATTTACAGATACACATATAGATGCCGGATATCCATTATAATTAAGAAACGAAGGTATACACCCATAACTGCGAATGACTTCTTCCCCTAATTTGTCAATGTCTTTTGTCGTCATTCCCGGACGTAGGGCTTTCTCCATTTCTTCGTGAACAATGGCAAGAATTCTACCTGCTTCTTTCATTAATTCAATTTCTCGTGCAGATTTAATACTAATTGCCATAAAATTATTCTCCTAAAACCTCAACGATTTTTCCAAACACATCTTCAATGTCCATGGTTCCATCTACTTCTACCAGATTTCCTTTGGTCGTGTAGTAATTAATCAATGGTTGTGTTTGCTCATGATATACATTCAATCGTTTCTGAACTGTTTCCGGCTTGTCATCATCCCTTAACATCAAAGTTCCCTGACAAGTATCGCAAACATTTTCTTTTTTTGTCGGCGCATATACCACATGGTATGTAGCTCCACATTCCACACACGCTCTACGGCCAGACATTCTCCGAACAATATTTTCATCCGGAACTTCAACATTGATGGCATAATCTATAGCTTCATCCCTCTTTGCCAATGCTTCATCCAATGCCTCCGCCTGTGGAATTGTTCTCGGGAATCCATCCAAAACATATCCGTTTTCACAGTCCGCTTTGTTCACACGATCAACCACTAAGTCAACCACCAGTTCATCCGGAACTAATAGCCCTTGATCTATATAGGTCTTTGCTTTCTGTCCAAGTTCTGTTTCGTTCTTAATATTCGCCCTAAAAATATCTCCTGTTGAGATATGAGAAATTGCATACTTTTCAGCAATTTTAATCGCCTGTGTGCCTTTCCCCGCACCTGGTGCTCCTAACATGATAATTCGCATATAATTTCCTCCACATAGCACTTTAACCCGTTAAGATATAACGGGCTAAACTGCTTCTTTATTTATTTTCCACTATTTAAAAAACCTGTGTAATTACGAACAACCATTTTTGATTCTATTTGTTCAATTGTTTCCAATACAACACCTACAATAATAATGAGTGATGTACCACCAAATGAAACAGCTGCTCCAAACCATCCACTAAAGAAGAACGGGATAACTTGTACAATTACAAGTCCGACAGCTCCTACAAAAATGATGTATTTCAAGATTTTCGCCAAATAGTCTGCAGTTGGCTTTCCTGGTCGGATACCCGGAACAAAGCCACCGCTCTTTTTCATGTTGTTTGCAATTTCCAACGGATTGAATGTAATCGATGTATAGAAATATGCAAATGCAATTGTCAATACAATGTATACAATCAAGCCCCATGTGTTTTTGAAAGCTGCACCTTGATTAAACCAATTATTTGAATTTAAACCATCCAAAATCGCATAACCAATTCCTTCACCCGAAGATTTGCCCAAAAATGTTGCAATCAGAATCGGGAACTGCATCAATGATGATGCAAAAATTACCGGGATAACACCAGCTGTATTCACTTTCAAAGGAATGTGTGATGACTGTCCACCAACTGTTTTTCTTCCTTGAATTTTTTGAGAATACTGTACGGCAATTTTTCTTTCTCCACCTTGTAAGAAAACTACAAATACAACTACAACTAAAATAATAATAAGTATAAGAATTGCTGCCAACGCTGCCATCACATACTTCTTATCTGCCAAGTTAGGACTAATAAATTTTGTATACAAATTCACAAAGTCACTTGGCACAGATGAAAGAATATTAATCAACAGGATAACTGAAATACCATTTCCGATACCCTTTTCTGTAATTCTTTCGCCTGCCCACATAAGGAAAGCCGAACCAGCTGTTAATGTAAGGACAAACACTGAAGCGTTTACAAAAGTTACTTTGCCACCTTCCAATAATCCTTGATTACCAAATCCGATTGCCATAGCTGTTGCTTGAATAACAGCAAGTGCTACTGTCACGTAACGTGTAATAGCATTCATTTTTTTCTTTCCTTCTTCACCATCTTTTTGCATCTCTTCCAATTTTGGAATTGCAATTGTAAGAAGTTGCACAATGATGGAAGATGTAATGTACGGGCTGATGCTCAATGCAAAAATTGACATCTGTTCAAAAGAGCCACCGGTGAAAGCGTTAAAAAAGTTAAACGCTCCACCTGTTATACTCTGAAAAAATCCTTGAACAGTTTCCTGATCAACGCCAGGAGCCGGCAATTGTGATCCGAGTCTAATTACAATCAGCATCATAAACGTATATGCAATTTTTTTACGAATCTCCGCAATCTGAAATGCGTTACGTAATGTTTTAAACATTAGATCACCTCGGCTTTTCCACCATTTGCTTCAATTTTTGCTACTGCGCTAGCACTGAAAGCATTAGCTTTTACTGTAAGTTTCTTTGTTAATTCGCCATTTCCAAGAATCTTAACACCATCTCTTGGATTTTTAACAATACCAGCTTCAATAAGTGTTTCCACTGATACAACTGCATCGTTTTCGAATACTTCCAAAGCACTTAAGTTGATAGCAACGATTTCTTTTGTATTTCTGTTTGTGAAACCTCTTTTTGGTATTCTTCTATATAATGGCATCTGTCCACCTTCGAAACCTGGTCTTGGTGCTCCCGAACGAGCTTTCTGACCTTTGTGTCCCTTACCGGCTGTCTTACCATTTCCAGAACCGTGTCCACGGCCTCTTCTGAAATTATCACTATGTTTTGAACCTTCAGCAGGTCTTAAGTTTGATAAGTCCACTCTTGCCACCTCCTATTATGCTTCTTCTACTTTTACTAAATGTTTTACTTGTTGTACCATGCCTCTTGTTGCTGCATTATCCGGCAAAACAACTGTTTTGTTTAACTTTTTAAGTCCCAATGCCTCAACTGTTTTTTTGTGCTTTGGCACAGCACCAATTGTAGATTTTACCAATGTTACTTTTAATTCTGCCATTTTCAATTCCTCCTTAGCCTAAGATTTCTTCTACAGATTTACCGCGAAGCTTAGCTACTTCTTCTGGAGTCTTGATTTGACCGAGTCCATTAATTGTAGCAAGTACTACGTTTTGTTTGTTATTTGAACCTAATGATTTTGTACGGATATTTTTGATACCTGCAAGTTCGATTACGGCACGCGCAGGACCACCTGCGATAACACCGGTACCTTCAGGTGCTTTCTTCAATAATACTGAAGCACTACCGAATTTTCCGATCAAATCATGTGTTACACTTTCATTTTCGTCCAATGAAACTGTGATGAGTTTTTTCATAGCATCTTCTTTTCCCTTGCGAATCGCTTCCGGGATTTCTGCTGCTTTTCCTAAACCTGCACCAACATGGCCATTTCCATCGCCTACAACTACTAAAGCTGTGAATCTGAAGTTACGACCACCTTTAACAACTTTGGTTACACGTTTAATTGATACCACTTTTTCTGTTAGTTCTAATTGACTAGCATCAATACGATTTTGTCTCATGTGTGTTCCTCCCTATTAAAATTCTAATCCAGCTTCTCTAGCTGCATCTGCCAATGCTTTTACTTTCCCATGGAAGATAAATCCACCACGGTCAAATACTACAGTGTTAATTCCTTGTTCAATTGCTTTTTTAGCAATAACTGTTCCTAAATATGCTGCTGCATCAACGTTGTTAGTTTTTTCCAATTCAGCTTTTACATCTTTTTGTACAGTAGATGCTGATACCAGAGTTTTTCCAACTGTATCGTCAATAATTTGAGCATACATATGATTATTACTTCTAAACACAGCCAAACGTGGTCTTTCAGCAGTTCCGCTGAAACGGTTACGTAATTTTTTGTGTTTGTTTACACGAACTTCGCTTCTTGATTTTTTACTAACCATCTTCACACTCTCCTTAATTATTTTTTACCAGTCTTACCAACTTTACGTCTAATAACTTCATCAGCGTATTTAATACCTTTACCTTTGTATGGTTCCGGTCTTCTCTTATCTCTGATTTCTGCTGCGTATTGGCCTACTTTTTCTTTATCGATACCTTTTACAGTAATTTTGTTTTGTCCGTCAAGTACTGATTCAACACCTTCTGGATCAACCATTTCTACTGGATGTGAGTATCCTAAATTTAATGTTAACTTGTTACCTGATTTTGCTGCTCTGTAACCTACACCATTTACTTCAAGCACTTTTTCGTAACCATTCGTTACACCAACAACCATGTTGTTGATTAATGTTCTTGTTAATCCGTGTAATGATTTCATTCTCTTCAAATCATTTGGTCTGGTTACTACGATTTGGTCACCGTCTTGTTTGATTTCCATTTCTACTGGAAGTTCTTTTACAAGAGTTCCCTTTGGACCTTTAACAGTCACTTTATTATTTTCTGCAATTTCAACAGTTACACCTGCTGGGACTGTGATTGGCAGTCTTCCGATACGTGACATACCTTTTACCTCCTACACTTAAATTCTCGGACTGAATACTGATTTCAGTCTGTTTTCAGTTTCTTCTATAAGGTGTTCAATGCCTACCATACAAAGCAAAGAACTTCTCCACCTACGTTGAGTTTTCTTGCTTCTTTGTCTGTAACAACACCTTGGTTTGTTGAAATAATAGCTGTTCCAAGTCCACCTAATACTCTTGGAAGTTCATCCTTGCTTGCGTATACACGAAGACCCGGTTTTGAAATTTTCTTAAGACCTGAAATAACTTTTTCATTTTTATCTGCACCATATTTCAATGTGATGCGGATTGTTTTGAAGTTTCCATCTTCTACGATGTCATATTTTGCAATGTAACCTTCGTTTAAAAGAATATCTGCAATAGCAATTTTCATTTTAGACGCCGGAACATCTACTGTATCATGTTTAGCAGTATTTGCATTACGAATTCTTGTAAGCATATCTGCGATTGGATCAGACATTGTCATTCTTCTTTTCCTCCTTACCAGCTTGCTTTCTTAACACCTGGGATTTGGCCCTTGTATGCTAATTCACGGAAACATACTCTACAGATTCCGTATTTTCTTAAATATGCATGTGGACGACCACAGATTCTACAACGATTATACTCTCTAGTAGAGAATTTTTGTTTACGTTGTTGTTTAATTTTCATAGATGTTTTTGCCATGAAATTTTTCCTCCCTACTATTTTGTAAATGGCATATTGAATAATCTCAATAATTCACGAGCTTCTTCGTCTGTTTTAGCGGTTGTAACAAAAATTACATCCATACCTCTTACCTTGTCAATCTTATCGTATTCGATTTCAGGGAAGATTAATTGTTCTTTAATACCAAGAGCATAGTTTCCTCTTCCGTCAAATGCGTCCGGATTAACTCCTCTAAAGTCACGTACACGAGGTAATGACAAGTTGATCAAACGGTCAACAAACTCGTACATTTTCTTTCCTCTTAATGTAACTTTACATCCGATAGCCATACCTTCTCTGATTTTGAAGTTCGCTACTGATTTTCTAGCTTTTGTAATTACAGCTTTCTGACCTGTAATTTTTTCAAGATCAGCTACAGCTGATTCTAAAACTTTGTGATTATCTTTTGCTTCGCCAACACCCATGTTGATAACAACTTTGTCGAGTTTTGGCACTTCCATAATATTCTTATAACCAAACTTTTTAATCATTGCGTCAACGATTTCGTTTTGGTACATTTCTTTAAGTCTACTCAAAGCTTTCGTTCCTCCTTCCTGGGATTAGTCAATAACTTCGCCTGTTGATTTTGCGAAACGTACTTTTTTGTCTCCATCCATTTTGAAACCTACTCTTGTAGCTTTTCCTTTATGAATGTACATTACGTTAGACGCATCAATAGGACCTTCTTGTTTAACAATACCACCGTTTTGGTTAGCAGCACTTGGTTTTGTGTGCTTGGTGATCATGTTAACACCTTCCACGATTACTGTGTTAGCATCGTGATTTACAGCCATAACTTTGCCTTCTTTGTCTTTATCTCTTCCGGCAATTACTTTTACCATATCACCCTTTTTGATTTTCATTGTTGACATATTCGGCACCTCCTTATAATACTTCCGGAGCCAAAGAGACGATTTTCATGAATTGTTTATCACGAAGTTCTCTTGCTACTGGTCCGAAAATACGAGTTCCTCTTGGGTTTTTGTCTTCTTTAATAATTACTGCTGCGTTTTCATCAAATCTGATGTAAGATCCGTCTTTACGACGAGCACCTTTTACTGTACGTACTACGACAGCTTTTACAACATCACCTTTTTTAACAACGCCGCCTGGTGTTGCATCTTTAACCGTAGCAACGATTACATCACCAATGTTTGCATATCTTCTAGTAGAGCCACCCATAACGCGGATACAAAGTAATTCTTTTGCACCGGTATTGTCTGCTACTTTAAGTCTACTTTCTTGCTGTATCATGCAGGTAAACCTCCTTCAAATACTATTTAACTTTTTCCATAATTTCAACAAGTCTCCATCTCTTGTCTTTAGAGAGTGGTCTTGTTTCCATAACTTTTACTTTGTCTCCGATGCTGCATACGTTTTCTTCATCATGAGCTTTCAATTTGTATGTTCTCTTTACGATTTTGTTGTAAAGAGGATGTTTAACATGATCTTCTACTGCAACAACGATTGTTTTGTCCATTTTATTGCTGACAACTTTACCAACACGTGTTTTTCTAAGATTTCTTTCCACGATAATATCTCCTTTCTAAGCCTACTCAGCTTTAGAAGCTGCTGTAATAGCTGTTTGAATTCTAGCGATATTTCTTCTTACTTCTTTGATTCTGCTTGTGTTATCTAACTGATTTGTTGCATTTTGGAATCTTAAGTTGAAAAGCTCTTTTTTAGCAGCTACTAATTCTTCATTCAATTCTACTACTGATTTTTTCTTTAAATCTTCTACGAATTTATTAATTTTCACTGTTATCACCGCCTTCTAATTCTTCGCGAGATACAATCTTACATTTGCATGGCAATTTATGCATAGCAAGACGTAATGCTTCACGAGCTACTTCTTCAGGTACTCCTGCAAGTTCAAACATAACACGACCCGGTTTTACAACTGCTACCCAGTATTCTAATGTTCCTTTACCAGAACCCATACGAGTTTCTGCCGGTTTTGTTGTTACAGGTTTGTCTGGGAAAATCTTGATCCAAACTTTACCACCACGTTTGATATAACGAGTCATAGCAATACGGGCTGCTTCGATTTGGTTTGAACGAATCCAACATGGTTCCGTTGCAACAAGACCATATTCACCATTTGTAATTTTATTTCCACGTAAAGCTTTTCCTTTCATAGAACCACGGAATTGTTTACGACGTTTCACTCTTTTTGGCATTAACATAATTATTTATCGCTCCCTTCCTTAGTTGCTTTCGTTGGAAGAACTTCGCCTTTATATACCCAAACTTTAACACCTACTTTTCCGTAAGTTGTGTCTGCTTCAGCGAATCCATAATCAATATCTGCTCTAAGTGTTTGAAGCGGAATAGTTCCTTCGCTATAGAACTCTGTACGAGCCATATCAGCACCACCCAAACGTCCTGAACAAGCAGCTTTGATACCAAGCGCTCCGGCTTTCATGGTTCTTGACATGCAAGATTTCATTGCACGTCTGAAAGAAATACGGTTTTCTAACTGAAGAGCAATGTTTTCAGCTACCAACTGTGCATCTTTATCCGGTCTCTTAACTTCTTTGATATCAACAACTAATTTTTTATCTGTGAACTTTTGAAGTTCTTTTTTCACCTTTTCAATTTCAGCTCCGCCTTTACCGATAACAACACCTGGCTTAGCTGTGAAAATGATAACTTTTACGCGATCAGAAGCTCTTTCGATTTCAATCTTTGAAACTCCTGCGCTGTATAATTTTTTCTTAAGAAATGTTCTGATTTTATTGTCTTCTACTAAATAATCTGCAAAATCTTTTTCTGCATACCATTTCGAATCCCAATCTTTAATAACACCAACTCTTAAGCCGTGAGGATTAACTTTCTGTCCCATTATTTCCCTCCTATCTCTCGTTAAGCACTACTGTGATGTGGCTCATTCTCTTTTCGATTCTGTAAGCTCTACC
>CAMFVG010000062.1 GCA_945992055.1 uncultured Clostridia bacterium | reverse complement strand
GTGCGCTTATGCGGTATTAGCAGTCATTTCTAACTGTTATCCCCCTGTATGAGGCAGGTTACCCACGCGTTACTCACCCGTCCGCCACTCAGTCACTATCTCTTTCATCCGAAGAATCAAGAAAAAGTGCTTCGTTCGACTTGCATGTGTTAAGCACGCCGCCAGCGTTCATCCTGAGCCAGGATCAAACTCTCGTTAAAAGTGTTTGTTCCAAGTTCAGAATCACTACTAGCAATTCTGTTCCTGTTTACTGTTTCTGGTTCGACATTTCTGTCTGTTCTTGAATATTCTCTTAAGAAATCTTCAGGAATGCTTGTTTTGTCATCTATTGTTTAATTATCAATGTTCTCGAACTTCCTTGTTGCTCTCTTGCGACAGCTTATATAGATTACCACAGCGTTTTTGCATTGTCAACCTGTTTTTTTAATTTTTTTCAAACAATTTGTACAATTTATGATTGCACAAAAAACGGGCTCTGTTTTTCAACAAAACCCATTTCACTCTTTTAAAATTTGATTATATATTTCATCAAAATATTGGCATCATATAACGTGGTAAGCACTGGGTTTGTCTCAATGTTTTCAAAACACATTTTACCAAAAGTAGTGTCATACAACAGTGTAACCACAATAAACCCAATCCATACAACTATAATTCCGATTCCAAGCCCTGCCACGCCACCAGCCAAACGATTCAACCCCCCAATAACCGGCAGCTTGTTCACAATATCCAATACCTTAATAGCAATTCGAACTACAATAGAAACCACCAACAAACTTACAAGAAATGCGATGCAATCCGCTATCACCTTCGTAATATATGCGCCTATATATTCCCCAAAAGTTTCGACTCCCAACGTTGTATAGACTTCACTATTATTATTTGCCAGCAACATTTGCCGAAACATTTCCGGAACTTCCGCATTTTCTATGAGCGAAATTTGTTGCTCCCGCGCCAACTCGCTTCCAAGAAGCAATTCCTTCGATTCCTCATTTGCTTCAGGAAGGATCATCTCCGCCATCTTTCCTTGAACTATGTTACCTATCGGTGTTACGTTACGAATCATTTGACTGACATACGGAGAAATCAACCCCACAAGCACAACAATAATTATAGTGGTTAGCAGCGATGCTGCTATTTTTATTAATCCTTTTTTATATCCGATGAAACCACATATTAAAAAAGTGGCCCCTACCGCTAATAATACGACATTCATTTGTACACTCCTATTTCGCAAGTCTTACTTCATGGAATCCACTTGCGTTAATCACCATATATCTATTTATACCATGTAACGGGAAAATCTCCAAAATATTTTCTTCTGTTTTTCCATCATATTTATGTATTCCGTCTTTCATGAAAATGCTACACATTTGTCCATCATACAGAATGACTTGGTCCTCCACAACTTTAATTTGAGAAAATTCTTTATCCACGTCCACCGACTCCAATTCTTTTCCTCTCTTATTATAAAGTTGAAGTTTATATGCCGCATCTCCTTCTTTTTTCACAAGAACTGCGACCATGTTGTCGCTGTATGCCACACTTTGAATCTCTCCTTTTATATCCACCCTTCCTGCTTCTTTCGGTTTTTTCAATCCTTTATAAAAAATCAATGCATTATCGGCTACTAACAGAGAATTCTCGCCGTCAAGAAAAGTGGTAATCGGCACAATTGTATCTTCAAACTCTTTCTGATATACCAAGTGATCTTTGTTATCCACTTCTGCATTTCCAAAATAGTAATATGAGACTAGACTAATCATTTGACTGCTTGTTGTATTTAAATAGGAAACAATCAGTGTCTTTCCGTCTTCCGACAAAGCAATATCTATCGGATATCCCATATTTTTAAGTGAAACTTTATGCTCCACCAAAATATTTCCTTTTGCATCATAGCACATTACCAATGGCGTTTCTTCATCCTTTAAAATTGCGCTGACTACACCTTGAGAAGAAACCGACACTTTTTCAATAGGTCTTGTTGTTTTAATCTCCCCTCTTAATCCTTTTTCACTGAACACCAGAATGCTTGTCCCTTCTTTGTCTGCAACGGCAACGCTATTCCCACACATTTCCACAATTGGGTTGCTCATTTGAGATGGTTGATTCCATCTTTCCTCTCCCTCTTTCGTGAGCAACACCACGCCGTCGCGACTATAGCGCAAAATCCCATTCATGCAGGATATATAATTTGCATTATCTTTGTTACTATTATCGTAACTTTCCGTAATCTCCATATAATGATAGGTATTATATTTCAAAAACAAACATATTCCGAGAATCGCCACCACAACAAGTGCAATTGCCAGTACTATTATTTTCGTTCTTTTCTTCATGCTTCGCATTTTCCTTTTATCTTTTATACGTGCATTAGTATAACATATTTTCATCTATGGTAACAGTAGTTTTTGCCCAATAAGAATGAGATTTCCATCCTCAAGGTTATTCAACTTACAAATTTCTTCTATATATAAAACATCCCCATATTTTGCTTTGCAAATCGTTTCCAATGTATCTCCTTTTTGTACAATATAAGTTTCTTTGACAGTTTCAGTCGGTACATCAGTCGCAGTTTGGTCAGTTGTTTCCGGTGTTGTTGTTTCTTCCTCCGGTAGTTTAGGGCTCCCCTCATCCGTTTGCGGCAATGTATCCTCTGCTTGTTCTTCTTGCGAAAGAACGTTTTCCCCCATGGTCTCAACTGCCTCTTCTTCTTTTTCCTCCGTGCTTTTCTCCGCAACTTGATCAAATGACTTTTCAACATCCCTCATTTTATCATAGTTATTAATCATAGTAACCCCGATTACTACTGCAATCAAAACCAACACCGTACTTAACGCATACACCATGCGAGAATGACCCTTTTGCTCTGTTTTTTGTTCTCTTTCCCGTATCATAGTCCTAAAATTCTTTGCCACTCGATCCTCAATAATCTCGCTGGGAGTAAATCCTACTTTTTTTCGTGTGGCAATCATATAATTTTGCATTTCTACATTTTTCTCATAGTAAATATAGTGTCCATTGCACTCCATCATGTTGTGGTACTTATATATGTAAAATTTCTCTTCCTTATCTCTTGCACTTTTTGTTATAAAGATACTTTTTTCGCGCGGAAAATATTTTTGATGAATTCTGTTTACATTGTGATTTGCTTCTTTCGGAGTATCTCCCCCCGCAACAAACCATCCCAATATTTCGGCATTGCCGAAATACTCCTTACAAGTTTCACAGGCATGCTTCCAAACACTTTCCTCCACAATAAAATCTTTTCCTTTCATCTTTAGCTCTTTCATTCGAATTGCACCATATACATAAATGTAATCCTGCTCTTCTTCTTGCACAATTTCTCCTACCAGGAATGCTCCTAACATTTCTTGTTCTGCTTTGTCGCACAGCTGATTAAAAAACGTATCCACGTAGTCTTCCACATAAATTTTAGAACTGTCACTCACATTTCCTATTTGTCGAACATTTTTCGGAAGTTGTCTTTTCATTTCACTCACCTCTCTGCATATTTTTCATCATGTTAGCATAGACTTTATGCCAAATTTATCAGATGGTGTCACGCATACCCAGAAATGTTCGACAAAAAAAGAGAGTAGATGCGCTCTCTCTACTCTCCTTTTGGTTTTTCGTCATTTTATAACCAAGCTTTGATTTTATTATAGATACCGGTTGCATCAAGTCCGTATTTCTCAAGCAATACTTTTGCCGGGCCTGATTCCCCATATACATCGTTCATTCCGATTTTCAATACCTTTGTCGGTGCCTTTTCTGACAATGCATCACACACTGCACTTCCAAGTCCGCCGATTACAGAATGTTCTTCTACAGTAACTACTTTTCCTGTTTCTTTTGCAGCTGCAACAATCAATTCTTCATCCAATGGTTTGATGGTATGAATATTAATCACTTTTGCTTCAATTCCGTCAGCTGCTAATTTCTCTGCCGCTTCCAAAGATTCTGCAACCTCTAATCCGGTAGCCACAATCGTAAGGTCTTTTCCTTCTCGAAGAACCACACCTTTTCCGATTTCAAATTTGTAATCTTCTCTGTCGTTGATTACCGGAACTGCCAAGCGACCAAAACGAAGATATACAGGTCCATCGTGTTCATATGCTGCCTTTACTGCAGCTCTCGCTTCCACGTCATCTGATGGGTTTAATACCACCATACCCGGGATCGTTCTCATAAGTGCGATATCTTCATTACATTGGTGAGTTGCACCATCTTCCCCTACAGAGATACCTGCATGGGTTGCACCGATCTTAACATTCAAATGTGGGTATCCCACAGAGTTACGTACCTGCTCAAATGCACGTCCTGCAGCAAACATTGCAAAAGAACTTGCAAATGGAACTTTTCCTGTGGTTGCAAGTCCCGCTGCCACTGCAATCATGTTTCCTTCTGCGATACCGCAGTCAATGTGTCTTTCCGGAAATGCTTTCTTGAAGATGCCTGTCTTGGTTGCTCCTGCAAGGTCTGCATCCAATACTACCAGGTTCGGGCAAGTAGCTCCAAGCTCTGCCAAAGCATTACCATAACTTTCTCTTGTTGCGATTTTCTTTACTTCTGACATAATGCTTCCTCCACTTTCTTCAAATCTTCCATAGCCACTGCAAACTGTTCGTCATTTGGCGCTGCTCCATGCCATGAAGCCTGGTTCTCCATAAAGGATACTCCTTTTCCTTTTACTGTCTTTGCAATGATTGCGGTTGGTTTTCCTTTGGTTTCTTTTGCTTCTTTAAAAGCAGCTGCAATCTGCTCGAAGTCATGTCCATCAATGTTAATTACATGGAAATTAAATGCTTCGAATTTTTTGTCAATCGGATATGGAGAACATACATCTTCGATGTTTCCGTCAATCTGTAATCCGTTGTTGTCTACGATAACTACCAGGTTGTCCAGGTTTCTGTGTCCTGCAAGCATAGCTGCTTCCCAAACTTGTCCTTCCTGGATTTCACCGTCACCAAGCAAGGTATATACACGGTAATCTTCATTCGAAAGTTTTGCTGAAATTGCCATACCAACAGCAGTAGAGATCCCCTGTCCCAAAGAACCGGATGACATATCTACGCCCGGAATATGTTGCATACAAGGATGTCCCTGTAAGTAAGAGCCTACATGACGAAGTGTCACAAGGTCTTCCACCGGAAAGAATCCTCTATGAGCCAAAGCGGCATAGTAACCCGGAGCAGTGTGTCCTTTTGACAACACAAAACGGTCTCTAGCCGGATTGTCAGGATTTTGAGGATCTACATTCATTTCCTCAAAATATAAGTAAGTATAGATTTCTGCTGCAGATAAAGAACCGCCCGGATGACCAGCTTTTGCACTATGTACAGAAGTGATAATTC
>CAMFVG010000061.1 GCA_945992055.1 uncultured Clostridia bacterium | reverse complement strand
GCTTGCAAACTCTCGCGCGGGGCGCGGTTGCGTAGCAACATCTACATTATACGCGCCCCTGTGCATCCACGGGGAGCGTTTTTGCTTTAAAGAAACGAAGGTTCTTATAAAGCAAAAAAGGGTTGTGCATACGCACAACCCTCTAACACGATTTCGTATTATTCTTTCTCTTCTTTTTTACCTAATATCCACAATACACCGATAAGTAGGATAAGCCCAACTGGCAATGAAACCCATGCACTCTGTGTGAATCCAGCTACGATATAAGTTACAAAAGATACTGCCGCAACCGCAATTGCATATGGAAGCTGTGTAGATACGTGGTTTACGTGATTACATTGTCCACCTGCTGATGCCATAATTGTGGTATCCGAAATTGGTGAACAGTGGTCCCCACACACAGCTCCTGCCATACATGCAGAGATACCGATAATCATGAGCTGTGGATCCACCTCGCCAAACACTGCAATTACAATCGGAATCAAGATACCAAATGTTCCCCAAGAAGTACCTGTTGCAAATGAAATCACACATCCGATTACGAAGATAATTGCCGGCAAGAAATTCATCAAACCACCTGCAAAACTTTTTACAGTTGTATCTATGAATACTGTTGCACCCAGACTATCTGTCATTGCTTTCAATGACCATGCGAATGTCAAAATCAAAATGGCCGGAACCATTGCTTTGAATCCTTCTGGGATACATGCCATACATTCTGAAAAATTCAACACTCTTCGAATGAGATATAAAATAATCGTAATAACGATGGCAATCATACTTCCTAATGCCAAACCTACGGACGCATCACAGTTAGAAAATGCTTCAATAAAGTTTGCTCCACTAAAGAATCCGCCTGTGTAAATCATACCAATGACACAACATACAATCAGAACTGCGATTGGAATCACAAGGTCAATCACACGGCCTTTCGTATTCACCTCTTTTGCTTCCGCATTTGCATATGGACGGTCTTCTGTCGTAAACAAGTCACCATTTAAGGCATTCTTTTCATGTTTTTTCATCGGACCGTAATCTTTTTTCATCACTACCAAAATAATCATCATCGCAATGGTAAGTAATGCATAGAAGTTATACGGAATTGCTTTAATAAAGACTTCCAATCCTTTCCCGTCTTCTACATAACTACTTACTGCTGCTGCCCAAGAAGATACCGGTGCAATAATACATACCGGTGCTGCTGTTGCATCAATCAAATAGGAAAGCTTTGCACGCGATACATTATGCTTGTCAGTAATCGGACGCATAACACTTCCAACTGTTAAACAGTTAAAATAATCGTCAACAAAAATCAAAACACCCAGTGCGATTGTTGCTAATTGTGCGCCTACTCTTGATTTGATATGTTTGCTTGCCCACTCACCAAATGCTGCAGAACCACCCGCACGATTCATAAGTGCAACCATAGAACCTAAAACTACGAGAAATATCAAGATACCCACATTATAACTGTCTGAAAGAACTGCAATCAGCCCTCCATTCAAAATGTGTGTAATCGTTCCTTCAAAATTAAAGCCAGAATAGAACAGTGCTCCTACCAAGATACCAACAAATAATGAACTGTACACCTCCTTGGTAATAAGTGCAAGTACAATTGCCACAAGTGGTGGCACCAACGCCCAAAAAGTACCATACATCTTCGGTACATATTCAGCTGCTTCCTCTGCAGCAAATACTGTCATTGACATCATAGCTACCAATACCAGAACTGCTGACAAAACTTTGAGTATGTTTTTCTTTGAAAAACGCATTACCCTCTCCTCCTTTTGTTTAATATGTTTAAAAATAAGAAAACCATGAACGACCTCGTGAAAAGCTCATTCATGGTTACTCAATACTTCCGATTTCTATAACAACGATAGCACTCCACAATTATGTGACAGTGCATTACATGTTCTGCAATGCCCCAGAAACATTCCTCTGGACAAAGAAATGTATCTTCGGCGACTTCCCCTTTCCACTATAACAGTTGTCCTTCTTTATTACACCGTACTAATGAAAACCGCACCTCTATCAGTCAGTCATTCAATTGTTGATAGTATAGCATCTGCTATCCTGTTTGTAAAGTTTTTTGTGCCTGTTTTTGGGTACAAAAAAAGCACGAGACGGGATTCGAACCCGCGACCCTCGCCTTGGCAAGGCGATACTCCACCACTGAGCCACTCGTGCATGTTACGGTTTCTTCAACCGAACAATATGTATTATACTGATGTCCCTATTGTTTGTCAACAACTTTTTCAAAAATATTCTTTTTCCTACTTTTCAGAAAAATTACAACAGACGAAAGGACAACTAACACTAATGCGAGCACTTGCGATACTGCTATTCCCGTTCCCGGAATCAGCAGTTGGTCTGTGCGAAGCCCCTCGATAAAAAATCTGCCAACGCCATAACCGAACAGATACATCAGGAAAATCTCTCCTTCAAATTTCTTCTGTTTTGTCCACCAAAGTAAAACTCCAAGTACCAAAAGATTCCATACGGACTCGTACAAAAAAGTTGGGTGTACTTGAATATATTGAACACCATCTATCACTTCTATATTTTTGAGCATGGTATTGGTTACATCAGAAGTCCGCACTGCATCTAGTGGCAACTGCATGGCAAACAGTCCATCGGTATATCCACCAAAGGCCTCTCGATTAAAGAAATTTCCCCATCTTCCTAATATTTGTCCAAGAATCAGTCCCGGAGCTCCCAAATCTGCCAACGTCCAAAAAGAAAGCTTCTTAATCTTTGTATATACGATAGCAGTAATCACGGCTGCAATAACAGCCCCATAAATGGCCAAGCCACCTTCTCGCAAATTCAAAACGCTCCACAAATCATCTTTGTAAAGGTCCCAAGAAAAAATAACATAATAAAGGCGCGCACCAACAATCGAAAAAAATACTGCATAAAGCGCAAAGTCATAGATAATATCTACAGATATCCCCGCCTTTTTTGCCATGTAAACTGCAAGCAAAATTCCTGCAAGTACTCCGAGTCCAATAATCATTCCATAATAGGCAATATCAAACCCAAACACGGTAATGGTTTGCCCTACATTTTCCAAATGAATTCCTAGATTCGGAAAGTTAATGTTCCCTGTCATTTTATCTGCCCCTTTTATACATTAAATCTAAACAGAATAATATCCCCATCCTGTACCACATATTCTTTTCCTTCCAAACGTACAAGACCCTTTTCTTTCGCTGCATTGTATGTTCCGCAAGCCATCAAATCGTCATAGCTGACAATCTCTGCACGAATGAACCCACGTTCAAAATCGGAATGGATTTTTCCTGC
>CAMFVG010000060.1 GCA_945992055.1 uncultured Clostridia bacterium | reverse complement strand
CATATGAATCTTTTCTGTCAACAAAATATGAAAGAGGAAAAACCTCTTTCATATTTTTTTCTTTATAATCTCTATTTTCCTATTTTTCTGTTGTACGCATCTTGTGCGATTTTCATCATTTTGCTACGCTCTAATTTTTCTACTTGTGACTTGAATTCATTCCAAACTCCATCGTCGTTAATGTCTTTTTCTCCTTGCATTAACAAGATACTTTGTTCTTTAATAAAGCTTTCACAAGTACCTGATTTTGATTCTCTGTAATCATACTCATCTTGTGTGTAAACAAGATTCTCCAACGTATCTTCTTGTTTCTTTCCTTCATTATTCATAATATCCCATTGTTCTGCAATAAGTCTGGTTACTTGAATTTGACGGTTATTTGTTGAATTTTCAGCTGTTTCTGCAATTGCAAGATAGTTTTCATGTGTCATGATACCCAATATATTTCCAAGTGTAGCATTTAATGAACCATCAAAGAACGCATTTGCATTTAAAACCTTGATGTAACCTTTTTCACCAAACCAGTTTTCACCCTCTGCTTCTGTCCAGTCCTGACCTTTTACTCCCCAACGTTGACGAGTAACACACTCATCTACATAGAAAGCATCAAGGAACATCATAGCTTCGTCTACGTCCTTACATGAACTTGTAATAAATCCATCCCAAGATACAAGCACATCATTTATGATGTTATATCCACCTTTTCCTGTTTCATCAGCAAGAGGTTTCAAACAAACAAACTCATCCAATGCATCTGTAGATGCATTTGTACATGATTCCATATGTCCACCAAAGATACCTACCTTACATTCGGTTCCATCTGTTGGAGAGATAAGGTTCTTAACTTCTGTATTGCTAAGTGTATAACTAAGTTCGTTGTAGTATCCAGCTTTTGTCATTTTGTTAACAAATTGAAGCGCTTGTCTGTATTCGTCTGACATAATCGGATCCCAAACTTTTCCGTCTTTTACATTGAAGTTTGCACTGTTATATTCTACGAATGCGTTGATCAACCAATCACGAATTTCTGCGTTAGTAGATACGTCAAGCATTGCATATTCATCTGCTTCACCGTTGCCATTTGGATCTTGTGTCAAGAAAGCCTGGCAAACTGCTTCTAACTCTTTTACATTTGTAGGAGCTTTCATTCCTACTGCATCTAACCATTTTTGGTTGATGTACACCATACTCTGTTGATCATCGATTATTGGACAAGTAACGGTTGGCATCGCAAAGAATGATTTTCCATCAACTGTATTTGTTCCTTTTTCATTTACATACTTCTGTGTCTTTTCCGGAAGACTAGCAAGTGCTTTCGAATAGTTTGGTGCTTTACCGTCTTCGATTAATTGAGACAAATCTATAATGTATCCATCTTCACCGTATTGGTTAACTGTGTAGTGACCCAAGCCGTCAAAACCAACCAATACATCCGGAAGTTCTTCTCCACCTGTAAACATCAATGTGATTTGTTGTGTGTAGTTTGAAGCACCACTTGCGAATTCTACCCATTCAATATCAAGACCTGTTGCTTCTTCGAGATATTCTGAAAGTCCGTTTGTATCCAAATCCGGAATTGTCGCATTACCAGGAATACCTACCGTAATCTTTCCATCTCCAGCTACGCTTGCCGTATCTTTTTTCTTACATCCTGTAAAAAGACCAAGTGCCATTACAAGAACTAAAAGCAAGCTTACAATTCTTTTTGCATTTTTCATTAATTATTCCTCCTATACTTTTCTATTTCTGAAATATCTGTATAGCACATTATACCAAATTGCCCAAAAAAAAAAAGGCTTTCTTGTCAACTTGACTAAAATGAACCGTTTTTGAACTCTTTTTTTATATTTTGTTCACCAAATGTTCATTTTTTGAACAAAAAACATTCAAATAGTTTTATGATTTGACTTGGTACACAATTTATTACTATTATACATATATAAAATTGGAAGGAGATTACTATGAAAACTTACACTATTTCAAAGAAAACTGCTATTTTAGATTGGAACAAAATACCTACAGTTAAAATTGACCAACCATGCCACACTGGTTTTGTTGATATTTCTGCAGAAGGACAATTATGTTATGATGATGAGGCTCTTTATGTCAGACTTTCTGCCAAGGAAAAAAATATTCGCGCAGAACACACAGGTCTTTTAGATGCCCCTTGCGAAGATAGTTGTCTAGAATTTTTCTTCTCACCAATTTATGGAGATGAAAGATATTTTAATATTGAATTCAATCCAAACTGCTGCATATATCTTGGTATTGGCAGTTCTGTGAATGATTTAGTGCGATTGATTCCAGAAGAGGGCTTTCCTTTCAATCCAAAAGCAGCGCTCTCTACTGACGGTTGGGAAATCACTTATAAAGTTCCTTTTTCTTTTATTCGACAATTTTTTCCAGACTTTTCTCCGGTTTCCGGAAGTAAAATGAAAGCAAATTTCTATAAATGTGGCGATTTAACCGTACAAGAACACTATTTCTCGTGGAATGAAATAACAGGTGATGTGATCAGTTTTCATAGACCTTGTGATTTTGGGCTACTGACTTTTGAATAATGTTGAAATGATAACAAACGAGGGTATCCGAATGGATACCCTCTTCTAAATTCTAGTGTAAAAATTTTGTTATATAATCCGGCAATTCTTCTTCACAGATAATTTCATCTATTTCGGAAGCATGGCAAATATTATATAAGTACTTTTTCCCAATTTTTGTACTATCTATAAGTGCCACCTTTTTTTTCGCATATTTCATCATTTCTTTACGGACATCGTTTTCTTCTTTATCCACGTCTGTTAAATATCCATCTTCACTAAACCCTTTGCAAGAAAAAAACAGAATATCTGCATTATAATTTTTGATTGCCTGAATTGCTTCCTGCCCTACAAAAGAAACTGTTTTTTCTGCCATCTTTCCTCCTGTAGAAATATTATAAATCTTTGTGTCGCTTAAAGCCATTGACACTTTGGCACTATTGGATATCACTAACAAATCGCGAAATTTATCCAGATATTGGATAACATTAAAAACGGTGCTGCTTCCATCCATCATAATATTATCCCCATCTTTAATCAGTTTCACAGCCTGTCTTGCAATTTTATTTTTTGCTATGTTGTCTTTCTTTTCCCGCAAATAATAGCTGTGTTTTTCATCTTGCAAATGACTGCTTAATTTACATATGCCATGCTCTTTTACAATTAAATTCTTATCTTCTAACTTTTCTAAATCCCTTCGTAAAGTAGAAACACTGACATATAATAATTTTGCCAATTCGCTATTTCGGATAGAGTTCTTTTCATGAAGTATATTTAAAATTTTTTCTTCCCTATCGTTAAATGACATCCTCTGTTTCCTCTTCTTTTTCTTTGACTTTTGCAATACTTGCAACAATTTCGTTCTCACGCAAATTAATAAGTTTTACACCGGAAGTAATACGACCTAATACAGAAATTCCAGAGCATTCCATACGAATCACAATTCCTTCTGTATTGATAATCATAATTTCATCGTCTTCACTCACTGCTTTTGCCCCGACAACTTCCCCGGTTTTTTCTGTTATTTTATAACATTTCACACCTTTTCCGCCTCGGTTTTGTGCAGTAAACTCATCCATTTCCGTTCGTTTTCCAAGACCCTTTTCAGAAACGATTAAAATCTGCTCTCCTTGTGAACACATCTGCATTGCTACAACTTCATCTCCATCTACCAGATTAATACCCCTTACACCCATAGATGTTCTACCCGTTGCACGCACATCTGTCTCATCAAATCGGATACATTGTCCATGTTTTGTTATAAGAATAATATCTTGCTCATTATCTGTAAATTTTACTTCTATTAATTCGTCATCTTCACGAAGTGTAATTGCAGCAAGTCCTGTCTTTCTGACATTTGAATAATCGGTAATCTTTGTTTTCTTCACAAGCCCTTTCTTTGTGGACATAAAGAGATATTGGCCTTCTTCATATTCTTTAATCGGAATCATAGCTGTTATCTTTTCTTCCGGCATAAGCTGTAGAAGATTCACAATGGCCGTTCCTCTCGAAGTTCTGCTCGCTTCCGGAATTTCATATCCTTTCAAACGATATACACGGCCGGTATTGGTGAAGAACATGATGTAATGATGAGAAGAAGTCATAAATAATTCTTCCACATAATCTTCTTCCAGTGTTTGCATTCCTTTGATACCTTTTCCACCCCTATTTTGGCTCTTAAAGGTATCTGTTGTCATTCGTTTGATATATCCCATTTTGGTCATAGTAATAACAACATCCTGCACAGGAATCAAATCTTCCATGGAAATATCATATTCATCAAATCCGATTTGGGTCTTTCTTTCATCTCCAAATTTATCACTGATAATTAAGATTTCTTCCTTGATTACGCCTAATAAAACCTTGCGATCTGCTAAAATTGCTTTTAACTCACCAATGCGTTTCATTAATTCCGCATATTCGTTCTCAAGTTTCTCTCTTTCCAGCCCGGTCAATGCACGAAGTCTCATATCTACAATTGCCTGCGCCTGTGCATCGCTTAACTGAAATTCCGCAATCAACCCTTCTTTTGCAATCTGTGTCGTTTTTGAATTACGTACAATTGCAATTACACGATCGATATTATCAAGTGCAATTAATAATCCCTGTAAAATATGGGCTCTTTCTTCTGCCTTGTTTAATTCATATTGTGTTCTTCTTGTTACAACTTCCTCTTGATGCTGCAAATAATACTTCAACATATCAAGAATATTTAATACTTTTGGCTCATTGTTTACCAAAGCAAGCATAATTACACCAAAAGTATCTTGCAGTTGTGTGTGTTTATATAATTGATTTAAAATTACATTTGCATTTACATCTCTTCGAAGTTCAATACAAATTCGCATACCTTCACGGCTTGATTGGTCTTCTAATGCAGTAATGCCATCAATTTTCTTGTCACGTACAAGTTCTGCTATCTTTTCAATTAAACGTGCTTTATTTACCATATATGGCAGTTCTGACACAATAATACGATTTTTCCCGTTTGCCATAGGCTCTATATCAGTTACCGCACGCACTCTGATTTTTCCACGTCCGGTACGATATGCTTCCTCAATACCTCGTGTACCAAGAATTGTTGCACCCGTTGGAAAATCAGGACCTTTTACAATTTCAAGAATATCTTCAATTGTTGTTTCCCCTTTTTCATCAATCTGGTCGTCAATAATCTTGACCACAGCACCAATTACTTCACGTAAGTTATGTGGAGGAATATTGGTAGCCATACCAACAGCAATACCGGATGTCCCATTCACTAAGAGATTTGGATATCTTGCAGGCAAAACTACCGGTTCTTTTTCTGTCTCATCAAAGTTTGGAGCAAAGTCAACGGTATTTTTATTAATATCTGCAGTCAATTCCATAGAAATTTTACTGAGTCTTGCTTCCGTATAACGCATAGCCGCTGCGCCATCACCATCTACAGACCCAAAGTTTCCATGTCCGTCAACAAGCGGATATCTTGTCGACCATTCCTGTGCCATATTTACGAGAGCACCATAAATAGAACTATCACCATGTGGATGATATTTACCCATTGTATCACCGACAATACGGGCACACTTACGATGTGGCTTGTCCGGACCATTATTCAATTCAATCATAGAATATAAAATTCTTCTCTGTACCGGTTTTAATCCGTCTCTTACATCCGGCAAAGCACGGGATGCAATAACACTCATTGCGTAGTCAATATAAGATGTTTCCATCGTCTTTTTCAGATCGACTTCCTGCACTTTGTCAAAAATATTATCTTCCATTATCCAATCTCCTGTTTTTATACATCAAGGTTCTGTACATATTTTGCGTTTTCTTCAATAAACTCACGTCTAGGATCTACCTGATCTCCCATCAATGTTGTAAATGTAAGATCTAATTCTGAAGAAGTGTTTTCATCCATAGTTACACGAAGTAATACACGGTTTTCCGGATCCATAGTAGTTTCCCATAATTGTTCTGCATCCATTTCTCCAAGACCTTTATAACGCTGGATTTTATTATTATTGTCTCTTCCTACTTCTGTCAAAATATTGTTTAATTCTTCATCACTGTATGCATACCATACTTTTTTATTTTTTTCTAATTTGTATAATGGCGGTTGTGCCAAATAAACATAACCTTGTTTAATTAATTCCGGCATAAAACGATACAAGAATGTTAATAATAAAGTACTGATATGAGCACCATCAACATCGGCATCGGTCATGATAATAATTTTGTGATAACGTAATTTTGAAATATCAAAATCATCATGAATACCTGTACCAAATGCCGTAATCATTGCCCTAATTTCCGCATTTGCATAAATCTTATCCAGTCTTGCTTTTTCTACGTTTAATATTTTTCCACGCAGTGGCAAAATAGCTTGCGTAGCCCTGTCTCTGGCTGTTTTAGCAGAACCACCTGCAGAATCCCCTTCCACGATGTAGATTTCACAATTTGCAGGATCCTTATCGGAACAATCTGCAAGTTTTCCAGGAAGAGCCATACCGTCTAAGGCTGATTTTCTTCTTGTTAAATCTCTTGCTTTTCTTGCTGCTTCACGGGCGCGTTGCGCAAGTACTGATTTTTCAACAGTTGTTTTTCCTACAACCGGATTTTGTTCCAAGAAAATTTCTAATTGCGTACTCACAATATTATCTACTGCAGTACGAGCTTCACTATTACCTAATTTTTGTTTTGTTTGTCCTTCAAATTGAGGATCTGAAATTTTAACACTTATAATTGCTGTTAATCCTTCTCTTATATCCTCTCCACTTAAATTAGGTTCACTATCTTTTAATAACTTATTTTTTCTTGCATAATCATTGAATGTTTTTGTAAGTGCTTTTCTGAAACCTTCTACATGCATACCTCCTTCCGGAGTTGTAATATTATTTACAAAACCGTAAGTGTTATCTGTATATGCATCATTATGCTGCATCGCTACTTCTACAAGAACACCATCTTTTTCCCCTTCACAATAAATAATTTGATTATATAAAGGAGTTTTTCCTTTGTTAAGGTATTCAACAAATTCTTTAATTCCGCCTTCATAATGAAATAATTTTTCTACTGGTTTCTCCAAACGCTCATCACAAATAACGATTTTAAGACCTTTCGTTAAAAAAGCCATTTCACGAAAACGTTGTTTTAATGTATCATAATCAAACTCTGTTTCATCAAAAATTTCTTTATCCGGCAAGAAAGTAACTTTTGTCCCTGTTTTTTCAAGATCACATTCTCCAACTACTTTTAACGGATACATTACTTTTCCGCGTTCGTAACGTTGTTTGTAAATTTTCCCTTCTTTGTATATTTCCACTTCCAACCATTCTGAAAGAGCATTTACAACAGATGCACCTACTCCGTGAAGACCTCCGGAAACCTTATATCCTCCACCGCCGAATTTTCCACCTGCATGAAGTACTGTGAATACAACTTCTACTGCCGGAAGTCCTGCCTTTTGATTGATTCCAACCGGAATACCACGACCATTGTCAATAACCGTTGCGGAACCATCCTTATTAAGTTTAATAATAATTGTATCACATTCTCCTGCCAAAGCTTCATCCACGGAATTGTCTACAATTTCGTATACTAAATGATGAAGTCCTCTGATAGATGTGCTTCCGATGTACATACCAGGTCTTTTTCTTACTGCTTCTAAACCCTCCAGTATTTGAATCTGATCTGCACCATATTCTGTACTCATATAAATCCTCCTAGATTTTCATTTATGGTCTAATATTTTCAATTACGTGTCCTTCTTCTACACGTAAAATTTTATTAATAGAAAAGCGATGATTTACAAAATCATCTAATCCTGTACAAGTAATCAATGTTTGTATATTACGAATACTCTCTAATAAATAATTTTGTCTATTTTTATCAAGTTCAGACAAAACATCGTCCAATAATAAGATAGGCGTGTCGCCAATTACTTGTTTTACTAATTCTATTTCGGCTAATTTTAAAGAAAGAGCTGCCGTTCTCTGCTGACCCTGAGAACCAAATTTTCTGATATCAATTCCATTTACCATAAAACAAATATCATCTCTATGAGGTCCTACAGAGGTACTTTTCATTTTTATATCTCTTTCTCTATTTTTTAAAAGATTTTTTTCAAAATACTCGCAACCTGATGATGGTTCATAATAAATTTTAATTTTTTCCTTCTCACCAGTGAGAGATTCATGAATTTTTACTACTATTTCGTTTAATTGAGAAATAAATAAATTTCTTCTATTAATTATTTTATTTCCATATTGAACTAATTGCATGTCCCAAACATCCAAGGTATCCAATAAATCTTTTCTATCAAAAGCATCTTTTAATAGTTTATTTCTCTGATTTATAATTCGATTATAATTTGACAAATCATTTAAATAGACTTTATCTAACTGACCTAATTCTAAATCTATAAATCTTCTTCTTTCCGAAGGACCGTTTTTGATAATATTTAAATCTTCCGGTGAAAAAAATACTATGTTTATAATACCAAATAATTCACTGGCTCGACGAATTGGCATTTTATTAATTGCAATTCCTTTTGGACTATTCTTTTTTAAATGAATGTCAATCTGAAAAGGAATTCCTTTTTTTTCAACAATTGCTTCTATATGTGATTCTTCTTCTTCAAATTTTATCAAATCACGATCTTTTGTTCCTCGATGGGATTTCGTAGTTCCACACAAATAAATAGATTCTAAAATATTTGTCTTTCCTTGAGCATTATTCCCATAAAAGATATTTGTTGAATCATCAAATTCCAATTCTAATCGATCATAATTTCTATAATTTTTCAATTTTAATTGTTTGATTTTCAAAAGAAACTACGTCTCCCTCGTATAATTTTCTTCCTCTTCTTGTATCTATTTCTCCATTTACTAATACAAGACCTTCTTGAATAACTTCTTTTGCTTCCACGCCGGAATCTACAAAACCGGCTGCTTTCAAGGCCTGTCCAAGTTTTATAAATTCATCTCTTAAATAAATAATTTCCATTTTTTATACTCCTGCATTAAAATTAACAGGTAAAATCAGATAAACATAACTTTCTTTATCATCCCTTATAAAGCAAGGAGCTTTAGGATTCATCAAATAAAGAGTTACTTCTTCATCGTCAATTACACGAAGTGCATCGATTAAAAATTTAGGATTAAATCCAATCAACAAATCTTTACCTTCTTTTGAAATTATAATTTCTTCATCCATGGTACCTATTTGAGATTTTATTTTAAGTTCCATCATTTCATCTGTAATATTTATAATAATAGGCTTTTTATCTCCTTCTTTTACAAGAAGAGTAGCCCTATCTATACAATTTAATAATTCTTTTTTATTAATTTTTACTTTAGTTTCATAATCACTTGATAACATCTGATCTATTTTAAAATATTCACCTTCTATCAAACGAGAAACTACTACTGTATTATCAAATTCAAATACTATATGGTTATTAGTAAACGAAATAGTTACTTCACTTTCCACTTCACCAGATAAAATTTTACTGACTTCAATTAATGTTTTGCCAGGAACAATTACTTTTTTTGGTTGGATAAAAGAATCTTTCAATTCCGTTTTACGAATTGAAATTCTATGTCCATCTAAAGAAACCACTTTTAACATATTTCCTTCAATCTGGAACAATTCACCTGTCATTAATTTATTATTATCATTATCAGCAATAGAAAATATTGTTTGTCTTATAATTTCTTTTAATGTAAATTGAGACAATACAATTGTTTCATTTTTTTCAATGTATGGTAAATAAGAAAAGTCTTGTCCTGATTTTGAAGCTATATTAAATTTTGCTTTTTCACAAGTAATTGTAGTTTGAAGATTTTCATCAACTTCTATTACAACTTCATTATCCGGAAGTTTACGTACAATTTCTGAAAAAATTCTTGCATCTATTGCAATTAAACCTCTTTTTAATATATCACCTTCTATTATTGTTTCAATTCCAAGTTCCATATCATTAGCCGTTAATTTAATGATATCAGTTGTAGCATCTATTAATATGCATTCAAGTATAGGCATTGTTGTTTTAGAAGGTACTGCTTTAGAAACAATACTTACACCTTTTAAAAGATTCGTTTTAGAACAAATTATTTTCATTGTTGAAAACTCCTTTCAATGCTTTTTTATCTATTTATTTATGAAATAAATTAGTAGTATTAGTAGTAGGGGCTGTGGATAAGTGGATAACTATCTTAACCCCTTGATATTAAAGAATTTTTTGTATGGATAAATATGTTTAAAAATACATGGATGAAATGTGGATGAAATATGGATAATTTTAAGAGTTAAAAAGTATATAAAATTTATCCACATAATAATGAAAAGTTATAAACATTTTATCCACATAAAAATAGAAGTTATAAACACTTTTATACAGGATTAATTTTCTTTTTAATAATATCAACTGTGTTATTAAGTGCTTCATTTATTTTTATTTCTTCTGCTACTTTATCTACTCCGTGACTTACAGTGGAATGATCTCTTCCACCCAGTATAATACCTATTGATTTAAGAGGTGTATCTGTCATTTCTCTACATAGATACATTGCAATTTGTCTTGGAATAGCTATATTAGAATTTCTTTTTCCACTTTTAAGATCTTGAATGGAAACAGAAAAATGTTCCGAAACAATGTCCATAATAAGTTCAGGTGTTACTTTTCTGCTTTCATTAGGTGAAACAATATCTTTTAAAGCTTCTGCAGCTAACATAATATTAATTTCTTCATTTTTTAATTTATGTAAAGCAATTAATTTATTTAATGAACCTTCTAATTCACGGATATTTGATTTTACATTTGAAGCTATATATTGCATAACTTCATCCGGAATGTGATATTTTTTTAAACCGTCTGATTCTTCTTTTTTACGAAGAATGGCCATTCTTGTTTCATAATCAGGAGAAGAAATATCTGCGATTAATCCACATTCAAAGCGTGTACGGAGTCTTGCTTCTAAAGTTTCAATATCTTTAGGAGGTTTATCACTGGAAATAATAATTTGTTTTCCAGATACATGAAGATGATTAAAAGTATGGAAAAATTCTTCCTGTGTACTTTCTTTACCTATAATAAATTGAACATCATCAATTAAAAGAACATCTATGTTACGATATTTTTCACGGAAAGCATTCATTGCTGTTTCTCCGCCATTGCTTGTCTTACCACTCTTTAAAGCATCTATCAATTCATTTGTAAAAGTTTCACTGGTAACATACAATACTTTTTTTGTAGGATATTGTTCTAATATGAGATGAGCAATTGAATGCATTAAGTGTGTTTTACCTAAACCTACTCCACCATATAGAAATAATGGATTATAAATTTCACCAGGAGATTCTGCAACTGCAACGGAAGCCGCATATGCAAATTGGTTATAACCACCTACTACAAAGGAATCAAAAACATATTTAGGATTCAAATTTGCTTGTTCATATATACTTAATTTATTTTTTTTCTTTGTTTGAGGTTCTTCATAAACAGAGTCTGACATATAATCTTCTTCAGGTATTAATTGAACATCATATTCTTTTCCTGTAATTTCAGCAATACAAACTTTAAGAGATAATAAGTATTTTTTAGTAATAATGTCTACATAAGCTTTTAAAGGAACAGAAATATAGACAGTTGAATCCTTTACATCATGTACTTTTAAAGGTAAAATCCATGTTTTAAAAGAAACATCTAAAATATCATACTCTATTTTTAATTTGTATATAATTTCATCCCATTTTTCTTGTACCAAGTTCATTACAAATAACTCCTAATTCTATAAATAAGATATATTAAGATAATATCTCCACAATATTTTACACCAAAAAGAAAATATTCGCAATCATAATTAAATGTGGA
This sequence comes from uncultured Clostridia bacterium, assembly GCA_945992055.1. Taxonomy (GTDB): domain Bacteria; phylum Bacillota; class Clostridia; order Lachnospirales; family Lachnospiraceae; genus Faecalimonas. Next base: position 6,837 of record CAMFVG010000060.1, on the reverse strand, counting down.
TAACTTTATAAACAACTGTAAATCTTATAAATATAATAAAAAAATGAAAATAAAAAATTAAATTCACATGTTATCCACATTAAATCAACAAATTATCAACAGAATGTGGAAAAAATGTGGATAACTTTACCTTGACGTACACACTTTTATTTAATATAATTAGGTGCGGTATGAAAAAATTGAGTACTTATATTATTTCCTATATATAGGTTTGAAAAGAATCAAGGAGGTGGATATCAATGAAAATGACATTCCAACCAAAAAAGAGATCTAGATCAAAAGTACATGGATTTAGAGCAAGAATGAGTAGTGCTGGCGGAAGAAAAGTTTTGGCTGCCAGAAGAGCAAAAGGAAGAAAGGTATTATCAGCGTAGGCCGCATGTATGTGGCCTTTTCTTCTATATAAAAATGGGGTTATAAAATGAAAAATAAAGATTTTCAGATAATATATAAAAAAGGAAGATCTTATGCAAATAAGTATTTAGTAATGTATGTATTAGAAAATCATAGGGAAGAAAATCGCTTAGGTATTTCGGTAAGTAAAAAAGTAGGAAATAGTGTTGTAAGACATCGTGTTACAAGATTGATAAGAGAAAGTTACAGACTACATAAAAATGAATTTTTAAAGGGTTATGATATTGTAGTCATTGCACGAACCGGTGCAAATAATAAAACTTATCAGGAAATAGAAAGTGCACTGTTACATCTTATAAAACAATTGTTGGAGAATGAAAATTGAAAAGAATATTTATAGGACTTATTAAGTTTTATAGAAAATATATATCAGGAATGAAAATGGCTCCTACTTGTAAATATATCCCTACTTGTTCAGAGTATGGTATAGAAGCAATTGAAAAATATGGAGCTTTTAAAGGCGGTTTACTTACAATTTGGAGAATATTACGTTGTAATCCTTTTTCAAAGGGTGGGTATGATCCGGTTCCTTAAAAAAATCGGGAGGTAAATACAAATGGGTATTTTATTAGCTAATCCTATTACCACATTTTTAGGTAAAATTATGAATCTTATCTATGAAGGTTTATATTTAATAGGTATAGACGGAGTTATTTATAGTATTATTTTATTTACTATTATCGTTTATACATTAATGCTTCCTTTTACGATTAAACAACAGAAATTTTCAAGAATTTCTGCTGTTATGAATCCTGAAATTCAAGCAATTCAGAAAAAGTATAAGGGAAAAACAGATCAAGCATCCATGTTAAAACAACAGGATGAAATGAAACTTGTTTATCAAAAGTACGGAACATCACCAACAGGTGGATGCTTAAGTTCTTTGATACAACTTCCTATTTTATTTGCATTATGGCCAGTAATCAGAGAAGTTGAAAAATATGTAGATAAATTAGCAGATGCAGGAAAAGAAGTTTATCGTTTTTTAGTCATTGAAGATATAAGAACATATCCTTCTGCTCTCTTTAATGAATCTTTAAAACCATTTAATTTTGTATTGTTCTTAATTGCTGTTTCAATACCGGTATTAGCTGGACTTAGTCAATGGTTAAGTATGAAAACAGCGCAAAGTTCAACAAAGAAAAATAATAATGGGCAACAAGAAAACGAAATGTTAAATCAAATGAACAGCACAATGAAGATTATGCCTATTTTCTCTGTTGTTATGTGTTTTTCAATGCCAATTGGTCTTGGTGTATATTGGATTATAAGTGCCGTTGTAAGAATTGTACAACAGCTAATTATCAATAAAATTTTAGACAAAAAATCAGTTGATGTTTTGGTTCAGGAAAATGTGACTAAACAAGAAAAGAAAAATGAAAAGAAAAAAGCAGTAGATTCTAAAAATGTGAATAGTATGGCACAAAAATATACAAGAAGACTTGAGGAAATAAAATCAGAAACCTATGCAGAAGCAGAAAAAAAAGCAGGTCCAAAGAGCTTATCTTCAAAAGCAAATATGGTTAATGAATATAACAAACGAAATAATAAATAACCAAGGAGGGTTAAGTATGAATAAAATTACAGTATCGGCTAAGACAGTCGATGACGCAATCACAGAAGCAAGTATTCAACTCGGTCTTGCAAGTACTGAATTTGATTATGAAGTAATTGAAAAAGGTAGTACAGGATTTTTGGGAATCGGATCAAAGCAGGCAGTTATTACTGCTTGGAAGAAAGAAGCTCCGAAAAAAAGTAAAAAAGAGAAAAAACCAGTTGAAGAAGCTGTCGTAAAGGAAGTTAAGTCTGAAGAAGTTGTTGAAGAAAAAGAAGTTCCGGAAAAAGAGGAATCTTTAGCAGAAGTGGAGCCTCAAACAAAAGAAGCTTGTGAAAAATTTTTGTATGATGTTCTTAAAACAATGAAAATGGAAGTAAAAATCACATCAGAAATTGATGAAGATGGAGCTTTAAGCATCAATATGGATGGCGATAACATGGGAATATTGATTGGAAAAAGAGGACAAACATTGGATTCTCTTCAATATTTAACAAACCGTGTAGCGAATAAAATGCAAGAAGGCTATGTAAGAGTTAAATTAGACACTGAAAATTATCGTCAAAGAAGAAAAGAAACATTGGAAAATCTTGCAAAGAATATTGCACACAAAGTAAAAAGAACAAAAAAAGCAGTTTCTTTGGAGCCAATGAATCCATATGAAAGAAGAATTATCCATTCAGCACTTCAGGCTGACAATTATGTATCTACACATAGTGAAGGTGCTGAACCATACAGACGAGTTGTAGTAACATTGAATAGAAAATAAATAATCAAAGAGGCACTTCGGATTGAAAGTGCTTCTTTTTTTCTGTATAATAAGAAAAAATCCTATAATGGGGGAACAGTTATGAAACAGGATACAATTGCTGCTGTTGCTACTGCTATGTCTAACTCAGGCATTGGAATTGTAAGAATCAGTGGTGAAGATTCATTATATATTGCAAAACAAATTTATAAGGGGAAACCTTTTCAAGATCATACGATTCATTATGGTTATATTCAAGATGGCGATGAAATGATTGATGAAGTTTTAGTCATGGTAATGAAGGGTCCTCATAGTTTTACCGGGGAAGATACTGTAGAAATTAATTGTCATGGTGGCGTTTATGTTGTTAAAAAGGTTTTGGAAACGGTAATAAAATATGGGGCAAGGCCTGCAGAACCGGGAGAATTTACAAAACGTGCTTTTTTAAATGGGAAAATGGATTTATCCCAAGCAGAAGCTGTGATTGATGTCATTAGTTCAAAGAATGAATATGCCTTAAAAAGTTCAATTAGTCAGTTAAAGGGAAATGTACAAAAGAAAATAAAAGAAATTCGATCAGAAATTTTGTATCATACAGCATTTATCGAAACGGCATTAGATGATCCAGAACATATTAGTGTGGATGGATATAGCGAAAAGTTAAAAATAACTGTAGAAAAATTATTGGGAGAATTAAAAAAATTACTTTTAAGTTCAGATAATGGAAGAATCATCCGAGAAGGTATTAAAACGGTTATTGTAGGAAAGCCAAATGCAGGAAAATCTTCCTTATTAAATGTATTAGTTGGTGAAGAAAGAGCGATTGTCACAGATATTGAAGGAACTACGAGAGATGTTCTTGAGGAATCTATCCAATTACAAGGTATTAGTTTAAACGTAATAGATACTGCAGGCATTCGTAATACGGAAGATATTGTAGAAAAAATAGGTGTTGACAGAGCAAAAGAACAAGCAAGTGAGGCGGATTTGATTATTTATGTTGTGGATGCTTCCCGCGAACTTGATGAAAATGATTTTGAAATTATAGAAATGATTCGCAATAAAAAGGCGGTTATTCTATTAAATAAATCAGATTTGGCAACGGTTGTCTCTAAAAATATGATACAATCTTACATTGATAAACCAATGATTGAAATTTCCGCAAAAGAGGAAACAGGAATTCAAAAACTGGAAGAAACATTAAAAGAAATGTTCTTTCATGGGGAAATATCTTTCAATGATGAAGTTTATATTACAAATATACGCCATAAAACGGCCATCCAGGATGCACATTCCAGTTTACAAAAAGTAATGGTCAGTATAGAGAATGATATGCCGGAGGACTTCTATTCTATTGATTTGTTAGATGCATATGAAGCTTTGGGAAGTATTACCGGAGAAACGATAGGAGAAGATTTAGTTAATGAAATATTCAGCAAATTCTGTATGGGAAAATAAAGATGAATACGATGTTGTGGTTATAGGTGCCGGTCATGCGGGTTGTGAAGCTGCGCTTGCCGCTGCAAGATTAGGACTAAAGACAATTATTTTTACAGTCAGCGTGGATAGTATTGCACTTATGCCTTGTAATCCGAATATCGGAGGAAGTTCCAAAGGACATTTAGTACGTGAAATTGATGCACTCGGTGGTGAAATGGGAAAAGTGATTGATCAGACATTTATTCAATCCAAAATGCTTAATAAATCCAAAGGACCTGCAGTACATTCGCTCCGGGCCCAGGCCGATAAAGCAAATTACACAAAAACCATGCGAAAAGTACTGGAAAACCAAGAAAACCTAGAAATAAAACAGGCCGAAATTACAGATATTCTTTCAGAAAATGGAAAGGTAATTGGCGTACAAACCTATTCAGGTGCAATTTATAAATGTAAAGCAGCGATTCTTTGTACTGGCACTTATTTAAAAGCAAGATGTATTTACGGAGAAATCAGTAATGCAACCGGGCCAAATGGATTGCAGGCAGCAAATTATCTTACAGATTCCCTAAAAAGTTTAGGTATTGAAATGTATCGATTTAAAACCGGAACACCGGCGAGGATTGATAAGAGGTCTATAGATTTTTCTAAAATGGAGGAACAGTTTGGAGACGAAAAGGTAGTCCCTTTTTCCTTTACGACAAATCCGGAGGATGTACAAATTGAGCAGGCATCCTGTTGGTTGACCTATACGAATGAAAAAACCCATGAGATTATCAGAAAAAATTTAGACCGCTCCCCTCTTTTTTCGGGAATGATTGAAGGAACCGGACCACGCTACTGCCCTTCTATCGAGGATAAAGTAGTAAAATTTGCAGATAAGAACAAACACCAGGTGTTTATTGAACCGGAAGGACTTGATACGAATGAAATGTATATTGGTGGAATGTCCAGTTCTTTGCCGGAAGATGTACAATATGCGATGTATCGAAGTGTTGCCGGGCTTGAAAATGCAAAAATCGTGAGAAACGCATATGCAATTGAGTATGACTGTATTGATGCCAGACAGCTCTCTCCTACTTTGGAGTTTAAAAAAATAGATGGTTTATACAGTGGAGGACAATTCAACGGAAGTTCCGGTTATGAAGAGGCGGCTGCTCAAGGATTGATTGCAGGAATAAATGCGGCATTAAAAATATTAGGAAAAGAACAAATTGTGATTGACCGTTCTGAAGGTTATATCGGTGTGTTAATTGATGATCTGGTAACAAAAGAAAGTCATGAACCATACCGCATGATGACTTCACGTGCGGAATATCGTTTATTGCTTCGTCAGGACAATGCCGACCAAAGATTAACCAAAATTGGATATAAAGTCGGTTTAATTTCAGACGAGAGATACCGGTATTTGCTTGATAAACAAGACATTATTCTATGTGAGGTAGAACGACTAGAACACACGAGCGTAGGTACGAGCAAAGAAGTCCAGGATTTGTTGGAAAAACAAGGAAGTACCTTATTAAATTCAGGAACTACTTTGGCAGAATTAATCAGAAGACCTGAATTATCCTATGAGGTGCTGGAGACAATCGATAAGAACCGTGTGCTTTTGGAAATATGTAGGGAAAAGAATCCGACTTGTGCCGAAAAACTCTATCATGAAGTTGTTGAACAGGTAAACATTTATATCAAATACGAGGGATATATTAAAAGGCAAGAAAAACAGGTGGAACAATTCAAGAAACTTGAAACAAAGAGAATCCCTGACGATATTGATTATGATTCAATAAAAAGTTTGAGAATTGAAGCGGTGCAAAAATTAAAACAGTACCGCCCTATCTCTATTGGGCAGGCTTCACGTATTTCCGGAGTGTCTCCTGCCGACATTTCAGTTTTACTTGTATTCATGGAACAATACGGAAAGTAGGTTGTAAATGAGTCAAATATTTGAAAATAAATTAAATGAGCTTGGAATTTCCTTGTCGGACAAACAAAAAGATCAATTCAAGAGATTTTATGAAATTCTTATAGAATGGAATAAAGTTATGAATTTGACCGGGATTACGGAGTACGAGGAAGTAAATGAAAAACATTTCGTTGATAGTTTGTCAATTGTAAAAGCAATAGATATAAATAAGGTAGATACAGTACTTGATGTCGGTACTGGAGCAGGATTTCCCGGAATTCCCTTAAAAATTGCTTTTCCTCATTTAAAAATCGTGTTACTCGATTCTTTAAACAAAAGAATTAAGTTTTTAAACGAGGTCATAACAGAATTAGGATTATCAGATATAAAAACTATACACGGAAGAGCCGAGGATTTTGCAAAAGATGTAGAATATAGAGAAAAATTTGATTTAACTGTGTCTAGAGCTGTTGCAAACCTTTCTACCCTATCTGAATATTGTCTTCCTTATGTAAAAGTTGGAGGTTTGTTTGTTCCATACAAATCAGGTGAAATAGATGAGGAAATGGAAAACTCAAAACATGCCATACATCTTTTGGGGGCAAAAACAGTTGAAATCATAAAATTTCAGTTGCCAGGTACAGAAATAGGAAGATCTTTTATAAAAATAGTAAAAATTCAAAATACTTCTAAAAAATATCCAAGAAAGGCCGGATTACCCGCAAAAGAGCCTCTAAAATAGAAAAAAACAGCCCAAAATGTTTCACGTGAAACATT
>CAMFVG010000059.1 GCA_945992055.1 uncultured Clostridia bacterium | reverse complement strand
TTGTAATCAGTGTTCCTATCTGATATACCAGAAAAGCTATCGTGTAACCTGTTCCTAACCGAAGTGCAATGCCTCCCCATAACCATTTTTTACTCTGCATTTCTGAGTTCATGGCGCCAAGTGCTGCAAAACAAGGTGGTGTATATAAGTTAAACATCAGGTAAGCAAGAGCCGCAACTTTTGTAATTGCCATTGCGGATGCAACCACATTACCATCACCAACAAGTGCAAGCTCTTCTGTATCAATAAAAGCACTTAATCCATAGCAAACCGCAAGTGTACCTACTACATTTTCTTTCGCAATAAAACCGGTTACTGCCGCTGCTGCAAGCTGCCATGCTACTATACCAACGATTGGAGCTAAGATGACTGCAATCGGGGAAGCGATTGAAGCAAGAATGGAGGTATTTTCCATCCCTTCCTCAACCACCTGCAGATGCCAGTCAAAGGACTGCATAATCTGCACAATCGTATTACATACAAGAATAATGGTTCCTGCCTTGATGATGTATGCCTTTCCTCGGCTAAGCATAGACAATGTCGCTCTTTTCAAACTTGGAATTTTATACTCCGGTAATTCGATAATGAAGAAAGATTTCCTGTATTTAAATCCTGTAATCGCTTTTATAAGTAATGCTCCAAGGAGAATTAAAACAATACCAACAAAGTACATAAGCGGTCCTACCCAGGATGTATCCGAGAAAAACGCACCCACAAACAATGCAATAACAGGAAGCTTGGCTCCGCATGGCATAAACGGTGTGAGCATAGCTGTAGCTCTTCTTTCTCTCTCATTACGGATGGTACGACAAGCCATAATACCAGGGATGGCACATCCTGTACCGATTATCATTGGGATAACTGATTTTCCGGAAAGACCCACTCTTTTAAAGATTGGATCCAAAACTACCGTTGCTCTTGCCATGTATCCACAGTCTTCCAAAAGAGCAATCAGGAAGTACATTACCATGACTAGTGGTAAGAAACCTACAACAGCGCCTACACCACCGATAATTCCATCTACAAGGAGTGACTGCAAGAACGGATTTACATTTTCTACAAGACCTGCTACCCATTCCCGGAAGACTTCAATCCAACTAACCAGCCAATCTGCAATCCATGTTCCAACGGTAGACTGCGAAATATAAAACACTCCAAACATAACTAATGCAAAAATCGGTATACCAAGCCATGGATTTGTAAGAACGGCATCAATTTTGTCCTGACCGTTTTTCTCATTCGTTAAGACTTTACGCTTTTCAACAGCAGAAACGATAGACTTCGCAAAATCAAAACGTTTTCTGTCTGCTGCCTCTACTTCACTTTTATTATGTAAGTCAATATTATCCTGCACATAAGGAGCCTTTTGCTCACACCCCTTTAGAGAAGCCGCTTTTGTCACGACCTCTTTTAACCCGGTATGATCGGAAGACGTGGAAACCGTTTTAATCACAGGACAGCCAAGCTTATCCGATAAAGCCTTCTCATCAATCTGGGTATCCTTCTTTTCATTAATATCGCTCTTGTTAAGCGCGACCACCACAGGAATGCCTAGTTCCAGAAGCTGCGACGTAAAGAAAAGACTTCTACTTAAATTCGTAGCATCTACAATATTAATAATTGCATCAGGATTCTCATTCTTTACATAGGCACTGGTAATACTTTCCTCCGATGTAAATGGAGACATGGAATAAGCTCCCGGTAAGTCTACAGCAACTAATTCTTCCTTTCCGTCATAATAAGACCTTTTGATTAGGCTTTCCTTCTTCTCTACGGTAACACCGGCCCAGTTTCCGACCTTTTCATTTCTTCCGGTCAGGGCATTATACATCGTAGTCTTTCCGCTATTGGGATTACCCGCTAATGCGATTCTCATGATGAATCCTCCTTTGATATATTTTAGTTTCAATTTATCAATGTTGGTTTATTCTAACCATAGGTCATAAAAAAATAGTGAGAAACTCACCATTTCTATCTGATAGGTAATTACGTTTGCAATTTCTCTATCTTATATTGAAATAGCTTTCGCTAAATCAGCATCAATGTTATATCTGGCGTCCTTGATAGAAACAACACAGCCGCCTTTAATGTGGGAAATTACAGTGATAGGTTCTCCGCTATAACATCCAAGCGAAAACAAAAATGATATTAATTCTTCATCTTCCGTTTGAATTTCTTTCACAATATATTCTTCTCCAATCATTGCATCAGTTAAATTCATATCTTCTTCCATACCTTTCCACTCCGTAGTATGCTGTTTATCAATACAATATCAAATAAGTTAGTTTTTTCTAACCATGTTGAGTTTAATATGACTAACTGTTCTTGTCAACATATTTTCTCATTAAATTTCATTATTGATATATTTTCTCATTATCTCAAGCCTCCCCATCGTAACGTCAATTAGCATTACACCCTTTTCCCGATTTACAAACAAAATGCTTCACATTCTGTTGCTGTTGCTTCATCTGGTGTTTCATGACACATCAGAATTCTATTTTTCTTTCTTCTTATCCTTTATCTGTCGTTCTAACTCAGAAGCTGCTAGACTTAACGAAATGTCACACCGTTTCAGAAGACATATATTTCTGGTTGGAATATCAGGTGTCATGTTTAGGATAACCAGATTCTCCCTATTTTCCTTTTCCAGAAAATCCATTGGTACAAAGCCAATACCCAGATCGGATTTAATCATTGGTAAAATCTGGTCTGCTGTAGCAGCCTCCACATCTGGCGTAAAGGACATTCCCATTCTGCCGAAAACATCTGAATAAAAGCGAAAAGAAGCTGTTTGCTCCCC
>CAMFVG010000058.1 GCA_945992055.1 uncultured Clostridia bacterium | reverse complement strand
TCCCAGGCAGATTCCCAAAAACGGGGTTCCCTTTGCTACTACCTGGCGAATAACCTCATCCAATCCGTACTTCATCAGGTTGGTCATTGCATCACCAAAGGCACCTACACCCGGAAGAATCACCTTATCCGCATTTAAAATAACTTCGGCTTCCTTTGTAATAACTACATCAGCGCCAAGTTTCTGTAACGCTTTTTCCACACTTTTAATATTCCCTGCATCATAATCTATAATCGCTATCACATTTTGCCTCCTATTTTAAGTCTAACTCAAACCAAAAAGCGACTCCATTTTCATAGTTTACCACACCATACCCTTGTTGAAAAGACTCCATAATGGCTTTTACAATAGACAAACCGATTCCATGACCGCCGTATTCTCTAGTGCGTGCCTTATCCACTTTGTAGAACTTACTCCATATGTGCTCCAAATCTTCTTCCGGTATCTGTTTTCCCGTATTAAACACGGAAATATGCGCCTTTTCTTTTTCTTTGTTTACCAACACGCGAATCTCAACCACTCGCTCATTTTCCACATGATTCAGAGCATTACTTAAATAATTACGAATAACTTGCTCCACTTTATATTCGTCTGCCCATACATAGACATTGTCCTGCCCATGCAATTGCACTTCCACTTCTTTTTGTTGAATCAAAATATTGTTACTCTGCAAGATTCCGCGTATCAATTCCACAATATTAAAACGCTCAAACATGACCTCTTCTTCCCCGAACTCTAACTGATTCAAAGTAAGAAGGTTCTTGACCAATTGATTCATTTTATTTGCCTCATCAAGAATTACATCACAGTAGAATTCCCGACTTTCCGGATTGTCCGAAACGCCTTCCTTCAATCCCTCTGCGTAGCCTTGAATCAATGCAATTGGTGTTTTCAATTCGTGAGAAACATTCCCAATAAACTCGGTTCGCATAGTATCTATTTTTTCTTTTTTCTCAATATCCTTCTTTAACTCATAATTGGCATTTTTCAGTTCCGAAACGGTCTGCTCTAATTTTTCAGACATGGTATTAAAGTTCGCGCCCAAAACTCCTATCTCATTTTCGCCACCACTTTTATACTTTACGTCAAACTCAAGATTTGCCATTCTTTCAGACAACCTTGTCAATTCCAAAAGTGGATTGGTAATACGTGTTGTAAAATACCACACAAACACACTTCCAATACACATCACAAGTAGCATTATATAAATCAAAAATTCATTGGAAATTGTGACACTCTCTCGTATACTCTCTAAAGGACTTCTCAAAAGAACGGCGTAACCATTCTCCAAATATCCCCACATCTCGATATATTCATCTCCGCCGATAACATCTGTGGCACTGTGAATTTGATAATCGTCTGTGGTTTGGAGCAACTCACCGCGCACTTGATTCTTATTTAGAATATAACCCATCAATTGCGTAAAAAGTTCCTGTTGTTTTCTTTGATTCAACGTAGTACTCATGACTTCCTGACCATTTCTTGTCATCACTACAAAGGAAATATTTCCAACCTCTACCTCTTCGCTCAATTTATCAATCGTCTTTTGCGAAGCCAAACTCCCCTTATCTGCTGCAGTATTCATCAGATTATACACATAAATCAAACTTTTCTGTTTATTACGAATATAGAAGCTTTCCAAAAACCAGCTATTTATCAAAAGCGCAATCAACAACACTGAACTCACTAATGCAATAAAAATCGTCGCCATTTGACGCCGGATCGATTTTTTCATGATTCCACCTCAAATTTATATCCCATACCCCAAATGGTCTTGATATAATTTCCTTTCTCTCCCAACTTACTACGCAGTTTTTTTACATGTGTGTCGATGGTTCTCGCATCTCCGAAATAATCGTAATTCCACACATTATTCAAAATCTTTTCTCGTGACAATGCAATCTTCTGATTCTCAATAAAATATGTGAGAAGTTCAAATTCTTTCACACTCAAATCAATGGTTTTCCCATCTATTGTTACCATATGCGCAGTCTTATTAACAAGAATTCCCCCCGCATCAATGCTTTCTTCACCATCCATGTTTTTGACACGCTTTAAAAGTGCACCCACTCTGGCAACCAAGATTTTCGGGCTAAATGGTTTTGTAATGTATTCATCCACACCCAACTCAAAACCTTTAAGTTCATTGCGTTCCTCTGCACGTGCTGTAAGCATAATAATAGGTACCTTGGAATATTCGCGCACCTCTTTACAAACTTCCCATCCGTCCATTCTAGGCATCATAACATCCAAAATAATTAAATCAATGCTCTTATCCGCATAAAACAAATCCATCGCTTCCACGCCATCCGAAGCTTCTAAAATCTGATATCCTTCTCGCTCCAAAAAATCGCGAATCAATTTTCGCATTCTGCTCTCATCATCTACAATTAATATCTTTATCTTCTCCATAAAAATATACCTCTTTTGATTTTTACCGTTATCCTAGCAGAGATTTATGTCAAATCTGTGTCCTCATTATACTATGTTTGCAACAATAAAAAAAGCGCAACAGGTAAGTTTTCCCCACCCATTACGCTTTTAAACTCTTATTATTTAATTTGCTCCATTGCCTCTTCCAGCGTCATACCGCCTTCAATTGCCTCTTTACGTTTCGCATTAATAGTTTGAATTTCCTTCATTCTGTCACCAGTCAAAGCATAGCCTTTCATAACAAGCAATGTAATTAGCCATGCTGCCATTGGAATGATACAGAATAATACGATAACTACCCAATTCATTCCCGCTGAATAAGCGGTTTCAGCCGTCGGAAGATTCTCCAATCCTATCACAGAAACAGCAACTCCAACTACAGTAGCTGATAAAGAGGACACTAATTTATCCACCAGCGAAAACAGTGTTCCCATGATTCCCGGAATATATTGTCCCGAACGATAGGTCTCATAATCTGAACAGTCTGCCACCATCGGAATCGGCATGTCTGCCGTCGAATAGTATGCTCCATATCCAACTCCAAAGAAAAGGATAAAGAGAATGGTATATAAATTGATAGTAATGCCATTTTTATCATACAAATTTAGATTCCACGTAGGATTTCCATTCTGCCAAAGAAGTAACAATACCAACACTCCTACATAGCAAATCAGAGCAATTGACACATATCTCATAAGAGATGCTTTCTGTCCTTTCTTTTGTGCGGTGCGAACCGTTAATAAGAAAAACGGTACTGAAAATGCATATCCCAAAACCATCATTGGCAAATACAATCCGTCATAGTTTCCCATCATACAACCATACAACATGCAAAGAACCGTTGTATTGGTGGCGATAGAAAGTGCCAATTTGCAGCCTGCACCTGCGACCATCAACCGTTGCATTGGTTTGTTATTCTTCACAATTTCAATATATTCGGAAATCTTTGTTTTCTCCTGCGTTCCACCACCAATGCCAAAATACTTTGAATTATCTTTTTCCCAAATACCGATAATTGCTAATATGGTCAGGATAATAGATGTAATAATTCCAATTGGTGTTAAAAATGCATAAAAATCTGCACTGCTATAATCTGCTATATTTGCTCTGACAATAGGTGCTATAAATTGCATAAGTCCCATTCCTGCCATGGAGCCCACCGTATTAAAAATTGTAAATAAAGGTCGCTGCTTCGGATCGTTTGTCAACACTGTCTGACCGGAACGAGTAACCGATGTTTGGAATGTATACCCGATTACCCAAATGGCATATAACAATATAAAAGCCAAATAGCGAAGCCATTGCATATCTGCCGGTATTAGCGGTGTAATCATATACAGCACAATCGTTGAACCTGCCATTATAAGGTTACCAATAACCATAAACGGTCGAAACTTACCTAATTTCCCATTTGTACGGTCCATTAATGCTCCGATAATTGGATCGGTAATGGCATCAAATACACGCATACCGGTTACCATAACCGACGCAAAAATTGTTCCGAGAGCCAAAACATTATTACCGAATGTGGCAATATAAGACAAAATTAATACATAATAAACATTCGTCGCACCGTTATTCAGTGGGAACAGTGCCAACTGATAAAGTTTGGCACGATTCACACTTGATGGTGCTTGATTTTCATTTCCCATCTATTTTTCCTTCTTGCTATTTCTTTAAAGATTTTTTGAATTCTTTGTAAGTCGTATATGCTTCTGTTTTCTTAAATTTTTGTTTTTTCACAATCCAGAGCGTTAAAGAAACTATGAACAACGCACCAAAGATAATTGCTCCCGTTCTGCATCCGGCAATGATACCCGGCTCAACTGCCTTAATGGTAGTATCTTTACCAATTCCATTCATCGCCTGTGAATTTGCAATCGCATATAAGTTGTGATGACAAGCCTCTCTCATCGCAGCTACTGCTACCGGATCCTTCTCATATTGCGCCAATCCCTTGCCACCTGTAATCATGAATGCAAGCATGGAGTCGTATGTGGTGGTTCCACCCATAACACCATCGATACCATTTACCATAGAGTTCAATACATTGTCTGTAATCTGCAGACCATTACATTGCCACTCTTCATTCAAGACACCTTTTACAAGTCCTGCGTTCGCGCCTGACCACTGTGCACCCCAACGGGTGTAAGCCATCATAACACCATTGCCTCCAGCCTGTGAATCTTCTAACGCTCCTTGGAACGCTCTTAAATAAATTTCACGTGCCGCCTGCTCATTCAACCATACACCAAGACCAATTCTGTCCTGTTCGCAGTCATTCAATGCAAAGTGTTTCATGACAACACGAACACCTTTTTCTTCAATACCTTTTACTTCATTTCTTCCAATTTCAGAAGAGAGATAACCATCTTCTGAATAGTATTCAAAGTTACGTCCACTGTATGGAGATCTGTGGATATTTGCTCCCGGTCCATAAAGGAATGTTACTTTTGCATCCAAACAATCGTTTCCTACAATTTTACCGATTTCGTAAACTAATTCTTTGTTAAATGTAGCTGCTAATACATCTTCTGATGTAAGAGCGGTCGTTTCTACACCCAAGTGACTGCCAAATAAAGCAACTGTCAATCCCTGTGGTCCGTTTTCATCACGCGTTCCCGGTGCTTGTACAGAAAGAACTGGCATTGTCCAGTGGAATGAATCACCAATTAGAGATACCATCTCATCAAATGTCAGTTGGTCTAATAATTGCTCCCATGCCGGGTCATCATAATCTTTACCAATCATATCGTAAAGTTTCACGCCGTTATCCGCACCGAGTGTCGGCATTGTTGCTTCTGCATCTGGATCTGTAGCGTATTGCTGATCTTGCAAAGCTTTGATCAAATACTCATTTAAAGTAAGTGGGCCATAAACTTTTAACGTTTTTTCTCCGTCATCATTGGTTTCCCATTCAAACTTATAATTCTTAATGCTTGGCATTGTACCTACCCAGTCATTACGTGTTAAGTATACGACATCTTCTACTTCTTCATTCAGATTTGGGTCAGAAGTATTGAATTGATTTTCAATCTTGGTTCCAGCATCACTTGTAGCGTACGTCGTTTTGTCAAACTCCGGATTGTTCCATTTCACTACTAATGAAGCATCTCCCTCTGCATCCATACGTCCCTCCGTATTTGCAGGAGTGTAACCTTTTGCTGCCAACACATTGTTCGCTGCATTATGGGCATCCGTAGCTGCTGTGAAGAAATAATCTCCCTCATCCATAATATAGGTACCTTCACCGTAAGCATCATAACTTGCCACATTGTCGCCATCTACCACAATAGTAAGTTCCTCTGATTCTCCAGCCTCCAGCATCTTTGTTTTTTCAAATCCTACTAATGATACAGATGCCTTTTCTACCTTGTTATCAATATCATATTGGGTATATGGGCTTGAAACATAGAGCTGAACCGTTTCTTTTCCTTTTACATCGCCCGTATTTGTAACCGTTACCTTAAATGTATATGTGGAGTTCTCTTTATCAAAAGAATATGACATATTGCTATATTCAAATGTACTATAACTCAATCCGTAACCAAATGGGAATGCAACATCATCACCATATGCATACTTTCCTGCATTTCCTTTGCCCATTACATAATCTTCATAACGGGTCTCATAGTACTTGTAACCGACATAGATGCCTTCCTGATAAATCATGTACGTATCTGCATGATTTGGAATCTTGCTAACGTCTCCGTTGTAAATAACCGGTGTAAAATTCTGCATTACCGGGCTTGAATAATTGTCATAGCAGTAGGTGTCTGGTAAGCTGCCTGATGGATTCACCTTACCACTGATAATTTCAGCCACTGCATTAAGACCGGTTTGTCCTACACCGCCAATCCATAGTGTTGCATCCACACCATATTCATTGTTCTTTAAGAAATCAACCTGAAGTGCGTTGGATGTATTAATCAAAACAACAATCTTTTTGATGATACCTTCATCTTTCATTTTTTTGATTCCGGCCATCATATCCTTTTCCTCTTGGTTTAAAGCTAAATAGTTTTTATCCTCACCCAATTCATGGTCAAAGTAACTATCTGCTCCCTCACCACCGATACGAGACAATACAACGATTGCCGCATCGCCATATTTCTTTACAGAATCCAATTCTTTTTTCGAATAAAGATTCCAAGGTGCCTCTACAATTTCTGCAGCACCATACCCTTTCGCTGTTGCTGAATCCTGCACAACTGCTCCCGCATTTCCACGAGTATACTCTGCTGCCGCACCACCTTCGCTATAGAAATCCCATAAAGTTTGATTTACGGAAAATCCTTCTTTTTCCAATGCTTGTTTTAAATTATCGCTTTTTGTGGTATCAACATTTGCTGAACCGGTGCCACCATATACAATATTTACCGATGATGTGGAAAATAGACTGACTTTTGCACCCTCTGCAAGTGGAAGAGCTGCATTCTCGTTCATCAAAAGTGATGCACCCTCTGCTTCCACTTGTTTTACAAGTTCCGCGCCTGCTGCTGTTCTCTCCGCCTCTGTCTTGTAATCACCTTCATAATAAGTAGCTGTTTTATCCTCGTTCTCTACTTCCCAGAATGTTCCACCAACAAATAAGGCAATGGTATTATCAAACATTGTTACTACGACCGTTGCAATAATTAAAATTACTGCAAGGGGTGCGCTGAACCATGTAAGCCATTTCCATGGTCTGATGGCTTTGCTACGCGCTTTCTTATACGCTTTCTTTTGAGCCTTCTTTTCTTTTTTTGTTACTTCCATTTTTCTTTTCCTTTCTTTGTTTTCGCTACATCCAGTTAGAGCTGTCTCCTTTTTTTAGCTTATACTCTGGTTTCGCTTGTTCCGTTTTATAAATCACAGCACTGTCCACACACGCACCGGCACGCACTTCTAACCGGTTCGTTTCCTCCATCGGTAGTCTAAACTTGAAAACATGCTCTCCGCTCAATGTTTCTACATGTTTCCCGTTATTGTAAAGTGACACTTCCTTCTGGTTGGAGTACACTGTAATTTCCGTAACTTTTTCTGTACGATATTCATATCTTTTTCCGGCCAAATGTACGAATGGCACATCCGTCCAATATGCTTTATAGAGATAGAACACATCTTTTTTTATCTTCCGGTCAAACGTAATCATACCTTTATGATTCATGCCCGGCTCTCCTCCTTGATTTCTCGCATCAGCTGCAAAATCAAACATATTCCAATAATAATGTGCCCACATATAAGGATGTCGTTTGAAGCATTCCAACATATATTCATGATATTTGTTCTGATATTCTTCTGTATTGTCACCTCGTTTTGGTTTTGCACTATGAAGGTTTGGCATACCTTCTGCGCCGTACTCCGAATAACACAGACATCTGTTTGGATATAAGAAATGCCATGCTTTAATCCAAAGGTCATTTAAGAAAAATCCTGGCACGTACCACCCTAAATACAGATTCCATCCCACTAAATCTGTAATATGTGCCACTCGGTTGAAATGGATACACATAGCAAAACAAGCCAGTGTAGTCGGTCTGGTTGGATCCATTTCCTTGCAAAGTTTCTGCAAAGCCCGGTGATTGTCCAACATATCTTTCTTATGTCTTCGTCCCGAAATTGTAATCTCATTAGAAATCCCCCAAGTTACAATACAAGGATGATTATAATTCTGCACAATCAATTCTTTCATTTGAGAGAATGTATTTTCTCTTCCATTTGGCATGTGTTCCGAAATATATGGAATCTCTGCCCATACTATCATGCCTACTCTATCACACAAATCATAGAAATATTGATCGTGCTGATAGTGAGCCAGACGAATGGTATTGGCACCCACTTCACGAATCAACTCCATATCTAATTCCATGTTTTCTCTGGTAATAGCGTTTCCGATACCCCTCCAGTCCTGATGACGCGATACCCCATGAAGCGGATAGTGTCTCCCATTTAAATGAAATCCGTCTTTGGGACTAAATTCAAAACTTCGAACACCGCAGTTGCAAGAAATCACATCCACTTCCTGTCCTGCTTTGAATAAGGTGGCCTTTATCTGATACAGGTAAGGATCATGAAGTCCATCCCAAAGATGCACTTTGCAAATTGGAAGTGTTGCGTCCTCGCCCTCGGCCTCTGCAACAACTTGTCCCTCTTGATCTAATATTTCAATCACGACCTTTGCATTGGCATCCTTTGCCGCTTTGTTTAGATACGTAATTACATGCACATCTGCATCCTTGCCATCTATCTCAGTTGTATACTGGATTCCTGGACCTCCATAATAGTCCAAATCAAAATGTTCCTTTGAGACCACTAATATTTCAATATCTCGATAAATTCCACCATAAAATGTGAAATCTGCCTTCTGTGGATATACATTATCATTCACACTATTATCAACTTTTATCTGTATGTTATTTTGCTCTTGTAATTCTGTTGTAACATTTACGCGAAATGTAGAGTATCCTCCATCGTGTGAGGTAACTTCTTTCCCATTCAATATAACGATTGCACTTGCATTCACGCCATGAAACTGAAGATAGACCTCTTCTTTGTCCACGTCATATACTGGTTTTGCAAAGGTATTTTCATACACGCAAGTCCCTCTTGCATAATTATTGCCCCCATCCTGACCATCTTTGGCGTTCCATGTATGAGGGAGTTCCACTGGGCATCTATTACCTTCAAAGTCCGTAAAACTCCAACCTTCCATCAATTTCTCAATTTTTCTCATACTTTGTTTCCTTTCTGTATGCATCTCATATTGCTATAATTTTAACATATATTTTTTGACAATGCATCATTATTATTACAATTTGACATGTGAAAATTTTACAATTTTATTTGACAATTACCTCTGCTGCGTTTAAAATAACATTAGTTATATAACATTTGTTATTTTACGGAGGATTATATGGCACCAAAAAGAAAAATTTCCAAGCAAGATATCATAAATGCTTCCGTTGAAATGGTACGTGAAAAGGGAGTAGAAGTTTTAAATGCACGTGCTTTAGCATCTCATATCGGTTGTTCTACACAGCCAATTTTCTCTAACTATTCCTCCATGGAGGAACTTCGAAAAGATGTAATTCTATCTGCCGCTTCCGTCTATGAAAGCTACGTAACTACGGAAATTAACGCCAACCGTTACCCGAAATACAAAGCAACAGGTATGGCATACATCTGTTTTGCAAAAGAGGAAAAAGAGTTGTTTAAGCTATTGTTTATGCGTGATCGAACCAAAGAAATGATTAACGATTCAGATGCAATAACCGAAAATGTAATTTCTATAATTCAAAACACTATCGGTCTTTCAAAAGAACAGGCACGTCGTTTTCACCTGGAAATGTGGATTTATGTTCACGGAATCGCAACTATTCTTGCAACCTCATATCTCCCATTAGAATGGGAAGATATTAGTTCCATGGTAACCGATGCATATGAAGGACTAAAAAAACGCTATGTTATAAAGGAGAAACCATAATGAACAATATCATTACAATCGAACATTTAAGTAAAAGCTTTGGCGAAATCAAAGCTGTACAGGATATCAGTTTTCGAGTAAAAGAAGGAGAACTTTTTGCCTTTCTCGGCGTAAACGGTGCCGGTAAATCAACCACCATCTCTATCATGTGCGGTCAACTCCAAAAAGATGCCGGAGATGTTGTAATTGATGGAAACTCTCTGGACAATCATACAGAGCAAATCAAACGAGAACTTGGCGTTGTATTTCAAGATTCCGTTTTGGACAAAGCTCTTACGGTTTACGATAATCTTGAAAGCCGCGCAGCACTTTACGGAATTACCGGAAAAGCATTTTCAAAACGTTTACACGAACTCGCAATCTTACTGGATTTCAAAGGTTTATTAAAGCGAACCGTTGGGAAATTATCCGGCGGACAACGCCGCAGAATTGATATTGCAAGAGCACTTCTGAACCATCCGAAGATTCTCATTTTAGATGAGCCTACCACCGGTTTGGATCCTCAGACAAGAAAACATCTGTGGAATGTAATTGCAAACCTTCGAAAAAGCGAAAATATGACTGTGTTTTTGACCACTCATTATATGGAAGAAGCTGCTGAGGCAGACTATGTGGTAATTCTTGATAGTGGCAAAATTTCGGCAGAGGGTACACCTCTACAACTAAAGAATGCTTATACCGGTGACTTCATCACGATTTATGGCGTACCGGAAGAAAAGATAAAATCGTTAGGTAAACCTTATGAACAAATCCCTAACGCTTACCGAATATCTGTATCCAACACGGCAGAAGCCACAGAGCTAATTCTGAAACATCCACAAATTTTTACAGATTATGAAATTACAAAAGGAAAAATGGATGATGTTTTTCTTGCCGTTACCGGAAAATCATTAATAGGAGGTACTGAAAGATGACTGGATTAGGTGCATTAATTAAACGAAACACCAAAATGTTTTTCAAAGACAAAGGATTGTTTTTTACCTCGCTGATTACACCCCTAATTTTGTTGGTATTATACATTACCTTCCTTGGAAATGTTTATCGCGACAGTTTTGAAATGGCTTTCCCGGAAGGGATGAAAATCCCCGGCAAATTGTTGGATGCCGCAGTGGGAGGTCAACTCATTTCCTCTTTATTGGCAGTATGTTGTGTAACTGTTGCCTTCTGCTCTAATATGTTGATGGTCCAAGATAAGGTCACAGGTGCAAAAAAAGATTTTACCATCGCACCTGTCAAAGGGACAACAATTGCTGTCGGATATTATATTTCCACTCTCCTATCCACATTGCTTATTTGTCTAATTGCCACAGGCGCAGGGTTCCTTTATTTAGGAAAAGTAGGCTGGTATTTGTCTGCTGAAGATGTGGCACTGATTTTGCTGGATGTTTTTCTGTTGGTCATGTTCGGTGTTGCGCTTTCTTCCATTATTAATTTCTTCTTGTCTACACAGGGGCAAATTTCAGCTGTGGGAAGCATTGTAAGTTCCATGTACGGTTTCCTTTGTGGTGCGTACATGCCAATTTCCCAATTTGGCGAAGGGCTTCGAAACGTCCTCGCATTCTTACCTGGTACATACGCAACTTCGCTTCTCCGTAACCATGCGCTTCGCGGTGTATTTGCCGAACTCAATGCGCAAGAATACCCTGCGGATGTAATCAATATCTTGAGAGATGTTATTGACTGCAATGTATATTTTTTTGATACGAAAGTAGAAATAGCAACGATGTACCTAATACTTGGCGGGAGCGCTGCCATATTGATTGGGATTTATGTAATAATGAATTTGATGAAAAAGAAATAGGAATCAAAAAAGATGATATTACTTTACCATGTAATATCATCTTTTTTTCACTCATAAGTCTTTTTTAAATGGACCTGAGGGGAATCGAACCCCTGTCCGAAAGCCCGTCCATCAAGGCATCTCCCATCACAGTCATTATTTTAACATTCCCTCCATCCATCGCCTAATGACAGGC
>CAMFVG010000057.1 GCA_945992055.1 uncultured Clostridia bacterium | reverse complement strand
AAAATCGCTACTCAAAATCTTGCGTAGGTGACTACGTATGGGTTCAAGTCCCATCATCCGCATGAAAGCCTTGGTTTTCCAAGGCTTTTTTCTTTTGTCAAAAAAGCACCACACAAGATTTCACAAAAACGCCTAATCAGATTTTAAAACAGACCTTTTGCAGGAAGGTTCTGTTAAAGAAGTCATTATAATCTATTGCCCAATAAAATCATATAAGATACAATAGCAATATAAAAATGGAGGTGCGCTATGTATTATAAGCAATATGGAAATACAGATATGATGGTTTCAGCCGTCGGTCTTGGAACTATGAGATACGACCATGAGGATATCAAAGCGGGGAGATTCTCGAAATGTGCGGAGATTCCATTGTATGCTTTTGAAAAAGGAATTAATTATTGGGATACAGCGCCATTTTACTGTGATGACAAGAGTGAGATTGTAACGGGTATTGCATTGTCTCAAGTGAAAAGAAGTGATGTGTATGTAACGTCGAAAGTAAACTTCAACACATTGGGAACTGCAAATCCTACAAGAGACGATTTCCGCAGAAGATTAGAAACTTCCTTGGAGCGTTTGAAGACAGACTATATCGACTTTTATCATATGTGGTGCATGCTAAATTTGGATTCATGGGAAAAACATATGGAACAGTTGTATTGTTTTTTTGAGGAGGCAAAAGCGGAAGGTTTGATTCGCAATATCGTATTTTCTTCCCATATGCAAGGAAATGATATTGAGACAGTGGTAGACACCGGCAAGTTCCAAGGAATGCTAATTGGTTATAATGCTTTGAATTATCGTTTCAGACAAAGTGGTATTGAGGCAGCACATGCAAATGGGATGGGAGTCGTTGTGATGAATCCGTTGGGAGGAGGTATGATTCCTGAAAATCCAGAAGTGTTTCAATATTTGACGGAAGGAACAGATTTGACAGTTCCACAGGCGGCACTTCGTTTTGTGGCATCGCATAAAGAGATTACCATTACCCTTGCGGGATGTACAACAAAGGAGCATGTTGATGATGCCGTGAAGGCAGTTGAAAATCTAGAAGAAATGCCAGCGAAAGACGTTGTGAAAAAATACGAAAGTAAAGGGATTTCTTTGAACAATTTGTGCACTGGTTGTGGATATTGTGTAAAAGGGTGTCCGAAAGGAGTTGCGATTCCGAAATTCATGGATTCCTATAATCAATACATTCTTACGGACAGAAAGAAAGAGATTTTAACTCGATTGGATATGCATTGGAATTTGGAGAAGGATTTGGCAGGGGAATGTATCGCATGCGGAAAGTGTGAGAAGTCGTGTACGCAACATTTGCCGATTATAGAACGATTAAAAGAGATTAGTTCTATCTAAATTTGATTCTTATTTCGATCAAATAAGAATATCTAAGAAGCACAGAAAGAAGAGGATTATGAGAGAAAAAAACAAAATTCAAAAATGGACACTTATATGCGCAATTGTTACGATTATGATTGCAATTTTTATTTTTACATATTTATTTGTAAAGGAGTGTGACCGATATCGCATTCCTTACTATCAGGGAAATGGTGAAGGGGTCGAATTTATTGATTGTGAACATACGGAATCAAGATCCTTGCGATACGATGGAACTTCAGCTGCTACGAGAGAACCAATCTATATGACGGAAAAAGAACTTCAAGAGATTCACCCAACATTATGGTCCTATATGAGTTGTTGTGGACATATTCAGAAGGACATGCTACATTGGTCCGTTTGTCTTGGTATTCCGGTCATTGCAATTCTTTTGATGTGTATATTTCTGAATGCGAAACATACGAAAACAGAGTGTACTCTAGACAAAAGTTGAATATTCTAGTAGAATGGATGTATTATACAATGAGAAGATAAAAAATAGGAAAGGGAGAATAGCAAGATGAGTAATCTTACAGAAATCAGATGGCATGGCCGCGGTGGTCAAGGTGCCAAAACAGCTGCTTTGTTATTAGCGGATGTTGCTTTCCAAACAGGAAAATATGTGCAAGGTTTTCCGGAATATGGTCCGGAACGTATGGGTGCGCCTATTACAGCGTATAACCGTATTAGTGATAAACAAATTCGCGTACATTCAAATATTTACGATCCGCAGTATGTCGTTGTGGTTGATGAATCACTTTTGGAAACAGTCGATGTAACAAAGGGATTGAAAAAAGAAGGTGCGATTTTAGTAAATACACATCGTACAAAAGAGGAGATAATTCCACACTTAAAGGGGTATGAAGGAAAAGTTTACATCATTGATGCTCACAAGGTATCTATGGCTACTATGGGAAAATATTTTCCAAATACACCACTTCTGGCAGCGATTGTAAAAGTGGCAGGTATTATGGAAGAGGAAACCTTCCTTCGCGAGATGGAAAGTTCTTTCAAACACAAATTTGCCAGCAAGCCGGAGGTCATTGACGGAAATATGGCGGCACTTAAGATGGCAATGCAGGAGGTGCAATAATGGCAACAGATATCAAAAATTTAGGCGTTAAAACAAAATGGCAGGATTTGACGGAAGGTATGATTATCGTTGGTTCAGGTACTTCAAAAGATTTCAATACCGGCGAGTGGTCTTCTGTGAAGCCAGAGTTTATTGAAGAAAAATGTAAGCAATGTTTATTATGCGTACCGGTCTGTCCGGATAGTTGTATTCCGGTGAAAGACATGAAGCGTGGAGCATTTGATTTGGAACACTGCAAAGGTTGCGGTATCTGCGTGAAATCATGCCCATTCGGCGCAATTACGATGGAAGGGGTGAAATAACATGGCAAAAAGAGAACGTTTATCAGGAAACGAAGCAGTTGCGATTGCCCTTCGTCAAATTAATCCGGATGTATTTCCAGCTTTTCCAATCACACCGTCCACAGAAATACCACAGTATTTTTCTACATTTGTAGCAAATGGACAAGTGGATACAGAGTTTATTCCGGTAGAAAGTGAACACAGTTCTATGAGCGCTACCATCGGAGCTTCGGCAGCAGGTGCGAGAGCCCTTACAGCCACATCTTCTTGTGGGCTTGCTTATATGTGGGAAGAGTTATACATAGCGGCATCCAATAGATTGCCACTTGCACTCGCATTGGTAAATCGTGCCCTTTCGGGACCGATTAATATTAACTGCGACCATTCAGACAGTATGGGAGCGAGAGATGCGGGTTGGATTCAGATTTATGCAGAGAACAATCAGGAAGCATATGACAATATGGTACAAGCATTCCGTATTGCAGAGCACAAGGATGTTCGCCTTCCGATTATGATCTGTCAGGATGGTTTTATTACCAGTCATGCAGTCGAGAATATTGAATTGTTAGATGACGATACAGTTAAGAATTTTGTTGGCGAATATGAGCCGGAAAATTACTTATTGAATCCGAAAGAAACCATGGCAGTAGGCCCTTACGCAATTACAGATTATTATATGGAAGCAAAACGCAATCAGGCAGAAGGAATGAAGCATGCGGTTGACGTGGTAAAAGTCATCGCAAAAGAATTTGCAACGATTTCCGGTAGAGAGTATGGTCTTTTTGAAGAATATCGCATGGAAGATGCAGAGACTGCAATTGTGATTATTGGTTCTGCCGCAGGAACAGCAAAGGATGCGGTGGATGCGTTGCGTGAAAAAGGGGAAAAGGTAGGATTGATTAAGATCCGTCTATATCGTCCATTCCCGGCAGACGAACTTGCGCAGGCGCTTCAAAATGTGAAAGCGGTGGCTATCATGGATCGAGCAGAAGGCTATACGAATCACGGAGGTCCGCTCGGTGCTGATGTGATGTCTGCTTTATATCGTGCGAAGGCACAAGCATTCGCTGTGAATTACATCTATGGTCTTGGTGGACGCGATGTACGTGTAGAAGATATAGAAGGTGTATTTGAAACATTGAAACAAATCGTAGCAGATGGCGATGCAGGGGAAACCTATCGTTATCTTGGAGTGAGAGAGTAAGGAGGAGACGAAGATGGCTTATAATTTTAAAGAAACGATGAACAAACCGGAACGTCTTGCTCCGGGTCATAGAATGTGCGCTGGTTGTGGCGGTACAATTGCAGTAAGAAATGTGCTTCGTGGGCTTCATGAAGGAGACAAAGCGGTCATTGGTAATGCAACTGGTTGCTTGGAAGTATCTACTTTCACATATCCATACACTGCATGGGAAGATAGCTATATCCACAATGCATTTGAAAACGCAGGAGCGACTATGAGCGGTGTAGAGGGAGCTTATAATGCGCTAAAAAGAAAAGGGAAATTAGACGAAACCTATAAATTCATCACATTTGGTGGAGATGGTGGAACTTATGATATTGGTTTCCAATCTTTGTCAGGAGCAATGGAACGTAATCATGACATGGTTTATGTATGTTATGATAATGGTGCATATATGAATACAGGTATCCAACGTTCTTCGGCAACGCCGATGTATGCGGACACTACAACGACGCCGGTTGGAAGTGAAAGTAACGGAAAACCACAGAACAGAAAAGATTTAGCAGCGGTTATCGCAGCTCATGACATTCCGTATGTGGCGCAGACCACGTTTGTGCAGAACTTTAAGGATTTACATATTAAGTCTGAAAAAGCAATTTACACACCAGGCGCAGCATTCCTTAATATCATGGCTCCATGCCCACGTGGTTGGAGATACGATGCACCGGATATCATGGAAATTTGCAAATTAGGTGTAGAAACATGTTATTGGCCATTGTTTGAGGTGGTAGAAGGAAAATGGATTTTGAACTACGAACCAAAGAAGAAACTTCCGATTGAGGAATTCCTTTGTAAACAGGGAAGGTTCAAACATCTATTCAAAAAAGGAAATGAACATCTTATCGAAGCATTCCAAAAGGAAGTTGACAGAAGATGGGAAGAATTACAATTTAGATGTTCTAAATAGAAATACCAAGGAAGAGATAGTCATATAGATTGTCTCTTCTTTGCATATAAAATTGGGAGTACATGCATGATAGTTATTTGTTTGTTGATTTTATATATGACATATCGGTATGCATTTGGGGCGGATGCAAAGCGCCTTGCTGCAGACGATGAAGTGCCGGAAGCAGAGAAATATGAGGAATATGCAAAGTATGTCGAAAAATTTAAAGGTTTTCTGCAAACACGTTTGGAATCATAAGAACAGGAGAATAGAGAATGTTTAACGAACTGACACAGAAAGATATTGATGATATGAAGGCTGAAATCGAGCATCGTAAGTGCGTAGTTCGCAAGGAATTATTGGAGGATGTAAAAACAGCCCGTGCTCATGGTGATTTAAGCGAAAATTTCGAGTATAAAGCAGCAAAACAGGCAAAGAATCAGAATGAGAGTCGCATCCGATATTTAGAAAAGATGGTCAAGACTGCTATTGTAGTGAGCGACAAATCCAAAGAAGATGAGGTTGGTATTAACAAGGTTGTAGAACTTTATTTTGAAGAGGATGATGAGATAGAAGAATTTAAGGTGGTGACAACGGTTCGCGGAAATTCACTCAAAAATTTAATCAGTACCGAGTCACCTATTGGAAAGGCCATACTGGGCCATAAAGTAGGAGACAGGGTATGGATTGAAGTCAATTCGCAAGCAGGCTATTTCGTAGAAATTAAATCAATCCGTGTGGCAAAAGCAGACGAGGTCGAAGAATTACGAAAGTTTTAGGAAGAAAAGGCTAGTAATTATACCCGTATTTGGGATATAATAAATTATTATGACAGACGAAAAGGAGAAAAGATTCATGGAAATGTTATCGATTGCAAAAGAATTACAAGGTAACGCTTATCCGGGGCGTGGAATTATTATTGGGAAAACGCCAGACGGTACAAAAGCAGTGACCGCTTATTTCATTATGGGGAGAAGTGAAAACAGTAGAAATCGTGTGTTTGTGACAGAAGGAGAAGGCATCCGAACTCAGGCATATGACCCTTCGAAATTGACAGACCCAAGCTTGATTATCTATGCACCGGTTCGTGTGCTTGGAAATATAACAATTGTAACAAATGGTGACCAAACAGATACTGCTTATGAGGGGCTTGAAAAGGGCTTGACTTTTGAACAATCCCTTCGCGTGAGAGAGTTTGAACCGGACGGACCGAACTATACACCACGTATTTCAGGTGTTATGCAAATTGAAAATGGAGAGTACCATTATGCAATGTCTATTTTAAAAAGCAATAATGGCAATCCGTCAGCAAGCAATCGTTATACATTTACATATGAAAATCCGGTAGCAGGAGAAGCACATTTTATACATACATACAAATGTGATGGAAACCCACTTCCAAGTTTTGAAGGGGAACCAAAGTTGGTCGATGTTTTAGACGACATGGAGGCTTATACCGAATTGTTGTGGAATAGTTTGAATGAAGAAAACAAGGTTTCTTTATTTGTGCGCTATATTGATATTGCAACTGGAAAATATGAAACGAAAATTGTAAATAAGAATCAATAGGAGACCAAAGATGAAAGAATTAGAATTAAAGTATGGATGTAATCCAAATCAAAAACCATCAAAAATTTATATGAATGAAGGGGAACTCCCGATTAAGGTATTGTGTGGAAAACCGGGATACATCAACTTTTTAGATGCATTTAATGGATGGCAATTGGTGAAAGAATTAAAGAAAGCGACAGGGCTTCCGGCAGCGACATCGTTTAAGCATGTTTCTCCGGCGGGTGCAGCAGTGGGTCTTCCTTTGGATGAAACATTAGCAAAAATCTACTGGGTAGATGATGTGGAGGAGTTATCACCACTTGCCTGCGCTTATGCGAGAGCCAGAGGAGCAGATAGAATGTCTTCGTTTGGAGATTTCATTTCCCTTTCCGATGTATGTGACGTTTCTACGGCAAAGTTAATCAAGCGTGAAGTGTCAGACGGTGTGATTGCACCTGGATACGAGCCGGAAGCATTGGAAATCTTAAAACAAAAGAAAAAAGGAAATTATGCAGTGATTGAAATCGATCCGGACTATGAGCCGAATCCAATTGAACATAAAGAAGTGTTTGGTATTACGTTTGAGCAAGGAAGAAACGAGCTTGTCATTGATGATGAGTTGCTTGCCAACGTGGTTACGGACAATAAAGAAATTCCAAAGGAAGCAAAGATTGATTTGGCAATTGCCCTTATCACTTTGAAATATACACAGTCAAACTCTGTATGCTATGCGAAAGGTGGCCAGGCAATCGGTATCGGAGCTGGTCAACAATCTCGTATTCACTGCACAAGACTTGCCGGACAAAAGGCAGATAACTGGTGGCTTCGTCAATCACCAAAAGTACTTGGTTTGCAGTTTGTAGATAGCATTGGAAGGGCAGACCGTGACAATTCCATTGATTTATATATTGGGGATGAATATATGGATGTTCTTGCAGAGGGAACATGGCAGAATATCTTCAAGGTGAAACCGGAAGTGTTTACCAGAGAAGAAAAACGTGCATGGTTAGATAAGATGACCGATGTGTCACTTGGTTCCGATGCGTTCTTCCCATTTGGTGATAACATCGAGAGAGCCCATAAGAGTGGTGTAAAATATATTGCACAACCAGGTGGTTCCGTTCGTGATGATAATGTAATCAGCACATGTAACAAATACAATATGGCGATGGCATTTACGGGAATCCGTCTGTTCCATCACTAGAATAGGAGGTTTATATGTTAGCAATAATCAATGCAGAATTAGTTATGAAAGACCATTATATTCCAGAGGCATACATTCTTTTGAAAGATGGAAAAATCTTTGATTATGGTCTTATGAAAAAAGTAGGAGACTTGAGTGAATATGAAGTAGTTGATGCAAAAGGTGCATATGTGGGTCCAGGGTTGGTGGATATCCACACTCATGCGGGTGGAGGACGTTGGTTCTATGAAGATCCGGAATTTGCGTCCAAGTTCATGTTAGAGCATGGTACGACTACAGTACTTCCTACCTTGTATTTCAATATGCCAAAAGAGAAATTAGTAGAGCAGGTAGATATCGTTCGTGATGCGCTGAAAGGGAAAGAAGGTTCAAACTTTGGAGGATTCTATATGGAAACACCATACATGAATCCGAAGTTTGGTGCAGACCGTGAGAACAATCCTTGGAAAGGGCCTGTTTGCAAGGATGATTATCAACCACTCCTTGATAAGGCGGGAGAGGATGCGCGTGTTTGGGTATTGGCCCCGGAAAGAGAAGGCATTGAACAGTTTGTAATTGATGCGAAAAAAGCAAATCCGAATGTGCGATTTTCTGTGGGACACAGTGAAGCGACGCCACAACAGATTGAAGAATTAATGCCATATGGTTTGTGTATCGGAACACATCATACAAATGCAACGGGAACGTTGGAAATCTATCCGGAATGTCGTGGTATCTGTGTGGATGAAGCAGTCAATTATAATACGGATATTTATGCGGAAATTATCAGTGATACAATCGGAATTCATGTGAATCCGTATAATCAACGTTTAATTCGTCGCATTAAAGGGGATGATAAGATTGTGTTGATATCGGATGCATGTGTGTTTGACGGACCGATTCCACCGGGAGATTTGTATGATGGTGCAATCGACATACTTTTTGATTTTGAGGGAGAAATTGCCGGTTCCAAATTAACATTGGATCAGGCATGTAGAAACTTTATGAAGCATACAGGGGCATCTTTAGTGGACCTTTTTAAATTTGCTTCTCGTAATCCTGCAAAAGCAGTAGGATTGAATGACCGTGGTGAAATTCGTAAAGGGTTAAAAGCGGACCTTGTTGTAGTAGATCACAAGATGAACGTTCAGAAAGTTGTTGTGGACGGAAAAGTAGTTGTTGAAAATAATTAATAGAGGTAATTGTTATGGGAAAATATTTTGGAACAGACGGTTTCCGAGGGGAAGCTAATGTGGTATTAACAGTGGAACATGCATTTAAAGTGGGACGTTTTTTGGGATGGTATTATGGACAGGAACACAAAGCGAGAATCGTGATTGGAAAAGATACCAGACGCAGTAGTTATATGTTTGAAGATGCACTTTCTGCAGGTTTGACAGCTTCAGGAGCGGATGTGTATCTTTTGCACGTAACCACAACACCAAGTGTTTCTTACGTTGTACGTACAGAAGATTTCGATTGTGGGATCATGATTTCAGCTAGTCACAATCCGTTCTATGATAACGGTATTAAAGTAATTAATGCACAGGGACGTAAATTGGAAGCAGAGGTAGAAGAAAAGATTGAAGCCTATATTGATGGCGAATTCGGGGAAATCCCATATGCAACAAGGGAGCGTATTGGACGAACCATTGATTATTCAGCTGGTCGAAATCGTTATATCGGACATTTGATTTCTGTAGCAACACGTTCTTTCAAAGACAAACGTGTGGGATTGGATTGTTCCAACGGTAGTGCTTCTACGATTGCAAAGAGTGTGTTTGATGCGTTAGGCGCAAAGACCTACGTAATCAATAGTGAGCCGGACGGAACCAACATTAATCGTAATTGTGGTTCTACTCATATTGAGCAGTTGCAAGCATACGTAAAAGAAAAAGATTTGGATGTTGCATTTGCTTATGACGGAGATGCGGACAGATGTTTGGCCGTAGATGAGAACGGAAATTTGGTAGATGGAGATATGATTCTCTATGTATGTGGTAAATATCTCAAAGAAGAAGGCCGCTTGAATGGTGATACCATTGTAACTACTATCATGTCGAACTTGGGTCTTTATAAAGCATGTGACAAGGTTGGTTTAAAATATGAGAAGACTGCAGTAGGCGACAAATATGTTTCTGAAAATATGACGGAAAACAATTATTCTCTGGGAGGAGAACAATCCGGACATATTATTTTCAGTAAATATGCGACTACCGGGGATGGTATTTTAACTTCACTTTTGGTTATGGAAGTGATGCTCGAAAAGAAACAATCTCTTGCAAAACTTACGGAAGAAATCAAGATTTATCCACAACTATTAAAAAATGTAAGAGTAGCTGATAAAAAAGCAGCCAGAGAAAATCCGGCGGTTGTTAAGGCAATTGAGCAAGTAACGAAAGAACTTGGTGACGACGGACGTATTTTAGTACGTGAGAGTGGTACAGAACCTGTGATTCGTGTTATGGTGGAAGCAGCAACCGATGAGATTTGTGCAAAATATGTAAAACAAGTGATTGATGTCATTTGTGCAGAAGGATTAATTGTAATCGACTAAATACAGAAGGATGTATGTATGAATTGCATACGTCCTTTTTTGTTATATTATCAAAAAAATGGTACATAATATTCTCTCAAGGGAGGATGAAAAGATGTATCAATATATGCCGATTACAGATGTTTACGCGAGAGAAATTTTAGATTCCAGAGGAAATCCCACAGTAGAAGTGGAAGTTCTGGTAGGAGAAGAAATATACGGAAGGGCCAGTGTTCCTTCGGGCGCTTCTACAGGGAAGTTTGAGGCGATGGAATTACGTGATGGTGGGAAACGCTATCGTGGACTCGGAGTACAAATGGCAGTGGACCATGTCAATACCAGGATTGCACCGGAAATTATCGGGATGAATGTATTAGAACAAGCGGAAATCGATGCACTTATGATCCGATTGGATGGTACGGAAAACAAATCGAACTTGGGTGCCAATGCAATGCTGGGGGTGTCCATGGCAGTAGCAAAGGCAGGTGCGGAGGCACTTGGGATTCCACTATATCGATATCTTGGCGGTGTTTCAGGGGGAAAACTACCAGTTCCCATGATGAATATTTTAAACGGCGGAAAACATGCGGACAATACAGTAGATTTTCAAGAGTTTATGATTATGCCTATAGGAGCGGAAAACTTTAAAAATGGACTTTGTATGTGCGCGGAAGTTTATCATACGCTCAAGAAGATTTTAAAAGACAGAAAATATAGCACCGCAGTGGGGGATGAAGGTGGGTTTGCACCAGATGTTGCGGACGCCGAGGAAGCCCTGCAATTGATGAGTGAAGCTGTACAGGAAGCGGGATATCAGGTTGGGGAGGATATTGCCTTTGCACTCGATATTGCGGCATCAGAACTATATAATAAGGAGTTTAAAAAGTACGTTTTTGAAGGGGAAGATGTCATTCGCAGTGCCCAGGAGATGGTAGATTACTATGAAACATTAGTTACAAAATTCCCCATCATATCCATTGAAGATCCGATGGATGAAGAGGATTGGGAAGGATGGGAATTGATTACAAAACGTTTGGGCGAACGTGTTCAATTGGTTGGAGATGACTTGTTTGTTACCAATACCAAGCGCTTACAAAAAGGCATTGATAAGAAGGTAGCCAATGCAATTCTGGTAAAGGTAAACCAAATCGGAACGCTGACAGAAGCATTTGAGGCAATTGAACTGGCTAAGATTTCTGGGTATAAAACGATTATTTCACATCGTTCAGGGGAAACGGAAGATACGATGATTGCGGATATTGCTGTGGCGTTTCAAACAGGTCAGATTAAAACAGGTGCACCATGCCGAACAGAACGGGTGGCAAAGTATAACCAATTACTCCGAATTGAAGATGAGTTGATCAGTTTTGGAAAAAACAAGTAAGAAATGCTTGCAGATAAGAAACTCTTGTGTTAAAATACTTTTGTTATATACGCAGGAGGTGTAGAAATGAAAGAAGTACTTGAAATGATTTTGACAATTTTATTTGCTATAGATTGTGTCGTTTTGACAGTTATCGTATTGCTTCAAGAAGGAAAATCAGCAGGACTT
>CAMFVG010000056.1 GCA_945992055.1 uncultured Clostridia bacterium | reverse complement strand
CCACTCGGCGGAACAGTAAGGTTATATGCTCTCGCCAATCTCGTAATACTGTCTAATAAAATCACAACGTCTTTTTTATGCTCTACCAAGCGTTTCGCACGCTCTATTACCATTTCAGAGACACGTTTATGATGCTCCGGAAGTTCATCGAAGGTAGAATAAATCACTTCCACATTCTTTCCGGTAATCGCTTCTCGAATATCTGTTACCTCTTCCGGGCGCTCATCAATCAAAAGAATCAAAATATGCATCTCCGGATTATTCTTTAGAATCGACTGTGCTACTTGCTTTAAAAGTGTTGTTTTTCCAGCCTTCGGCGGAGATACAATCATACCACGCTGTCCTTTTCCAATCGGCGAAAGCAAATCTACAATACGCATTGCAACGCTACTCTTTCCACTTTCCAAACGCATTCTTTCGTCCGGGAAAATCGGTGTCATATCTTCAAAATTACTTCTTTTTGTTGCTTCTGACGGAGATAAGCCGTTGATCTTCGTCACATAGAGAAGCGCACTGAATTTCTCTTGTTGCGTCTTAATCCGGGTATTCCCTGTTACAATATCACCTGTCTTCAAACCAAATCTCCGGATTTGGGAAGGTGATACATATACATCATTTTCACCCGGAAGATAATTCGCGCTTCGAATAAATCCATATCCATCCGCCATAACTTCTAAAATACCGTTTGCGACTTCGCCGCTGTCTAATTGCTCCAGGTCCAATGCAGATTTTTCATTTTTTAATTTGTCTTTCTCGTCTTGCTCCAACATTGCTTCAATTAATTCTGATTTCTTCAATGTACTGACTCCTGACATTTCTCGTGCTTTCGCCAAATCACGCAAAGTGGCTAATGGCAAAGACTCATACTTTTCTCTCATATCTAATATGTCCTTTCTGATATACATTATCTATCTTTGGGAAATTCGTCTGAATTGACAAGTTGAATATGTTTCTTATATTATACATGATTTTCTTCGTAAGTAAAAGTATTTTTTTCTCTCAGTTGATTTGCTTTATTTGAAATGTTATGATAAGCACTGAAAGAAGTGATGAAATGAATAACTGGGGTGAAAAGAGATACTACTCTCTGGACCACTATATAAAAAATACTCTTGGCGAAAAACTGTATAAAATTTCTTTGGATGGAGGCATGACATGCCCGAATCGGGATGGCACTTTGGGCAAACACGGGTGCATCTTTTGCAGTTCCGGTGGCTCCGGCGATTTTGCAAGTGACCGAAATTTATCCATCACGGAGCAGCTCATCCAAGGAAGAAAACGCGTGGAACGCAAGCATACCGGAACCTCTTACATCGCATATTTCCAGGCTTATACCAACACATATGCGCCACTCCCGTATTTGGAAAAAATTTTTACTGAAGCAATCGCATCGCCGGATATTAAAGTGCTCTCTATTGCAACAAGACCGGACTGCCTTTCACCTGAAATTTTAAAATTACTGGCTCAGCTAAACCAAATCAAGCCTGTATGGGTGGAATTGGGTCTCCAAACGATACACGAAAAAACTGCTGATTTTATTCGTCGCGGCTATTCGCTTGACGTTTTTGAAAAATCAGTTTATGATTTAAAAAATATTGGTGTACAGGTTATCGTTCACACCATCCTATGTCTCCCAAATGAGACCACAAAGATGATGCTTGAAACCATTGCTTACTTAAACAGACTTCCTATTGACGGTATCAAACTACAGTTATTACACGTATTGAAAAATACAGATTTGGAGAAGGTCTACAACTCTACACCATTTTATTTGCCAACTTTGGATGAATACCTGGTGTTGCTCGGACAACTCATCTCGAATCTTCGACCTGACATTGTGATCCATCGACTAACCGGAGATGGTCCAAAAGACTTGCTTCTGGCCCCACTCTGGACCGGGAACAAACGCTTGGTACTTAATCGCATACAACAATATTTCAAAAACGCTGATATATGGCAAGGAAAGGAGTTTGCATGTCAGAACCATTCACACTCTACAAATTAATCGTATTATATATGTTGGATAAATTAGATTTCCCACTTACCAATGGACAGATTTCCGAGTTTGTTTTAGACAAAGGTTATACCAACTACTTTACGTTGCAACAAGCCCTGTCTGAAATGGTAGAAGCCGGTTTTATTCGCGAAGAAACAACGCACAATCGCACCCTCTATCACTTAACAGAAGAAGGTACGGAAACCATTCATTTCTTTAAAAATAATATTTCTCCTGCCATTCAGGAAGATATCAATGTATTTCTTTTAGAAAAACATTATGACTTAAAAAACGAAGTGTCTGTGAAAGCCGATTACTATCCGATTAATAGAAATGAATATGCTGTCCGTTGTCAGATCATGGAAAACGGAACTTCATTAGTGGATTTAACCTTAACCTTGCCGACTGAGGAAGAGGCTGCAACAATTGCAAACAATTGGAGTAAAAAAAACCAAGAAATTTATGCACAAATAATGGCGAATCTTTTATGATTCGCCATTTTTTAATCCTCTCGATTTCGTAATCGTTCCAAGCGTTCTTTGATTTCTTTTTCACATCCAATATCTGTCGGATTATAAAATCTCTCGTTTTTAATCTCATCCGGCAAATATTGCTGTTTCACATAATGTTCCGGATAATCATGTGCATACTTATATCCGACTCCATGTCCCAAATTAGCTGCCCCCTTATAATGAGCATCCTGCAAATGTGTGGGAACTGTTGTCTTTTTCGTTTTCACTGCCTCCATTGCCGCCCCAATTGCAAGATAAGAAGCATTGCTTTTCGGTGCACTGGCAATATAGGTTGTGGCTTGTGCCAGTATAATCTGGGCTTCCGGCATGCCGATTCGCTCAACTGCCTGACTGGCAGAAACCGCCACCGTAAGTGCATATGGGTCTGCATTTCCCACATCCTCTGATGCACTAATCATCAATCTACGGGCAATAAACTTGATGTCTTCCCCAGCATACAACATTTTCGCCAAGTAATAAACTGCCGCATCCGGATCAGAACCGCGCAGGCTTTTGATAAATGCGGAAATGGTATCGTAATGATTATCTCCTGTTTTATCATAACGTACCACCCGTTTTTGAATGCATTCTTGAGCGACATCAATCGTAATATGTATTTTGCCATCTTCACTGCGTTCTGTTGTCAAAATACCCAGTTCAATAGCATTCAATGCATTTCTGGCATCTCCACCGGATATATCTGCAAGAAATTCCAATGCTTCATCGGTAATCTCGGCCGAGTAACTTCCCATGCCCTTTTCCTTATCGTACACCGCTCTCTTTAATAGCGTTTTGATATCCTCTCTTTCCAAAGACTTTAATTCAAATACACTGGAACGTGAAATCAAAGCGCTATTCACTTCGAAGTAAGGATTCTCTGTCGTTGCTCCAATTAAAATCAAAGTTCCGTCTTCCACAAACGGCAATAAATAGTCCTGCTGCCCTTTATTAAAACGATGAATCTCGTCTACAAATAGAATGGTCTTTTTTCCGTACATCCCCATGTTATTTTTGGCCTGTTGCACGACTTCTTCCATATCTTTCTTTCCTGCAATAGTCGCATTAATCTGCTTAAACTCTGCACTGGTCGTATTCGCAATCACTTTTGCCAAAGTCGTTTTACCTGTCCCCGGTGGGCCGTAGAAAATCAGAGACCCTAACTTATCTGCCTTAATGGCACGGTAAAGTAATTTGTCTTTCCCTATGATATGTTGTTGCCCCACGATTTCCTCTAACGTAGTCGGTCGAAGTCTGGACGCCAATGGCGATTCCTTATCTCCTTTTTGTTCTCGCATATAATCAAATAAATCCATGTTTTCTCCTTCTTACTCCACGTCTGCTATTTCTCGTATCACTTGTCCTGCTATCAAAAGACCTGCCACCGGCGGAACAAAAGAAATGCTTCCCGGTAATGATCTGCGCATTCCCAAATCTTCTCCTGTAGCTTTTCCTAAGGTGTCTATCGGTTTTTCTTTGGAATACAGAACCTTTAAATGAGAAATACCACGAGCTTTCAACTCTTTTCGCATCACCTTGCACAACGGACAAACCGAGGTTTTGGAAATATCTGCAATCTCAAAAAGTTCCGGATGCAATTTGTTGCCTGTCCCCATACAACTGATAATAGGAATATCATGCTCATTCGCATATTCTACCAAAGCAAGTTTTGCAGTAACTGTGTCAATTGCATCGACAATATAATCTACCTTTTTTTTTAAAATCTGTTCTAAATTTTCAGGCAAAACAAAGAGTTCATGCGTATATACAACCGTGGTTGCATTGATATCTTCAATACGGTCTTTCATCAATTTCGTCTTGTACTCTCCCACCGTACTCAAATACGCAATCGATTGACGATTTACATTGGTGAGACTCACTCTATCGTTATCCACCAGGATGAGTGTACCCACACCACTTCTCGCCAACGCTTCAATACAATGAGAACCTACGCCCCCTACACCCAACACCATAACAGTCGCATCTGCAAGTCGACGCAAGCCTCTTTCTCCAATCAACAATTCTGTTCTGGAAAGCTCATGTACCATATTAAATCCTCTTTCTTTTCCCTTCTTGTTTTTCACATAACAAAATCATATCATTTTAATGCGTTTTCGTCACTATATTATTTGCAAAAAACTTTCCACAGTGTTAGAATAGTCAGGTATGCATAGAGGAGACGATTTTTATGACAGAAATAAGAAAAGAAAACAAAATGGGGACAATGCCCATTCCTAAATTATTGATTACCATGTCCTTGCCAATGATTATATCCATGTTGGTACAGGCTTTATATAACATTGTAGATAGCATATTTGTTGCGCAATTAAATGAGAATGCTCTGACAGCAGTTTCTTTAGCATTCCCAATCCAAAACTTGATGATTGCCGTAGCTGCAGGAACCGGAGTCGGAATTAACGCCTTGCTTTCCAAGAGCCTTGGGGAACGAAAATTCGATTTAGCAAACACCATTGCTAAGAACGGAATATTGCTTGGCATTTTGAGTAGCATCATTTTTGCAATCGCAGGACTTTTTGGTTCTCGTTTGTTTTTCGAAATACAAACGTCTGATCCTGAAATCATCAAATACGGTACAGACTATATGCTCATTGTTACGATTGCTTCTTTTGGTATTTTCATGCAAGTGACATTTGAACGCTTGATGCAATCCACCGGGAAAACTATTTTCAATATGGTAATCCAGGGAACCGGTGCTATTATCAATATTATTCTGGATCCGATTTTCATTTTCGGTTGGTTTGGTTTCCCTCGCATGGAAGTGGCCGGTGCCGCTCTTGCAACTGTTATTGGACAAATTGTAGCAGCGATACTCGGTGCTATTTTAAACCATAAATACAACAAAGAAATTCATGTTTCTTTCAGAAAGTTTAAACCATGTAAAAACACCATCGGCTCTATTTATAAAATTGGTGTGCCATCTATTTTGATGCAATCCATTGGTTCACTTACCACATTCGGAATGAATAACATCCTTTTGATGTTTACTTCAACTGCTGCAACCGTCTTCGGCGTTTACTTTAAGTTACAAAGTTTTATATTTATGCCGGTATTTGGTCTCACAAACGGTTTGATTCCAATTGTGGCTTACAACTATGGTGCGCGTAATAAAAAACGGATTTATCAGGCATTGAAACTTGGCGTCGTCATCGCAGTTGGCATTATGCTAATTGGTATGATGGTCTTCCAGCTCTTCCCGGAAACTTTACTTGGACTATTTGGCGCATCGGATAATATGTTGCAAATTGGCATTCCTGCTCTTCGGACCATTAGCTTAAGTTTCACATTTGCAGGATTCTGCATTGTCAGCAGTTCCATATTCCAAGCTTTAGGAAACGGTGTATATAGCTTGATAATGTCTATCGCCAGACAATTAGTCGTGATTCTTCCGGTAGCATTTATCTTCGCAAAAATATTTGGGCTTGATATGGTGTGGTTCGCATATCCAATTGCCGAAATTGTATCTGTTGCGATTTGCATCGTTCTTCTGAAACGAATTTTAAAATTAAAGGTAAAATCTTTAGACAAATAAAAAAAGAAGCTTTCCGTATTACTCGGAAAGTTTCTTTTTCTTTACGCTGTATCCAAAAGTTCCAATCTGTTTTCCCAAACTCCTATACTCCCCATGAGAGTACGCCATAAGCCCGGTCTCATGTAAACAGAATTTTCCGGTCTCATTCATATATTCATCGCTAACTTGTACAGATACAACCTCTGCTATAAACATATGATGACTACCCAATTCTTTGATTTCGGTAACTTTGCATTCAATATTTACCGGACATTCCTCTATAATCGGTGCATATG
>CAMFVG010000055.1 GCA_945992055.1 uncultured Clostridia bacterium | reverse complement strand
CGTACACGAGGTAAAGGCACCTGCAGGCTACGAGACTGTAAGCGAAAGCTGGCAGGTAAAGATCACCGAGCAGGATGAAACAGTGCAGCTGAGGGTAGCCAACGATAAGGCATATCGTAAGGTAAGCATAATTAAGCAGAGCGCAGATGATACCGCCCAGAGTCTCATGGGTGCGGTATTTGCCCTGTATCATGCGGACGGCACCTTCATCGAGGAAGCCACTACCGGATATGACGGAAAAGTTACCTTCACAGTGCCCTTTGGAAGCTATATCATAGCCGAGACCAAGGCACCCGATGGTTATGAGCTTTACCCAGGCAAGCCTTATACGTTCACTTATGATGAAAACACCGCTGAAGATGCGGAGTTCACCTATACTTTTGTAAATGAAAAGAGCGTATACTCTCTGGAGATTTACAAGCATGATTCCAACGATGAAGCAAAGGCTCTGGCCGGCGCAGAGTTCGCGGTGACGGACAGCAGAGGCTTTACCAAGACCGTTGTTACGGGCGAGAACGGAAAAGCCAGGCTGGACGATTTGGAATATGACGATTACACCATAAGCGAAGTAAAGGCTCCCAAGGGATACAAGCTTAATCCTCAGGAGTATACCGTGCGTAAGGAAGACCTTACTCACAACAATACCGTTATAATAAAAGTACCTGATGAGTACATTCTGGGTTCTGCTTCACTGCGTAAAGTGGATCACGATGACAGAAGCAAGGTACTGGAAGGCGCAGAGTTCGTGCTGGTGGATGAAGCCGGCAATGTCCTCAGCTGGACGGTATCCGGAAATGTATACACCCTGAGCGAAGAGGGCACTGAAACAATAAATGCAGGCAGCGTACTTTTGAAGGAACTCCCCGAAGGCAAGTACACCCTCAAGGAGACAAAAGCACCTGCAGGCTACGTTGCAATAGATGGGGAAAGGGCATTCTCCATTACCGCAGCAAACTGTCACGAAGCCATTGAAATAGAGGTAGAGAATCTCCTCCGCAGAACTGCAGTAAGTATCGTTAAGATCGATAAGGAAAATAATGAACTGCGCCTTGCGGGAGCCGAGTTTACCTTGTACCTGAGAAACGGCAATTCCGAGACCACGGTTGCTGAGGCTGTTACAAACCGCAACGGAATTGCAACCTTCGCTGACCTGCCAATGGGCAGCTACCGTATCCGCGAAACCAAGGCTCCCGAAGGATATAAGCTGTGGAACAATCCTGTTGATTTCGTAGTTGATGAAAACGGCGATATCAAGGTGGGCAGTGCAGGTACGCTGCTGCCTGTGGTGGATAATGTAAGCCAAGCGTCCATCACCAATCAGGCTGTTGTTAAGGAAATCACCGTCAAAAAGGTATCCGATACCGGCGTTGCTCTTGCGGGCGCGGTATTCCGCATTACCGGAGGCGGAAAGACCTATAATCTTACCTCCGGCAGTGACGGCACAGCCAAGGTAACGCTGCCTTATGGCGATTATGTACTCGAAGAGGTAATTGCGCCTAACGGATACATAGTGGACAGAGATAAGGTCGTCTTTACTGTGGATGCAGACGGAATGAAGGTAAATGACAAGGCGGTATCCGACCTTACCATAACCGTCGTGAACAGGCCTGTTAACTATTGTCTGACTCTGCATAAACAGGATTTCTATTCCGGAAAGGCTTTGGGTGGCGCGGTATTTACCGTAACCGGCGGCGGAAAGACTTACACCCTTACTACGGATGCATCGGGCAATACAAGTTCCATCTTGCTGCGGCCCGGCACATATGCCGTAACGGAGACAACTGCTCCTCAGGGCTACATTAAGCCTCTTGTCGGATGGACACTGGTTGTCGGGACAGATGGCACAATGAACGTATCCGGAAATGATGCTACCGTTGCTGCAAGCTGCAGCAGTAGAGTATTGTCCATTTGCAATACCCCTGAGAAGATCATTCCCGACAACACTCCAGGTATTTCCGGCGGAATAGCCAAGACCGGCCAGGGAGATGTAGCTCCCATGCTGCTCATGGGCGTGACAATGATGTTAGTGGCATTCATAGGGTTGATGCATATGATAATGCGTAGTAACCGCAGAGAGGAAATGCTGTAACAAAGCTGTTGAACTAGCTGCAAAACTTTAATGATTACACAGGCCGCCCTTTTTGGGGCGGCCTGTGTAATTTTAGTTATCCTATTCAAAAGTCACATTTGTTTCCACTATCATTTGGTTTAAATACTCCGAGTTGGTGTTTTATTCCACAATTCTCCACTGATTGTCACCTGCTACGATTTTTCATCAATTACTACCAACTGCTTTTTCCATCGGTGATGACGCGTTCATGCGTTCGCTCTAAGTCATATGTCTTACCACATCCAGGAGGTCCGTGCAGAATTGTAGCCCCTGGGAATAGTATTCCCATACGCCGATATTGCTCTTGATTTAACACAATATCAACGATATTGTCGTTAAAGAATTGTTCCAATTCAGGTCTACCCACAAGTATGAACTTTTCTTTAGTTGGAAAAACATCAATACTATCAGGTACAACCAAATCAAAATTTTCACCGTTTTGCATTTGTACTTCATCCGAAGTGCATTCCTCTTCAATAACTGGCACAGTAAAACCGGCAAGTTTTGCGGATTCTATTAACGCATCTTTTGAAAGCCAAGACATGATTGTACTGACCCTTTTGATGGAGTCTATAGAAATATGGATTCCTCCGGTCAACCATTTCCCATAAACAATACTATTATCGTGTTCATTGTTGGACATTGTTACCGGAAGAAGTAAAGAAAACTCTTCAATATAAATCGCATCATGAATATCGGCGTGGTCATATAATTCTACTGCCGTTTTGAAAGCAATTGAAAACGCTTCTATCTGTCCTTTATCGTTGGGGAAAGGACCATGTTCCATAGAAGAAATAATATAATTACTGGAACTGTGGCATAACATTGTTCTTGCTTTACCCAACGGCAGACCAATGGAAGGGCAGGTTATCTCCCGCTTGTTTAATGCGTTGATTAGGAAGAATGATTTGCCCAAGGTTG